>DATIDU010000219.1:0-22202 GCA_035456145.1 Gaiellales bacterium | reverse complement strand
ACTTCAACGTCTTCGAGGTCGCCGAGCCGTACGCGGCCGAGCTCGTGCAGCGCCGCTACTCGCCGCGCAGGCTGGCCGAGCAGGGGTGGGAGGGGGCCGAGAGCTACACCCGCATGCTCATGGAGCTGCCGTACCAGGTGCACGACACGCTCGAGCAGTTCCGCGACGGCGAGGTTGAGGTGGCGTTCCGGCACAAGGGCCTCGACCTCCTCACGAGCCAGGCCGACGTCGTCGCGAACCGGCTCGTGATCGCGATCGTCATGGCGGCGACCATCGTCGGCTCGTCGCTGATCGGGATCTCGGCCAACGGCGGCTGGCACGTGTTCGGCATCCATGTGCTCGCACTGGCGGGCTTCATCGTCGCCGCCGGCCTGGGATTCGTCCTCGTGGCATCGATCGTGCGCTCAGGCCGGCTCTGACGCCGCCTTCCAGAATGCCTCGATCCGGTCGTTGAACGGCGTGCCGAGGAGCTGCGGCTGGTGGGCAGCACCGGGGAAGACGGCCTCCTCGGCGTGCAGCCGCGCCACGAGGACGTCGCAAACCGCCGCGAACGCCGTCCCGGCGAGCTCGCGCGCGCCCGCCTCGACCTCGTCCCACGCTCCGCGGGCCACGAGCACGGTCACGCCGGCGGCCGCAAGCCCGTCGAGCGGGATCTCCGCCTCCCACGGGAAGAGCTCCGTCATCGAGGAGCGGACGCCGCGCCTGGCCCGCCGGGCGAGCTTCCGGGGCGGAAGCTGCTCGAAGCCCCAGGCGCGCAGGAACCCGTCCAGAAACGCCTCCTCGGCCAGCGCCTGACCGGCCGCGTAGTGGCCTTCGATCGCGGCGATGACCGCCTCAACCGTCGGGTTGCCGCGTGCGACGGCGAACGCGGGCGGCTCGATGACGGTCAACGAACGAACCGCCTCCGGCCGAAGCTCCGCCGCCAAGAGGCACACGATCCCGCCGTAGGAATGCCCGACGAGATGGGCGGGCTCGTCCAGGAGCGCGGCGAGGTCGCGCGCGTCCTCATCGAAGTCGACCCGGCCCGACCGGTCGGGGCTCTCACCGTATCCGCGCCGGTCGACGAGCTCGATCCGCCAGCGCTCGCCGAGCGATCGCTGCTCCGAGAATGCGAGCTCGCCGAAGCTCATGCTGCCGTGGACGAGGACGGCCCGCGGGCCGTCGCCCCAGACCGTCATGTGGAGGTCGGCCGTGCGATCGATCGCGGCAGGATAGGCCACGTCCGAGGCCCCCCATAGCATGGCCGGATGGCCGCGCCACCGTCCCCCTGGCTCGTCGAGCCGTGCCCTCCAGAGGACGCCGCCCGGCTCGCGGAGGCGCTCGGGGTCAGCCGGACGACGGCCGAGGTGCTCATCCGCCGCAGGCACGGGACGCCCGAGGCGGCCAGGGCGTTCCTCGATCAGGACGGCGCGCTCCATGACCCGATGCTGCTCGGTGACATGGAGGCGGCGTGCACGCGCATCGAGCGAGCGATCGCCGCCGGCGAGCGGATCTGCGTCCACGGCGACTACGACGCCGACGGCATCTGCGCCACCGCGCTCGCCCTCACCGTGCTCCGCGAGCTCGGCGCGAACGTCGAGTCGCACCTGCCGAGCCGGTTCGAGGAGGGCTACGGCCTGGCCGTCGAGACGGTCGAGCGGCTCGCCTCCGACGGCGTCCGGCTGCTCGTCACGGTTGACTGCGGCATCACCGCCGTCGACGCGGTCGCGCGCGGGCAGGCGCTCGGGATGGACGTGATCGTGACCGACCACCACCGGCCGGGCGCCGCCCTTCCGGACTGCACGCGCGTCTGCACCCGCCCGTCGGAGTACCCGTTCCCGGAGCTGTGCGGGACGGGCGTGGTCTTCAAGCTCGCCGAGGCGCTCCACCGCCGCGCGGGCCGCGACCCCGCCGAGCTCGAGCGGCACCTCGACCTGGTCGCGCTCGCGACGGTGGCCGATGTCGTTCCGCTCCGCGATGAGAACCGCGGGCTGGTGCGAGCCGGCCTGCGGCGCCTGCAGCGCACATCCAAGCCGGGCCTGCGCGCGCTGATGGCCGTTGCCCGCGTCGACCGCGCGCACGCGTCGTCCACCGACGTCGGGTTCCGGCTCGCGCCCCGGATCAACGCAGCCGGCCGTCTGTGCCACCCGGACGCGGCGCTGGAGCTCCTGCTCACCGCCGACGAGCCCCGCGCACGGGCGCTGGCCGAGCGGCTTGAGGCGCTGAACCGCGAGCGCCAGGCCGTCGAGGACGGCATCCTGCGCGAGGCGATCGACGAGGTGGAGGCGTCCGACGACGAGTGGCGGGCCCGGCGCGCGTACGTCCTCCACGGCCCCGACTGGCACGAGGGCGTCATCGGCATCGTCGCCTCGCGGCTCGTGGAGCGCTACGGCCGGCCTGTCGTCCTGATCGCCGGGGATGGGGAGGAGGCGAAGGGGTCCGGCCGCAGCATCCCGGCGTATGACCTGCACGCCGGCCTCTCGGCCACGGCGGCGCACCTGACCCGCTTCGGAGGCCACCGCGTGGCGGCCGGCCTCACGATGCGCGCGGAGCACGTCGAGGCTTTCGCCGAGGCGCTGGCCGAGCACGCCCGCGCCCATCTCTCGGACGCCGACCTCCAGCGAGCCCAACGGATCGACGCCGTCCTCGCGCCGGCCGAGGCGTCGCTCGGTCTGGCCGACGAGCTCGCGCTCTTGGAGCCGTTCGGGCTCGGGAACCCCGGCGTGACCCTCCTGGCTCCGGCCGCCGCGCTCCACAATGTGGGGCGGATCGGTGAGGGCCGCCATGTGCGCATGGCGGTGGAGCTGGGCGGATTCCGCTGCGGCGCCGTCTGGTTCGGGCACGGCGCGGCCGCGGCGCAACTGCGCGACGGCGGCCGCTTCGATGTCGCGTATCGATTGTCTCGCAACGAGTGGAACGGCTCAGCGTCGGCCCAGATGCTGGTACGCGCGATCGCACCGGTCGTCGAGGGGCCGGAGCCCATCCCGCATGTGAACGGCGCCCGGCCCGCCGCCTCCTCAGGCAGCGTCGAGGACGCCCGCGGCGGGGGTATGCAGATCGCCACGGTGGCCCGGCTCGTCGCGGCCGGCGAGCCCGTGCTCATCCTGGTAGCCGACGCCCGCCGCCGGGCGGCCATGCTGCGCAGCGTGCTGCGAGCTGAGCGGCTGGGATCGGGCTGGGTCGAGCTCTCCGAGTACGACGCCGCCGATCCCGATCACATTGCGTCGCGGTTCCACCACGTCGTCGCACTCGACCCGCCGGCCGGTGCGGCCGCGGGCGAGGTCCTGGCCGAGCTCGGCTCGCGGCTTCACGTCCACCTCGTCTGGGGGCCAGCCGAGGTGGAGTTCGCCCGCGAGGTCGTGTCGCTCCGCGCACCGGTGCGTGAGGTACTGGCCGCGGTCTGGCGCGCGGACCGCGACGGTACCGCCGTCACCCTGCCGCCCGAGACGATCGAGCGCTGCCGCACGGTGCTGCGCGAGGTGGGCCTCGTCCCCGGCGCCGTGGCGGCGGCCAGCGTCGACCTGGAGTCCTCGCCGACCTACCGGGCCGCCTGCGCAGAGGTCGCGCACTCGCACGCGTACCTCGAATCGCAGGCCGGGTAGGCGCGCTCAGAACTCCACGAAGTGGTCGAACCGGCGCGTGTCCGGCGAGCTTGCGGTCCGCAGCGCCGCCCAGTGGTGGTGCGGATCCTCCACCGATATCTCCTCGACCGTCCAGCCGAGATTCGTCGTGCAGAACGACACTGCCCGCGCGACGGCCGGCAGCTGGTGTTCGTCGACCGCCACGATCCCTTCGGCCCGGACGAGGCGGCCGAGGTACACGAGATCGAGGAACACGCCGTCGAAGCGGTGGTTCGTGACTCGGGGGAACCCATGGTTCCCCCGCGGGCCCCTTCCTTATCGGGTGGCGTAATGTTTGCGGCGCGACGGCGAAGAGCGCGGTCTCCGCCGTCGCCTCGAGCGTCGTGTGCATTTCGGGTGGATGGGTTCAGACCGGCATCGGCGGTCGTGACACTGCGGTGCTATTTCGATTCGGGGTACGGCTACGACCGGTAGGGCGGGGGGCGGCCAGGGTCCGCCCGCGCGTCCGCCGAAGCAGACGGCGGCGCCCGTAGTGCCGCTGACGAACGCGAGGTCGAGGGACGGCATCCCAATCCGGGCAGAAGGAACTTCGGCACCCCTCCACTAACATGTGGGTATGGCGACGGTGCCTCGCAGCCCTGAAGCCGAGCGGCACGACCCCCTGTTGGCCGAGTTGCTCGGCCGGATCTCGGAATACAACGCGAATGCCGACGCCGACCTCATCCGGGCGGCGTTCGACTACTCCTGCGTGCACCACAAGGGGCAGCGGCGGAAGAGCGGGGAGGAGTTCATTCACCATCCCGTTGCCGTCGCCACCATCTGCGCGGAGCTGAAGCTCGACACCGCCACGATCGCCGCCGCGTTGCTCCACGATGTGGTCGAGGACACGCCCGCGGAGCTCGACGAGGTGCGCGAGCGGTTCGGAGAGGACGTCGCGGCGCTCGTCGACGGCGTCACGAAGCTGACCCGGATCAGCTTCGCCAGCCGCGAGCAGGCCCAGGTCGAGAACTACCGCAAGATGATCGTGGCGATGGCGCGCGACCTGCGCGTGATCCTCATCAAGCTGGCCGACCGGCTCCACAACATGCGCACGATCTCGGCGCTGGGCAAGCAAAAGCAGGTCGAGACGGCGAAGGAGACGCTCGAGCTCTACGCGCCGCTTGCACACCGGCTCGGGATCCAGTCCATCAAGTGGGAGCTGGAGGACCTCGCCTTCCAGACGCTCCACCCGCGCCGCTACTCGGAGATCGAGTCAATGGTGAACCAAGCCGGGGGAGAGCGCGAGCGCTTCGCGGGCGAGGCCGGGACGATCCTGAACCACGAGCTCGAGCACGCCTCCATCCACGCCGACATCTCAGGCCGGGCCAAGCACCTGTACTCGATCTATCTGAAGATGGCCCAGGGCGGCAAGGAGTTCAACGAGATCTACGACCTGACCGCCGTTCGCGTGCTGGTCGACTCGGTCAAGGACTGCTACGGCGCGATCGGCGTCATCCATTCGCTCTGGAAGCCGATGCCGGGCCGGTTCAAGGACTACGTCGCCATGCCCAAGGTGAACATGTACCAGTCGCTGCACACGACCGTGATCGGGCCGCAGGGTAAGCCGCTCGAGATCCAGGTGCGGACGCAGGACATGCACCAGACGGCTGAGTTCGGGATCGCCGCCCACTGGCTCTACAAGTCGAGCTCGGACGGGCGCCGCAAGTCGCACGGCGCCAACGAGTGGGTTGCCCAGCTCGCCGACTGGCAGGGCGACGCGAGCGACCCGAAGGAGTTCATGGACACGCTGCGCGTCGACCTTTTCTCCGACGAGGTCTACGTGTTCACCCCGAAGGGCGAGGTGAAGAGCCTGCCGGCCGGCGCGACGCCGCTCGACTTCGCCTACGCCGTCCACACGGACGTCGGCCATCGCTGTGTTGGCGCCAAGGTGAACGGCCGGATCGTGCCGCTGCACTACACGCTCCAGTCGGGCGAGTTCGTGGAGGTCCTGACGTCCAAGCAGGAGCGCGGCCCGTCGCGCGACTGGATGAACCTGGTGAAGACGTCACGGGCGCGCAACAAGATCCGCCAGTGGTTCACGCAGCAGGCCCGTGAGGACCTCGAGCAGAAGGGTCGCGAGTCGCTCCAGCACGCGCTCAAGACCCACGGCCTGCCGCACCAGAAGGTGTCGGCGTCGCCGCTCCTCGCCGGGATCATCCGCGAGATGGGCTTCAAGAAGGCCGACGACTTCTACGTCGCGATCGGCGGCGGCAAGGTGCAGGTGAGCCAGGTCGTGACGAAGCTGATCGGGCGGCTCAAGACGGCCGAGGTGATCTCACCCGAGCACGAGCTCACGCCCAGCCGGCGCCCGCAGAAGCGGCCCGCGGCGTCCTCGACGTTCGGCATCGTCGTCGAGGGGACGAGCGATCCGGACGTGCTCGTGCGGATGGCCAAGTGCTGCACGCCTGTGCCGGGAGACGACGTGGTCGGCTACATCTCGCTCGGCCGCGGCATCACGATCCACCGTGGCGACTGCCCCAACGTGCGGGCGCTGAAGCGCACGCCGGAGCGGTTCACCGCCGTGCGCTGGGACGACTCCGACACCGCCACCAGCTCGTTCCGGGTGACGATCGCCCTCCAGTCGTGGGACCGGCCGCGCCTTTTGGAGGACGTGGCCCGAACCTTCGCCGAGCACGGCGCAA
Organism: Gaiellales bacterium; assembly: GCA_035456145.1. Classification (GTDB taxonomy): domain Bacteria; phylum Actinomycetota; class Thermoleophilia; order Gaiellales; family JAICJC01; genus JAICJC01. The sequence continues at coordinate 15,961 of DATIDU010000219.1, read as the reverse complement.
ATATCGTCGAGTACGGCGGCCACGTCGCCGACCAGATGGCGCGCAACTGGTACACGGCCGAGGTCGGCGACGTCAAGGAGCTACGCGCCCTGCTCCAGGCCCTGCGCAACATCGACTCGGTCTTCGACGCCTACCGCGTCACCCCCGGAGGGTAGGATCCCCGGCCGTGAGCGTTGAGGGCGAGACCACGATCTGGCAGGGAAACCCCAGCTGGAAGTCGATGCTGCTGTTCTACATCAAGTGGACGCTGGTGTCGCTTCTGGCGGTCGGGGTTTGGGCAGCGCTGAGCGCAGGCGGCCAGGACGTCGGACCGACGTGGTTCACGGTCGCCACCGGAATCGGCCTCGTGCTCACGTACATCGTCGGGTGGATCCGGCGTCGCAGCACGCGGTACCTCGTCACCGACCGTCGTATTCACATCCGCACGGGGCTGATGTCGCGCCACGAGCGAACGACGCACGTCGATCGCGTCCAGAACGTGAACCTGCGCCAGAGCATCCCCCAGCGGCTGCTCGGCATCGGCGATGTCGACTGGGACACGGCGGGCACCGACGCGGCCGACGCCGACTTCACCTTCCGCGGCGTCGACGACCCGAGTGCCCTCGTGCACGCGGCCGACCGCTATTACGGCGTGGCGGCGGTTCACGAGACGGCGCAGCGCGAGCCCCAGTAAGGTGAGGGCGGTGGATCCCGCCGCCAGCATCCGCGAATTTGCGCTCTCGTTCCCGCAGTCCCGCGAGGACCATCCGTTCGGCCCCGAGGCGCACGTGTTCAAGGTCGGCGGCGGCAGCACGATGTTCGCCATCCTGGGCGACGGGCCGCCGGTCACGGTCACGCTGAAGCTGACCCGCGAGGAGCGCGAGGTGGCGCTCGAGCTGCCCTTCGTCTCGGAGGCCCGCTACGTCGGCCGCTACGGCTGGATCACCGCGCGTATCGAGGACGAGCACTGCCTCGAGGCGGCGCTGGAGTGGATGCGCGAGAGCTACTGGCTGAAGGCGCCCGAGGACGTGCGCGAGGCGGCCTGGGCCTGAAACACCGGCGCCTGTCGCCGATGTTTCACCCTGGCGGGTGCAACGTCGTTCCAGGTATTAGCCCTCGACCCGCATCGCCCGCTCGATGCCGTCCGGGCCGATGTCGACCAGGTAGCCGCGCAGGATGCCGTGATTGGCCTCGCTGCCAGGGTTGATGCAGAGCGTGCGGCCGATGCGGCGCTCGCCGCCCGACTCGTGGATGTGGCCGTGGACGCCGAGCAGCGGCTCAAACCGCTCGATGATCGTGCGCACCGCGTGCGAGCCGACCGGGCCGCGCAGCACGTCGCCTGCCGAGATGGTCGGGCGGAGATTCTCGTCGAGGATGGGCGCCGTGTCGAGCCCCGAGTCGTGCGGCGGGACGTGGATCATGAAGACCGCCCGGCGCGGGTCGCGCACCTGCGCCGCGAGAGCGTCGAGCCGGGCCTCGAGCGCATCCTCCGGCTCCTCGCGCGGCGTTGCCCACGGCGTGATGTTCGACCACCCCGACGCCAGGAGTTGAAGGTCGCCGGGGATGTCCACCACCCGGCCGTCGACGTTCTGCGCGAAGGCTCCCTCGCGGCTCAGGATCGGGTCGATCGCGAAGTCGTCGTCGTTTCCCGGGATGAGGTAGAGCGGAACGGAGCCGCCGCCGAGGCGCTCGTCGGCCAGGTCCATCCACTGCGAGACGCGCTCGTTCATGAGCTCGTGCAGCAGGCGGTCGCGCGCCTCCGTGTCGCCCACGAGCCGGTCGGCATCCTCGGCCGTCGAGATGAACGAGTAGTAGCCGACGTCGGCGATGTCGCGCTGGAGGGTCGCGAGCTCCTCCTGGCTCCCGGCCCGCCGACGGACGCCGAAGAGCTCGGCCTCGTATGCGGCGCCGCTTCGGATGATCGGGACGATCGCCTTGCCGGTCAGGTCGCCGGCGATCAGCGCGACGTCGGCTTTGTAGACATTCAGCTTGATTGCGTTCAGGAACTTCCGCCACGCCTTCTCGGCCGCGTGGAAGTCGCTCGCGAGGTAGATCCGCACGACGCTAGTCGGGCGGGATCTCGGTGAACAGCATGTGCGTGTCGACGCCGGCCGACCGCGACCGCCATCGCATCACAACGTAGATCACGATCCCGAGCGCATAGAAGATGGCCGCGTCGAGGATGCCGTTCGTCTCCAGGTAGGTGAGCTTCGAGACTCCTTCCGCGGTGATGCTGTCCCAGATCGGCTTGATGATCCCGAACGCGTACACCCACACCGGGAAGACGAGCCAGCCGAGGCCGACCCACGGGAGCGCCCTCGCGAAGGGCGCGTTTCGCACCAGGTCGGGCCGGCGGAAGCGCACCAGGATGGCGTTCACCCCCGGCATCGTCCACGTCAGGATCGCCATCGTGATCGAGAACCAGGCGGTGCCGGCCAGGTTGAGCTTGTTCCCCGTCGTCGCCAGGAAGTGCGGCAGCGCGTTGTAGCTCTGGAAGAAGAGGAAAAGCGCGGTCAGCCCGAGCGTCGCCAGGATGGCGTTGAGCGGCGCACGCATGCGCTCGTTCACCTCGCCGAACCACTCGGGGAGCTGGCGGTCGAGGCTCCACGCGAGCTGCATGCGGCTGATGAAGTTGATGTAGACGGGGCACAGGAGGAACGGGAAGATCGCGCCCGCGAAGCTGATGAGGGCCCAGATGGGCCACAGGCTGTCGTTCGCGATCACCCCCAGAAGCGGCATCGCGTTGGGCTGGCCCATGGGGAGGGCGGTGAGGTTCTCGTTGAACCCCCAATACGAGGCGCCCCAGCTCACGTTCATGTCGAAGCCGAGGTGCTTCGAGATCGTGTCGACGTAGACCGAGTTCGCGATCACGCCGATGGCGAGGGCGCCGAGGAGCGCGACCAGCACGCCGCGGCGGACGTTCCCGCGCACCTCGCCGGCGATGTACGCCGAGTACTGGAACCCGATGTACTGGAAGAGCAGGATCGACAGCATGATCGGGAAGACGGTGTGCGAGAAGAGCTCACCCAGGAAGTCGTTCGTCTCGCCGGGGAGGAAGGTCGCGTGCCCGGAGGCGGCGATCTTGGCCGCGGTCACGCCCCCGGTGTAGTGCGGCAGGTTGTGCTCGAAGTCCGACCGGCTCGTCGCCAGGAGCCCGAACACGAACATCGCGACGAACGACGCGACGCCGAAGATGGCAAGGACGGTCACGACCTTGTGGAAGGTGCGTGTCGGAAGGAGCACAACCCCGGCGATGATCGCCAGCACGACCAGCGAGGCGATGAACCCCGGTGTGCCTGTGATGGAGCCGGTCGAGTCGGTGAACCAGGTGTTGGCGTCCTGGAAGAAGCTCCCGCCGGCCCCGATGCCGATGATCCGCGCCGTGATCTGGAGGTTCCGCAGGACGAGCGGCACCTCGAACGCGATGATGAGGACCGAGGCGATGACGAGCGTCCACGCCTCCAGCCAGCCCAGGAACGGGTGCGTGATACGGCTCGTGAAGACGTAGTCGCCGCCGGAGCGGGGCATCACCGACGTGAGCGACGCGAAGATGATCGCAAGGAGGATGCAGAACAGGCCCGTGACGATGGCGGCCCAGCCGTAGGCCGAGAACGGCCCCCACGTCCAGACGGGGACGAAGCCGAGGGAGTAGAAGATCGGATAGAGCGTCAGTCCGACGCCGACGAACGCGGCGACGTTGAAGAACAGCGCGTTCGTGACGCTGACGTCACGTACGAGCCCGGACGACTGCCGTACGAAGAGCCTCGAGCCCGTGCTCGAATCGGCCATGTCGGTCATGTCTTGCCCTCCATGTAGGACCGTCGGGCAGTTCTACCACACCGTGCAGTCAGCGCCGGTCTTCCCAGTTCTCCGGCGCCTCCCAGTCGACCCCGCCGGTGTCCCAGCCCACCAGGCAGTGCTCCGAGATCGCCTCGGCGACGCGCTCGAGGAACGCCCGGTCGTCCTCGCCGAAGGCGGCGGGGTAATCGGAGTCGATGTCGATCTCGGCAACGACAAGCTGGTCGTAGACGATCGGCACGACGATCTCGGACCGGGTCGAGAGGAAGCACGAGAGGTAGCGGTCGTCCGCCTTCACGTCGTCGACGATCTCGGTCTGGCCGCTCGCAGCGGCGGCGCCGCAGATCCCCTGACCGACCGGGATCCGGACGTGCTCGGTAGCCTCTGGCCCGCGCCACGGCCCGAGCACCAGCTCGTCGCCCTCGACGAAGTAGATCCCGACCCACGAGTAGGCCGCGACGCGGTCGTGGAGGAGGTCGACCACCCGGCGCAGGATGTCGTCGGAGGGCTCGTCGCCGGCGGCGATCCGCTCGATCTCGTCGAACAGTTCGCCGGTCACGACTCCACCGCCCGGTCGAACGCTGCCACCGCCTCGCGCATGCCGCCGTCGACAGCGACCGGCCGCCGCTCGGCGACGTAAACGGCGGTCTGGGTCGAGGTGGCGAGGTGCTCGTCCGACGCCGCGTTGAACGCCTCGAACTCCCAGGTCACGCTCGTCCGTCCCAGCCGGCGCACGCGCACGAACACCTCGAGCTCGTCGTCGAAGCGGGCCGGCGCGTGGTACTCGACGTGCTGGGCGCGCATCACGAACTCCGCGCCGTTCGTGCCCGGACGCAGGAGGCCGAGATGGCGCAGATACTCGACGCGGGCGCGGTCGAAGTAGGGCATGTAGCGGCCGTAGTAGACGATCCCCTGGGCGTCGGTCTCGTCGAACCCGACCCGCGTCCGGACCGCGAAGCGAAACGGCGGCCTGCGGTCGGTGACGCTCACGAGCGGATCAGATCGAGCACCTCGTCGCGGCGCTGATCCATGGTCCCGGCGTCGAGCGCCTCGAGGTTGAGGCGTAGCAGTGGCTCGGTGTTCGAGGGCCGCACGTTGAAGTGCCAGTCATCGAACTCGAACGAGATGCCGTCCATGTGCGAGACGCGGTTCGCCTTCGGTGCGTAGCGCTCCTTGAGCTGCTGGAGCTTCACGGGGACGTCGCTCACCGTCGAGTTGATCTCTCCCGAGATGTGGTAGCGCTCCCGGAACGGCGCCAGGAGTTCCGAGAGCGGCTTCCCGGCGCGTGAGACGAGCTCGAGCATCACGAGGGCCGGCACGACGCCCGTGTCGCAGTAGTAGAAATCGCGGAAGTAGTAGTGCCCGGAGACCTCGCCCGCGAAGACCGCGTCCTCCTTGCGGAGGCGGGCCTTGATGAACGCGTGGCCGACCCGGTTCTGGAGCGGGGTGCCGCCGCCGGCGCGGATCGTGTCGCGCACCGCCCACGACGCGCGCAGGTCGTACACGATGTTCGAGCCCGGGTGCTTCTGGAGCATCGACCGCGCGATGAGCGCCGTGATGAGGTCGCCCGGCACGAACTCGCCCGTGTCGTCCACGAAGAAGCAGCGGTCGGCGTCGCCGTCCCAGGCGATGCCGAGGTCGGCGCCGTGCTCCTGCACCTTGCTGATGATGAACGTCCGGTTCTCCTCGAGCAGCGGATTCGGCTCGTGGTTTGGGAAGTGGCCGTCGGGCTCGAGGCTGTAGGGGTGGACGGTGACCGGGAGCCGCTCGAGGATCGGCTCGATCATCGGCCCGGCCATCCCGTTTGCGCCGTCGAGGACGACCGTCAGCGGGCGGATCGCATCCGGGTCGATGAAGCCGAGCGCACGCTCGTGGAAGGCGGGGTAGACGTCGCGCTCCGACACGTCGCCGCGCGAGTCGGCGGGCTCGGGCGTGCCGCCGAGAGCGCGGGCCTTGATCTGGTCGAGGCCGGTGTCGCCACCCACGGGCATCGCCCCGCGGCGCACGATCTTCATGCCGTTGTAGGCGGCCGGGTTGTGCGAGGCGGTGACCTGGAGGCCGCCCTCGTAGCCGTACTCGCCGACGGCGAAGTAGAGCATCTCCGTCCCAACCTGGCCCAGGTCGACGACATCGGCTCCGCAGTCGGTTGCACCCCGGATTGCGGCGGCGGCGATCTCGGGCGAGGAGAGGCGCATGTCGCGCCCGATGGCCATCACCCTCGGCTCGAAGGCGGCGACGTAGCCGCAGGCGATTGCGTATGCACCCTCCGCGTCGAGCTCGTCTGGCACGATGCCGCGGACGTCGTATGCCTTGAACACGGAGGGCGCCAGCATCCCGGCATGAGTCTAGTCAGAGTCTCCATCCGTCCATTGCAGGTGAGCGACGCCGACATACTGGCGGATCTCTACGCCGAGAACCGGGAGTTCCTCGAGCCGTTCGACCCTCCGCGGCCCGAGGCGTTCGCCACCGCCGTGGCGCAGCGGCGGGAGCTCGGCGCGCTCGAGCAGGAACGTGCCGCCGACCGGCTGGAACGGTTCCTGATCTCCGCCGACGGGGATCCCGCCGGGGTCATCTCCGTCTCGCGCATCACACGCGGGCCGTTCCAGAACGCGGGCCTCGGCTACTGGATCGCCGAGCGCTTGAACGGCCGCGGGATCGCCACCCGGGCGGTCGGCCTCGTGTGCGATTGGGGCTTCGGCGAGGCCGGCTTCCATCGCCTCGAGGCGGCCACGCTCGTCGACAACGCGGCATCGCAGACCGTGCTCCGGCGAAACCGGTTTCACGAGATCGGCCTCTCGCCGAAGTACCTCTTCATCAACGGCGCCTGGCGCGACCACATCCTGTTCGCACGCACGGCCGACGACTGACGGCCGCGGCGAGCCCGCGGCCGCGCGCATCCCGAGACGTCGCGACGCCGACCTCGGCGCCGGTCGGCGAGAGCCGGGCGGCGAAGTCGACTGACGCGACGACGCCTCCGTCGAGCGCCGCGCACCACGGCGGCCACAGGTCGCCGGCGTCGGGTGACCGTTCGCGGATGAGCCGGCCCGCCTCCGAGACCTCGAACAGCGTCTCGGCCTGGATCGCGCGCAGCCGCAGGTCAGGCGCGCCGATCGCCCCAGGCGTCCCGCAGCTTGGCGGCCGTCCGCGTGAGGTGCTCGGGCATGACCTTCACGTCGGCGAGAACCGGCATGAAGTTCGTATCGCCGTTCCAGCGCGGGACGACGTGCAGATGGAGGTGATCCTGGACGCCGGCACCCGCCACCCGGCCGAGGTTGATCCCGGCATTGAAGCCGTGGGGGGCCATGACGTCGCCGAGCACCCCGAGCGCTCGGTCAAGCAGCGCCCAAAGCTCGGCTCGCTCGCCCTCGTCGAGGTCTCCCGGCGCCGCCACGTGCCGGTACGGCGCCACCAGCAGGTGCCCGTTGGAGTAGGGGTAGAGGTTCAGAAGGACGTAGGCCCGCTCCCCGCGACGGACGATGAGGTTGGCCTCGTCGTCGGAGGAGGCGGCCTTATCGCAGAAGATACACCCGGATGCGTCGACGCCGCCCTGGATGTACTCCATCCGCCAGGGCGCCCAGAGGCGCTCGGTCATATCCAGCGCTTGATCCGGAAGAAGGCCAGCATGACGACGGCGATCGCAACCATGAGCGCGACCGTCGCGATGAACCCGTGGTAGTTCTGGGTGAACGGGATGTGGTGGAAGTTCATCCCAAAGATGCCGCTGATCAGCGTGAGCGGCAGCAGGATCACTGAGAAGATCGTGAGCAGCCGCAGGATGTCGTTCTGCTTGTGGGCGATGACCGACTCGTTGGTCTGCTCGAGCGCCTCGACGACCTCCTTGTAGTTGTCCAGTTGGTCCCAGATGCGCTCGGCCTTGTCGACGATGTCGTCGAAGTAGACCTCGAGGTCGTCGGGCAGATAGCGCGTCCGCTCGAGCAGGCGCAGCGTCGAGCGCTCGGGCTTGATGACCTTGCGGTAGGAGACGATCTCGTGCTTCACGTCCGAGATGTCACGCACGACGTCCTCCGAGCGGCGCTCGGTGAAGATCGCCTCGCGCAGGCGGTCGAGCTTGAAGCCGATCTTGTCGAGGATCGGGAAGCAGTAGTCGAAGATCTCCGACAGGATCTCGTAGAGCACGTAGCCCGAGCCCTTGGCGAAGTACTCCTCGCGCCGCTCCTTGTTGTCCTCGAGCTGCGCGAAGAGTCGCCCGATCGGCTTCAGCCGCACGTTGGGCAGCGTCACGATGTAGTCGCGGCCGATGAAGACGTTCAGCTCGGCCGCGTCGAGCCGCGCCCGCTCCTTGTTGTAGTGAGGCACGTGCAGCACGATGAACATGTAGTCCTCGTACTCGTCGATCTTGGGCCGCTGCCGGGTCGACAGGACGTCCTCGAGGTCGAGCTCGTGGAAGTCGAAGTTCTGCGCGAGCCAGGCGGTCTCGACGGCGGTGGGCTCTTCCAGCTGAAGCCAGCGCAGGCCGGCGGCCTCGATCTCAGCGATCCGGGGCTCGGAGCGCTCGACCGGCCGCTGCGGCGCGCGACTGCGCCGACGTACTGTCCTCGGGATCCGGGGCAGGTTCGGCATCGCGGGTCACCTTCGCGGTCAGGGCCTCCATGCCTCCCATTCTACCCTCCAGGGGCGGTCGGCGCACCCGTCACGGCGGCCTTCTCCCGGGGCGGCTGCGGTACCGTTCGGCCGCATGGCTGACGACATCGAAGCCCGTCATCGTCCCACTGAGGACGAGCGGCTGCTCGGCCGCCAGGATGCGACCTTCATCCACACCGATCCCTGGCGGATCCACCGGATCACGTCGGAGTTCGTGGAGGGCTTCGACGCGCTCGCCGAGGTCGGGATGGCGGTCTCGATGTTCGGCTCGGCGCGCACAAGGCCCGGCGACCCGATCTACGCGGCGGCCGAGGCGACGGCCGCGGAGTTCGCCCGGGCCGGCTATGCGGTCATCACCGGCGGCGGGCCCGGAATCATGGAGGCCTGCAACAAGGGGGCGCGTGAGGCCGGCGGCATGTCGATCGGAGCCGGAATCGAGTTGCCGCACGAGCAGCGCATGAACGAGTACCTCGACCTGTCGCTCGACTTCCGTTACTTCTTCGTGCGAAAGACGATGTTCGTGAAGTACGCGGAGGCGTTCATCGTCTTTCCCGGCGGGTTCGGCACGCTCGACGAGATGTTCGAGTCGCTTACCCTGATCCAGACGCACAAGGTGCAGATGTTCCCGACTGTGCTCTACGGCAAGCACTACTGGACCGGGCTTGCCGACTGGATCCGCGAGACGGTGGTGGCCGCCGGGAACGTCGCGGAGGAGGATCTCGACCTGCTTCAGATCTCCGACTCGCCCGAGCAGACGGTCGAGATGGTGGTCGCGTGCACGACCGGAACGTGCGGGCATCCCCGCCACGCCCGCCCCGCGACGCTCACCTGATCGGGATCCCGAAGCGGACTCGGGTGCCGGCGCCCGGCGAGGACTGGATCGTGAGCCGGCCGCCGACCGAGTCCAGCCGCTGCGCCAGCGAGATCAGGCCCAGCCGCGCGGGATCGTCGAGCACCGAGGTCACGTCGAAGCCGACGCCGTCGTCGGCGACCTCTCCCTTGATCTCGCCGAGGTCCTCGTGCACCGCCACGGTGATATGGCGCGCCCCGGCGTGGTCGCGGGCGTTCCGCAGGAGCTCCTCGACGGTCCGGTAGCAGAGGAGCTCGCCGCTCGTGGCGTGCCGGGTCGTCACGACGTCGGCCGTCACGTCCGCGTGGACGCCGAGCGCGTCGGGGAGCGCGCGCAGCGCACCGCTCACGCCGCCCTCGGCGAGGAGAGGCGGCACGATCTCGAACGCCAGCCGGCGCGTGCGGTCGATCGCATCGCTCACCATCTTCCGCGCCGCCTCGACCGCCTCAGACGCCGCCGCCGCGTCGCCGCGCTCCCACGCTGCCGCGAGGCGGTCGATGGTGATGCGCATTGCCGTCAGCGTCTGCAGCGTGTCGTCATGAAGCTCGGTCGCCACCCGCACGCGCTCCGCCTCGGCCGCGGCGAGGAGCGCCGATACCGCCGCCGAGCCCCGGGCCTCGCTCTCGCCGACGGCGAGCGCGGGGGCGAGGATGGCGGCGACCGACTGCACGAAGGCGACCTCTGCGGAACCGAACTCGCGGTCGGCGCGGGTCCATGCGTCGAGCACGCCGAGCGGCCGGTCGCCGTCCTGGATACGCACGGCCATCCCGCCGACCACACCGGCGGTCTCCGCAGCGCCCAGCGTCCGCAGGCGCGGGTCGGCGGCCACGTCACGCGTCACGAGCGGCTCCGCGTGCATGAGCGCGTATCCGGCGGGCGTACCGTCGCCGGCGGTCGCACGGACACGGGACATCCCCCCGGTCGGCCATCCCACACCGGCGCGCAGAACGAGCGTCTCGCCGTCGCGCGCCAGGCCGAGCACGCCCACCCGCTCGACTCCGAGTACCGCCGCGACGACCCGGGCGGCCTCGGTGAGCAGCGTCGAGCCGTGGGTCTCGAACCCGCGGATCCCGAGCTCCGTCGAGCCCAGCATGGGAAGTGCGGCGATGATCGGCGGCGAGAGCTCCTCGGCCCGCTCCTTGAGCGCACGGTGCATGCGCTCGAAGCCGAGCCCGGTGCGGTCGATCACCGAGCCGAGCAGCCGCACCAGAAAGCCGCGGTACCAGCCGCGGTGCACCACCCGCGAGCCCTCCTCCGCGGCCGAGATCACGAACGCGTGCTCACCCGTGAAGAGGCCCAGCGGCAGCGCGCCGCGCCAGCGCAGCTCGCGGCCCGGATCCGCCACGACGACGGACGGAGAGACGACGATGCGGCGCCCGTTCGGCGGCGCGAGCACGATCCGCAGCTTGCTACCGACCTCGGCATCTCCCGAGACGCTGAGCATGAACGGGTTCCAGCCCTCGTACGAATCGAAGCCCGCGAGCGCCTCCCACACCTCTTCCGGTCTCGCGTTGATATCGATGGTGTGCTCGAGGACGCGGCGCACGCGGCTCTCCCGGCGCGATGATGCTTCGACCCAGCACCGGCGGTCGGTCGACGGATTCTCTCCGGTGCAAACGGCATTCTACGGCGGGTCGACGGCCCTGCATATCCCCACTTTTCGGTGTCTGATCGGGGCTCTGGACGGCTACCGCTGGTCGCGCAGATAGGCGCCGATCTCCGGGTGGCAGCCGAAGTCCGCCCACCCGTCGGCCGTGCCGCCGTGGATCGCGTCGCGGATCATCGGGTCGGCGCCCGCATCGAGGAGCGCGCGCACGGCGTCCATCTGCCCGGCCTGGGCGGCGACGTTGATCGCGGGGACGCCGACGCCGTGGTCAGGCCCGCCGAAGGTGCCGAGCCGGTCGACCTCCGCGCCGAGGTCGATCAGCGCGCGCACGGCGCCCACGCGCCCGTTCACGGCGGCCCAGGTCAGGGCGGTGCCGCGGTAGGGGTCGGCGTTGACGTCGGCGCCGAGCTCGACGAGCGGCGCGAGGGCTTCGACGCGGCCGGCCTTGGCGGCCCAGACGAGCGCCTCGTCGAGCACCTCCTGGGGATCGTCGGACGGCTGCCAGGCCGGAAAGCCGCCATGTGGCCGGTAGAAGGCTCGGTGGGCGCCGGCGGCGGGCCTCCCCGCCAGCTCGGCGATCATGTCGACCAGACCGAGGCCGGCCGCGACGCGCAAATTGCGCGGCTCGAGGCCGAGGAGCGGCGTCACCCCGCGATGGCCCCAGAAGAGGGCCTGGACGAGCGGCGTCCCGCCGTCGCCGCGCGCGGAGAGGTCGGTGCGACCGCCGGCGGCGAGCATGACCTCGGCCAGCTCGGGCCAGTCCGCGTAGCCGGCCTGGTGGAGCTTCGTCCAGCCGTAGTCGTTTCCGCGGTTGGGATCGGCGCCGCGGTCGAGCATGAGCCGGGTGATCTCGAGCGAGTTCGCCATCCCGAGGAGGTCGTTCCCGTTCGTCCCGCGGGCTGTCACGAGCTCCGGGTGCGCGTCGAGCAGCCGTGCCAGCTCGGCGCGGTCGTCGGCCTCCAGCGCGCGGTATGCGAGGACGAACGGCGTCGCCGGCTCCTCGCCGGTGCGCAGCGCCTCGACGTGCCGGCGCAGGCGCCCCCAGGTGGGGAAGCCGTGCCGCCGGGCCAGGTCGCGGCGCGCCCCGGCGATCGAGACGCCGTTCACCGTGCTGATGCCGTAGGCGCGGCGCTCGTAGTACTCGATGTCGCTGTGGAACGGCTGCTCGGCGCCGAGCCGCTCGACGTAGTTCTTGAGCCGCGGCCAGCTGGCGAAGCCGTGGCGGCGGGCGAGCTCAAGCTGTGCATCCGCGAGCTTTGCGGGCGTTCCCGCGGCGCGGCGTTCGGCGGCGAGCTCCTTCGCCTGCTTGCGAAGCTGCTCGAGGTTCAGCGGTGCGTCCATGGCGGCTCCTTTCCCGAGGCCCGTCGTCCGCATGTCCGGGCGGAAAGAAGCTCGTTCGGTCTGAACGTGCGCGTGGGGTGGGCTCGGCCCTTTCCGCGGACTGGACGCGGCCCCGGCCGCGCCGCCAGTCTGCGTCACCACTCCCAGTCGTCCGGGGACAGTCCCTCAGGAAATGACGTGACAAGTGTCACGGAACCGTCGCCGAACGTCAGCTCGAGGCCGAGGAAGGGGCAGCACTCCCGCTCTGCGGAGACCAGACGCTCGAGCTCGGCCCGGATGCCGGAGTCGAGGCGCCATGTGGTGGTGAGCGTGGTCGCAGTCCGCCGCTGGCCCGTCCGAGCCGGGCGGATGGCTGCCCATTCCTCCCTGCGGCCGGCGAGCGCGTCCGGATCGAGCCTGCACGCGATCGGAATATCCATGATCTTCGATATAGTAGCGGTCGTGAAGCGGCTCCCCGTGATCGAGTGCTGCACGCCGCTCAGCGGTTCCATGGTCTCGGACGCCGAAGCGGCCGAGCTCGAGCGGCTGTTCCGCGTGCTGGGCGACCGACACCGCGTCAAGATCCTGAACATCCTCCTGCGTGCAGGCGGCCCGGCCGTGTGCGTGTGCGAGTTCGTCGACCGGCTGGGTCTGGCCCAGCCCACGGTCAGCTACCACCTGAGGCAGCTCGCCGACGCCGGGCTTCTCGACCGGCAGAAGCGGGGGACGTTCGCGTACTTCCGCGTCCGGCCCGAGGCGATGGAACGCCTGCACGCCCTCGTCGAGCCGGCCGGCCTGGCGAAGGCGAGCTGATGGTCGTCGAGATCCACGCGATGACCGAATCGGACTGGCCGGACGTGGCGGAGATCTACCGGCGTGGCCTCGACGCCGGCCACGCGAGCTTCGAGACCGCCGTGCCCGCGTACGAGGAGTGGGACGCCGCCCACCTCGCCGAGCTCCGGCTCGTCGCGCGGCTCGACGGCGCCGTCGTGGGCTGGGCCGCGCTGTCGCCGGTCTCCGACCGCTGCGTCTACGGCGGCGTCGCGGAGGACAGCGTGTACGTCGCGTCCGAGCTCGGCGGCCGCGGTATCGGCCGGCAGCTCCTCGCCGAGCTCGTGCGCCGGGCCGAGGAGGCGGGGATCTGGACGGTGCAAGCAGGGATCTTTCCCGAGAACGCGGCCAGCCTCGCCCTCCACGAGCGGTGCGGCTTCCGCGTCGTCGGCCGGCGGGAGCGGCTGGGCTGCCATCACGGCGTGTGGCGGGACGTTCTGCTCGTCGAGCGACGGAGCGGCTCGATCGGATGAGCCCCGTCCTTCCCGATTGATCTCGCGCCCCACGGGGTAGGCCCACCGCATGCGATCGACGGTGGAACGCGAGTTGAAGCTCGGCGTCGGCCCAGACTTCCAGGGGATCCCGTTCGAGGGGCCGCCGCTCCCGGACGAGGTGCTGACGTCGACGTACTACGACACCGACGACCTCCGCCTCGCTGACGGCAGGATCACCCTCCGTCGCCGGACGGCGCCGACGAAGGATGCCGCCTGGCAGCTCAAGCTCCCGAGGGACGACGACCGGCTCGAGCTGGAATGGCCGGCACCGACCGACGCCGTCCCCGGCGAGGTCCGCGATCTGCTCACGGCACACACCCGCGGAAGGCCACTGAGCGCGGTGGCGACCCTGCGGACACACCGCTCCGGCATCTTGGTCGTGGACACCGGCATCAACGTTGCGGAGGTCGTCACGGATTCAGTTGACGTCCTTGCCGACGGCCGGGCGGTGCGAACGTTCGACGAGATCGAGGCGGAGCCGGTGGACGGCGACGCGCAGGCTCTGCGAACGCTGGAGAAGGAGCTCCGTGCCGCCGGCGCGTCGGACCCCGACGGCAGGCCGAAGCTGTTCCATGCCCTCGACCTGCGGCCGGCCGAGCGGCCGAAGCGTGGGAAGTCGACGCGATCCCGTCTCACCGCCGCCCTCGAGGAGCAGTACCGGGAGATCCTGCACCATGATCCCCGCACCCGGCTCGGCGACGACGCCGACGCGCTCCACGACCACCGGGTGGCCGTGCGGCGCCTGCGGGCGATGCTGCATGCGGGGCGTCCCATGCTCGACCGCCAGTGGGCAGACGCCCTGCGTGGATCGCTCAAGGGCGCGGGCCGGGCACTCGCCGACGTGCGCGACCTCGACGTCCTGATCGACCAGCTGCGCGGGGACGTCGATGACCTCGACAGGCCTGCACGTGCCGAAGGTGAACGGATCGTGCGGATCCTGGAGGAGCGGCACGAGCGGGCGCAGGCCGAGCTGACTGACGCGCTCGAGCAACCCGAGTACGTGAGCCTCCTGAACCGGCTCGAGCATGCGGTGAAGGAGCCGCGGTTTGCCGGAACGGGATCGCTCCCGAAGGCGGTCTCGAAGGAGCACCGCCGCGTACGGCGCAAGGCGCGGCGGCTCCAGGCGGATCCCTCGGACGCCGAGCTCCACGACGTGCGAAGGGCGGTCAAGCGCGCCCGTTATGCGGCGGAGCTTGCGGCTGCAATCGGGGCCAGGGGCACCGGCAACTACCTGAAGCGGGCGAAGACTGTCCAGGACGTGCTGGGCGACCACCAGGACGCGGTCGTCGCTGCCGCGGTGCTCCGCGAGGTCGGGTCGGGTCCCGCGGTGGCGGCGCTCGTCGCGCGCCAGGACGCGCGCCGGGCTGCCGCGCGCGCCGCGTTCCCAAAGGCCTGGAAGCGGTTCGACAAACGCGGACGCACGCTGAAGAAGACGATGCGATGACCGCCGCGGCGGCCGGGTCGCATCCTCAGCCGAGCGCCATACCCTCCGCTGCCGCCGACGGCGTGGGCTCAGGCTCGCGCAGCATGCGGAACGAGTTCAAGAGTCCGAGCAGGGCGGCGATGGTGGGGATGAGGAGCGCGACCTGCAACGCTCTGTGCCGCGCATCCGTGTTGATGTCGACGATCTCGTCCTGAACGTCGGACGGCTGGCCGGCGAGCTGCTTCTCGAGCTGCGTGTTCGTCATCACCTCGGCGTCGTGCTCGAGCGCCTTGGACACCTGCTGCTGCTGGGCGGGGGACAGCACATTGCTCTGCTCGGCCATGTTCGTGAAGCTGACGGAGAGCGTCCACAGCATGATGGCGCCGCCGAACGCAAGGCCGAACGACAGCCCGAATGATCCGCACGCGGAGTTCACGCCCGCGGCCTCGCTGATCCGCTCCTCGGAGACCGGCGACAGCGTGTAGTTGTTGAGCTGGGAGACGAGCAATCCCAGACCGGCCCCGGCGATGATCAGCGGCACGACGAGGTACCACCCCGAGGACGCGCGGGGGACGACCGGGATCAGCAGGATGAGCCCCAACGTCAGGAGCGCGAAGCCGATGCGGATGATCGCGCTGGCCCGGCGCTTGGCCTTGCGACGGCCCGCCGCAAGCGCGACCGCGAACATGCTGAGCGACAGCGGCGCCAGGGAGAGGCCCGCCCCCATCGCCGAGTACTCGAGCACCATCTGGAGGTAGATGGGCAGTGCGATCATCAGCCCGCCGAGCGCGATCTGCTGGAGCATCTGTCCGGAGACGCCGTACCGGAAGACCCGCGAGCGGAAGAGGTCGGGGTCGAGGAGGGCGGGCTTGCCCTCGCGCTTGCGCCGCACCAGCCAGCGCGCGAGGAGCACCAGCGCGATGAGGCCCCCGGCGATCAGCGCGAGGACGTAGTCGCCGCCCTCCTGCCAGACCAGAATCCCGAGGACGACACAGCCCATGCCGACCACCGACAGCGCGGAGCCGACGACGTCGCCTCCCCGCGGCCCGGTGTACTCG
>DATIDU010000218.1:0-20568 GCA_035456145.1 Gaiellales bacterium | reverse complement strand
CCCCCCCCCCCCCCCCCCCCCCCGCGTCAAGAACCCTTGGGTTCCCCCGCGTTACGGAACGTAGACGAGCTTGCCCTGGACCTTCAGGTCCTCCATCAGCGCCTGGGCCTTCGGCACCTCGGCGAGCGGGAAGACGTGGTCGATGACCGGCTTGATGTGGCCGGCCTCGACCGCGCGCAATGCCGCGGCCAGCTCGGCCTTCGACGAGAGGTGCGAGCCGAGCAGGTTCTGCTGCTTGTTCCAGAGGAAGCGCAGGTCGGTCACCGCGTCGAATCCGGTCGAGGCGCCACAGATGACCAGCCGGCCGCCCCAGCGCAGAGCGGCGACCGACGTCGGCCACGTGTCCTGCCCGGAATGCTCGAACACGATGTCGACGCCGACCTTCTTCGTGATCTCGCGGATGCGAGCGGCGACGTCCTCGTTCTTGCGGTCGATGACGTCGGTCGCGCCGAGCTCGTGCGCCTTGGCGACCTTCTCAGCCCCGCCGACGACCGGGATCGGGTTCGCGCCGAAGAGCCGGCAGATCTGGATCGCCATGACGCCCAGGCCGCCGACGCCGCCCCAGATGAGGACGTTCTCGCCGGCCTGCACCCTGGCGCGCGTGACGAGCATCCGCCACGCCGTCTCGAGGACGAGCGGCATCGAGGCCGCCTCCTCGTGGGTCAGGTTGGCCGGCTTCGGGAGCACGTTGACCGCGGGCATCGTCACGAACTCGGAATGCCCGCCGTCGTTCGGCCCGGTCTGGAAGCCCCAGATCAGGAACTGGCGGCAGAAGAACTCCTGGCCCGACGTGCACATCTCGCACGTGCGGCAGGAGAGGCCGGGGTGGACGACCACCTCATCGCCCACCTCGACCTTGGCCGAGCCGAAACCGGTGCCCGACACCTCGGAGCCGACCGCCCGCACGACGCCCGAGACATCCGAGCCGGCGACGTGCGGGAAGATGACCTTCATCCCCGGCATGCCGCGCCGGGCCCAGATGTCGTTGAAGTTCGCGCCCGCGGCCTTGACCTCGATCAGGACCTCGAACGGCTTCGGCTCCGGCTCCGGGATGTCCGTGTACTGGAGGACGTCCGGGCCGCCGTGCTCCTCGAAGACGACCGCCTTCATGCCGTGATCGCCTTGCCGAGGAACTCGAAGTTCGAGACGTAGCGGCGCACGTCCTCCTCGGAGTGCTGCACCGAGAGCGTCCAGTTCTCGGACTTGCCCCACGGCGCCATGAAGACGCCGCGGTTGAACTGGACGAGCCAGTTGATGTACGCCAGCTCGTCGGACACCTCGAGGTAGTCGCGGTAGTTCCGCACGCGCTCGGACCGGTACGTGACCGCGCCGCGGGCCGACATGACCGTGGTGTAGCCGCCGATGCCGGTCTGCTCGATGACGGCGTCGCATCCCGTCTGCAGGATCTCGGCCAGCCGATCGAACTCGGTGTAGACGTCCGGGGTCAGGATCTCGGTCAGCGTCGTTCGCATCGCGGCCATCGTCAGCGGGTTCCCGTTGAACGTGCCGACCTGGTCGATGCGACCGTCGGCGATCCAGCCCATGACCTCCTCGCTGCCGCCGATCGCGCCGCACGGCAGGCCGCCGCCCGTCGACTTGGCCAGGCAGATGAGGTCCGGCGTGACGCCGAAGCGCTTCGTCGCGCCGCCATGGGCGATCGTTGCACCGGTCTTCACCTCGTCGAACGCGAGCAGAGCACCCGCGCCGTGCAGGAGCTCCTTCACGCCCGCCAGATAGCCATCCTCGGGCATGACGATGCCGGCGTTCATCATCGCCGGCTCGACGATCATGCCGGCGACCCGGCCCTGGTAGCGGTGCAGCGTGCGCTCGAGCGCGTCGAGGTCGTTGAACGGCACGACCCGGGTGAGCTCGACGACCGCGTCGGGGAGCCCGATTGTCTGCGGCACCGAGACGGGGTTTTCATAGTCGCCGATGGAGTCGCCCGGAGGCGCCACCGACACCATGACGGCGTCGCCGTGGCCGTGGTAGGAGCCCTCGATCTTGAGCAGGATGTCGCGCCCGGTCACGGCTCGCATGAGCCGGACGGCGTCCATCGTGGACTCGGTGCCCGAGTTGGCGAACCGCCACAGCGGCAGGCCAAAGCGCTCGGACAGGTGCTCGCCGACGATGACCGCGTCCTCGGTCGGCTGGGCGAAGTGGGTGCCGCGGCGGACGCGGTCGGAGACGACCTCCGCGATCTTCGGGTGAGCATGGCCGACGGCCATCGCGCCGTAGCCGTTGTGGAAGTCGACGTATTCGTTGCCGTCGACGTCGACGACCTTCGAGCCGTGCCCGTCGACGAGGTAGATCGGATGCGGGTCGGTCGCCTGCCAGCTCGAGGCGACGCCGCCGGCGAGCGCACGGCCGGCGCGCTCGGTCATCGCCCGCGACGCCTTGTGCCGGTCGTTGAACTCGGCCTCTTCGGTCTCGATCAGCCGCGCGAGGCGGGTGGGGTCGATGGTGGATTCCTTGACGCTCATGCGCTAGCACCTCCCAGAACCTCGCCGTAGCGCGCGTCGCGCCAGGCGAGGGCGGCCTTCAGGCCTTGTGACTTGACGATGTCCATGAACTCTCTCTGCTCCGGGGTGTCCGCGGCGTTCAGCATCGACGACAGGTCGAGGTTCATCTTGACGGCCTCCTGCAGCCCCATCGCCTCGTATGCGCGGTTGAGCGCGATCTTCGTGAGCCGCAGGACAGGAAGCGGCGTCGGCGCGATCTTCTGCACCAGCCCCTCGACCTCGGACTCAACCTGGTCGTCGGGCACCACCCGGTTCACGAGCCCCGCTCGCTCCGCCGTCGCTGCGTCGATCATATCGCCGGTGAAGAGGAGCTCGTTGGTCTTCTTCTGCCCGAGAATGAACGGCATGAGGAGCGTGACCGGCCCCGAGCCGTAGCGGATCTCCGGCTCCCCGAACTGCCCGCTCTCGCCCGTGACGATGATGTCGCATGCCATCGCCAGCTCGCACCCACCCGCCAGGCAGTAGCCGTGCACCGCCGCAATGGTCGGCTTGGGGAGCGACCAGACCCGCATGGTCGCGTCGATGTCGGTGCCGAGCACCTCATGCCAGGTGTGGGCCGGGATCTCGGAATGGGCGGCCTCGGCCGAGAGGTCATACCCCGCCGAGAACGCCCGCTCGCCCGCGCCGGTCAGCACCACCACCTTCACCTCGTCGTCGGCGATCGCCCGGTCGAGCGCGGCATGCAGGCCCTCGAGCACGGCGCCGTTCAGCGCGTTCAGCTTCTCGGGCCGGTTGAGGGTGATCCACGCGGCCGGGCCGCGGGTGTCGTACAGGACGGCGTCGCTCATGCGGGCTCCTTCAGGACGATCAGGCAGTCGAGCGCGACGGCGCGCTCGGGGGTGACGAGGAGGGGGTTGACGTCGACCTCGACCACCTCGGGATGCTCGGCAACCATCTCCGACGCCGCCACGATGGCGTCGATGAGCCCCTGCGGCACGTGGCCGCCGAGCATGCGGCCGAGCACCGGCAGCGAGTCGACGAGGCGGCGGGCGCCGGCGTCATCGAGCGGCGCGAGCGCGGCGGTCACGAGGTCGAGCTGCTCGGCCAGCCCGCCGCCGATCCCGACGGCGACGGTGGCGCCGTACTCGGGGTCGCGCACGGCGCCGATCAGCACCTCGACGCCCTCGGACACCTGCTCGGCGATGACCACATTCCCGCCCATCCGCTCGGCTGCGGTGCGCACCGATGCGGGATCGGCGAGGTGGAGCGCGACCCCACCCACCTTGGCCTTGTGGGCGACGTTGTCGATCTTGCAGACGACGGGGTAGCCGATCCGCTCGGCCGCCGAGGCGGCGTCCTCCGGCGAGACGCACCGCTCGGCGCGAACGTACGGCACGCCGTGCTCGGCCAGGATGGCGGCGGAGTCGAGCTCCGAGAGCGCGCCCGCCCCTGCGAGGGGCGTGTCCGCCGGCACGTGGCGCGAAGGCGGCGTGTAGGGCGCGTGGTTGAGCCGGGCCGCGATCGCCCGCAGGCCGGGCAGGCTGCCCTTCAGCATCGGGATGTCGTGCCCGCGGGCCCACTGGAGGTCCTCAACGGGCGGGTCGCAGGTCGTGACGCCGATGACCGCCGGGAAGATGTCCGTACCCTCGACGGCCCTGCGCAGGTCGTCCGCGATGGCCGCCGCGAGGTTCCGCTCGGTGCCCTTGAGCCAGTACGAGTGGTCAATCGCCGAGATCAGGACGTCGAACTCCCCGGAATCGGCCATCATCTTGAAGACGCGCGGGAAGACGACCCGGTCGTCGTCGATGGCCCAGCAGTCGACCGGGTTTCCGACGTGGACGAAGTTCGGGAACTCGTCCATGATCGCGGCCCGCAGGCCGTCGGAGAAGAGCGATAGCGGGATCCCCGCCTGTTCGGCCTTGTCCGCGAAGTACTCGCCCTCGCCGCCCGAGTTCGTGACGACGCCGATGCGGCGGCCGCGCGGCGGCTTCTCGCGGCCGAACACCTCGAGATGCTCGACCCAGTCGCCGAAGTCGTCGACCCGGATCGCGTTGTAGTGGCGCAGCATCGCCGAGAAGCTGCGGTCGGACCCGACCAGTGCGCCGGTGTGGGCGAGCGCGGCCGTCGCCCCCATCTCGGACGTGCCGACCTTCATCACGATCGCCACCTTGCCGGCCTCGGACACCCGCCGCAGCGCCTCCTCGAAGGCCTCGGGCCGGCGCACCGTCTCCAGGAAGAGGCCGATCACGCGGGTCTGCGGGTCGTCGGCGAACCAGGCCAGGAAGTCGGCCGCGTCCACGACCGTCTCGTTCCCCGACGAGACCATCGTGCGAAAGCCGATCCGGGGTCCGACCGACACCAGGATCTCGCCGATCGATCCGGAGTGGGCGAGCGTTGCCACCGGCCCCGGAACGAACGTCGGGTGGAGGCTCCCGATCCACGGCGACGGCGCGCCGGGCGTCGCGATCCCCATGCAGTTCGGACCGACCATGGCGACGCCGGCGTCGCGCACCTTGGCCGAGATCCGCTCGGAGAGCGGCGGGCCTTCCCGGCCGGCCTCATTGCCGAGCCCCGGCGTGATGATCACCTTCACACCGTCGACCGAGAGCACGTCGTCGATCGCCGCCTCGATGCGGCGGTGGCCGACACCCATCACAACCATCTCGGGCACCGCGGGACAGTCCGCCATCGTCGGATAGCAGGTGACGCCGCAGGCCTCGGTCTTGGTCGGGTTGATGCCGTAGAACGGCACGCCGGGCTTGGTCATGTTCTCGGCGACCCGCACCGACGTCCGCTCGGAGATGCCGTAGATCGCAACCGAGCGCGGGTTGAAGACCGCGTCGAGGTCGGTGTTGAGCAGGGGTCGATCGACGACGGCCATGAACCCTCAGTCCCCCTCGACGAAGAACTTGCCGGTCTCGCCGCCCGAGAAGTAGCGCGAGGTGATCGTCTTCTTGCGCGTGTAGAACTCGACGGCGTCGCCGCCGTGGGCGTGTAGGTCGCCGAAGAACGACCCCTTCCAGCCCGAGAACGGGAAGAAGGCGACGGGGGCGGCGACGCCGACGTTCACCCCGACCATCCCGACCTCGGCGTCGTGCCGGTAGCGGCGAACGGCGGCGCCGGACTCGGTGAAGATCGACGTGCCGTTGCCGTAGGCCGAGGCGTTCACGATGTCGATGGCCTCGTCGAGCGACGCGGCGTGGATGACCGAGAGGACGGGGCCGAAGATCTCCTCGCGGGCCACGTCCATGTCGGGCGTCACACCATCGAGGATGGTCGGGCCGACGAAGGCGCCGTCGGGGTTGGCGTCGGGCCGGCGGCCGTCGACGGCCAGCGTGGCGCCGCCCTCGACGCCGCGCTCGATCCACGCGACGATGCGGTCACGGGCGGCGCCTGAGACGACCGGGCCGACGTCGATCCCCTGCTCGAGGCCGTCGCCGACCGTGAGCTCCTCGGTGCGGGCGACCAGCTCGTCGAGGAGCGGGCGCTTGGCGTCGCCGACCGCGACGACGACCGAGCCGGCCATGCAGCGCTGGCCGGCGGCGCCGAACGCCGAGCCGATGATGTTCGAGACGGTCTTCGGCATGACCGCGTCGGGCATGACGACCATGAAGTTCTTCGCGCCGCCCAGGGCCTGGACGCGCTTGCCGTTCGCCGCGGCGCGCTCGTAGATGTACTTCGCAACCTTGGCGGAGCCGACGAACGAGATCGCGTCAACGCCCGGGTGGTCGAGCAGGCCGTTCACGACATCCACGGAGCCGTTCACCAGGTTGACGACGCCGTCGGGGAGACCGCCCGCCTCGTCGATCAGGTTGAAGACGAGCTCCTGCGTGAGCGGCACCTGTTCGGACGGCTTCAGGATGAACGTGTTGCCGCACGCGATGGCGAAGGGCAGGAACCAGAACGGCACCATCGCGGGGAAGTTGAACGGGACGACCGCGGCACACACGCCCACCGGCTGGCGGATCGTCTCGCAGTCGACGCCGGTGGCGACGTTCTCGAGGATGCGGCCCTGCATCGTCTGCGGGATCGCGGAGGCGGCCTCGACCATCTCGATGGCGCGGCCGACCTCGGCCCGGGCGTCCGGGAGCGTCTTTCCCATCTCGCGCGTGACGGAGCGCGCCAGCTCGTCGGCGTGGGCTTCGATGACCTGGCGGAAGCCGAAGAGCCACCGGGCGCGCTCGATGGTCGGGCGGCGGCGCCACTCCGGGAACGCGGCGCGCGCGGCCTTCACGGCGGCGTCGACGTCGGAGGCGCCGGAGAGCGGGACGCGGGCCAGGGTCTCGCCCGTGGCGGGATTCGTGACGTCGAGCTGGTCGCTCGCCGTGGAGGCGACCCAGCGGCCGCTGATGTAGTTCGAGAGCAGACGGGTGTCGGTGTGCGTGGACATGGGTGCATTCAAGCCGCCGCTCGTCCGCGCCGCCACCTTACACTGTGTCCATGGAAGCGGCCGAAAGCCGACAGTCTGTCCTGACGGTGGGCGATCTCCTGAGCCTGGAGGAGTTCCTGCGTGCTGAGGTCTCGGTCGCCGCGGCCGGGCACCGGCTCGGGAACAGGGTCGAGTGGGTGCACGTCTTCGAGACGCCCTTCGTGGCAGGCGTGATCCGCGGCGGCGAGTTCCTGCTCACCACCGGGATCGGGCTCGCCGGGATGCGCGCCGCCGAGGTCGATGCCCTGGTCGCGCAGCTGGCCCGCGCGGGAGCCGCCGGCATCGGCTTCGAGCCCACCCACGCCCCCGCGGCGACGCTGGTCGAGCCCTGCCGCCGCCACGAGCTGCCGCTGCTCGTGTTCGGCCAAGACGTCCGCTTCGTCGAGATCACGCACGTCGTGCACGAGCGGCTGGTGTCGGCAGAGCTGGCGACGCTGCGGCGGGCGGTCGGGCTCCAGGCCCAGCTGCGCGAGGCGGCCCGCGAGGGCCTCGGCCCCGCCGGGCTTGTCGCCGCTCTGGGCGACGTGCTCCAGGCGCAGGTGCTGCTGGAGCGCGCCGACCGCACGCCGATCGCCTTCTCGCCCGAGGACGGCCTCGACGTCGCGTTCATGGACGCGCTCGACCGCCACCGCCAGCGCCTGCCGACGCCGCTTCACTCCCGGCCGGTCAATCCCGGCGCCCGCCTGCACATGCTGCCGCGGCGCGGCGACGAGCTCGACCTGCTCGCCGTCGACGAGGCCGCCTTCCTGCTCTCGGTGGCGATGGCCGCCCAGCCGCCGCGGGAGGAGGTGCCGTCGGCCGACCGCGCCCGGCTCCTCCAGCGCCTGGCGGAGGGCCGGGCGGGGTCGGGCGCGGATGTCGTCCGCCGCGCGCGCTCGGTCGGAGTCGACTTCTCGCGGGCGACGCTGTGGGCGTTCCACGGCCGCGGCGGCCTGGCGCGCCTCGAGCGGATGGGGCTCGACGCCCTCGTCGACGGCCCGCGCGCGCTCGTCGCCGTCCGCGGCGACCTCGATCCGGGCGCCCTGGCCCGCGACCTGGCCCGCCGGGACGTCACCGCCGTCGGCTACGACAGCCGCGGCACGGAGCCGTGGCAGGTGCGCGACGCGCTGGCCGGCGCCGAGCGCGCCTGCCTGGTCGCGGCGGCCGCCGGTCCGGCCGTGCGGCGCGGCTCGGAGCTGGGGGCGCTCGGCGGGATCGCGCGCGACGTCCTGGCCGGCGAGCGCGTCCAGCCGCGTCTCGACGAGAGCGGCCTCGCGCTGGTGGAGGCGCTCGTTGCGACCGGCTGGTCGAAGGCGGCCGCGGCCCGCCGGCTTCGCATCTCGCGCCAGGCGCTCTACGAGCGGATCGCCTCCCTGAAGGCCCGCTACAGCCTCGACCCCGACCTGCCCCAGACGCGCGTTGAGCTGGCGCTCGAGGTGTGGGCAGTGCGGATGGGAGAACTTGTCTGACATGCGGGTCCTTACACGCCCGTCGGCGTCGCTCAGCGACCCCGAGGAGCGGGAGCTGCAGACGCTGTGCGAGCGCGCCTGGGTCGCAAAGGGCAGCGTGTTTCCGCCCGTCGCCTGGCAGGCCGCCCGCGGCGGCATGCACTTCGTCATCGCCGAGGCGGGCGCCGTCGTCGCGCATGCGGCGGTGGTCGACCGGACGCTGGAGTGGGATGGCCGGGCGCTTCGGACGGGATATGTCGAGGCGGTGGCGACTCTGCCCGGACGGCAGGGCGAGGGATTCGGCTCGGCGGTCATGCGTGCGGTGAGGGCGTTCGTCCACGACCGGTACGAGCTCGGGGCGCTCAACGCCGCGACGCCGGGGTTCTACGAACGGCTGGGCTGGATCCGGTGGCCCGGCCGCACGGCCGTCCGCAGGCCGGACGGCGTGCAGCCGACGCCCGAGGAATACGGCAAGGTGCTCGTCTGGCTCTGCGGGACGTCGCTCGAGCTGCGCGAGGACGGGCTACTCGTCTGCGACGATCGCCGGCCGGGCGAGCCCTGGTAGGCCGGTATCCTGGCCTCGTGCCAGGCTTGATCGACTCGGGATGGGCGGCGTGGCTCCCGCAGGAGCTCGTGGGCGCGATGGAGGCGCTCGACGCCAACGCCGCCGGCCGGCGAGCGTTCGCCAAGCGGCTCGCGGAGGGGCCCGACGAGGCCGCCCGCGAGCGCTGGGACAGGTTCGCCCTGGCGGCGCCGTCGCGGATCGACGTCCCGGCGAGCGCCGACGGCCTGACGCCGGAGGACTCCTATGCACTCCTGGCCGACCTGGGGCTCGTGGAGGGCAGCCCGCCGCGGGCCGTTCAGAACCCGGAGCCGGTCGAGCTCGTCCTGACCCTCGACCACGACGAGGTGCGCGAGCTGGAGCGCGTGCGGATGGCCCGCGACGTCGGTGACCCGGCGACGCCGGTCGAGGCACTGCCGTCGCTCGAGGCGCGCTTCGGCGGCGCCAAGGTGGGCCGCAACGACCCGTGCCCGTGCGGGTCGGGCAAGAAGTTCAAGCGCTGCCACGGCTCGTGAGCGCCCACGACCCGCGGATCCTCCCGCTCGACCTGCCGGTGCCGGTGGACGATGGCGCCGCGCGCCACCTGCCGGGGATCGAGCTGCCCGTCCTCTCGCTGCCCTCGACCGCCGGCCCCCTCGACCTGCGCGCGGCCGCCGCCGGCACGCTCGTCCTCTACGTCTACCCACGCACCGGCCGCCGCCCCGGCGTGCCGCCGCCTGACGGGTGGGACGCGACGCCCGGCGCGCGGGGATGCACGCCCCAGTCGTGTGCGTTCCGCGACCACCGCGCCGAGCTGGCGGGGTTGGGTGCGACGGTCGTCGGCATGTCGGCCCAGCCGCTCGCCGACCAGCACGAGTTCGCCGACCGCGAGCACATCCCGTATCCGCTGATCTCGGATCCCGGCCTGCGCCTGGCCGCGGCACTCGGCCTGCCGACGTTTGAGATCGCCGGCGGGCGCCTCTACCGCCGGATCACGCTGATCGTCCGGGCCGGGCGGATCGAGCACGTCTTCTACCCGGTCTTCCCACCGGACCGGAACGCCGCCGACGTCGTCGCATGGTTGCGCGCGGAGAGCGGGGACAGTCCCTGAACGGTCCGCGCCGCAGTTTCGGCACGCACCCGTGACCCTGGCGGTGCGACACCCATGGGCCAGGCCCCGTCCGGGGCCTGGCCCGGTGGTTCGACGCGCTAGCCCGGCTCGGCCAGCCGCTCCCTGACCGCGTACATCGCCGCCTGGGTGCGGTCGGCCACTCCGAGCTTTCGCAGGATCGCCGAGACGTGCGTCTTCACGGTCTTCTCGGACAGGTGGAGCTGAGCGGCGATCTGCTTGTTCTGAAGACCGCGGGCGATGAGGCGCAGCACCTCGAGCTCACGCGCGGTCAGGTCGGCGTGCGCGGCGGGCGGGCGGCGCCGCTCGGCCAGGAGCTTCGCCGCGACCGACGGATGCAGCACCGCCTCGCCGCGGTGGGCGGCCCGGATCGCCGCGACGACGTCACGCGGCGAGGCGTCCTTCAGGAGGAACCCGCTCGCGCCCGCGTCGACCGCCTCCATCGCCTGCCGCTCGTCCGCGTAGCTCGTCAGCATGACGACCCGCGTCTGCGACCGCCGCTGGCAGATCCGGCGCAGCGCCTCGACGCCGTCGATCCCGGGCATGACGACGTCCATCAGGACGACGTCGGGCGACAGCCGCTCGGCCGCCGCGACGGCCGCCTCGCCGTCTGCGGCCTCGCCCACCACATCGATCCCGTCCTGGGTCGAGAGGAGCGCCCGCAGCCCCTGGCGCACCACCGGGTGGTCGTCGACGAGGAGCACGCGGATCGCAGGCGTCACGGCTCCTCCTCGCCGCGGGGCCGGTGGCGCGCCGCCGGAACGCGCAGCGCGACGGTCGTCCCGGCGCCCGGCTCGGAGCGCACCTGGAGCGCGCCATCGAGGAGGGCCGCCCGCTCGTCCATCGAGGTCAGGCCGAGATGCCGGCCCCGGATCGCCGGCGCGTCCGGGTCGAAGCCCAAGCCGTCGTCGGACACCTCCAGCTCGAGCACGCCGTCGTGATCGGCGAGCCGGACGTCGATGTTCTCGGCGCCGGCGTGGCGGACGGCGTTGGCGAGCGCCTCCTGCGCGATCCGCAGCACCTGCCGCTTGGCGCCGGCGCGCAGCACCGGCTCGGGCGGCGGCGTGTAGCGGATGGCCGCGGCGTGCACCCGGCGCAGGACGTCGACGTGCTTCTGGAGCGCCCCGGCCAGGCCGTCGGCGGCCACCTCGGCCGGCCGCAGCTCGAACACGAGCGCCCGCAGCTGCTCAAGGGCGGAGCCCGCCAGCTCGCGGACGCGGGCCACCTCGGCCGCCGCTCCGGCGGGGTCGGTGGCGAGCCGCTCGGTCGCCGCCTCGGCCGTCGCGACCGCGCCCCAGAGCGTCTGGTTCACGGAGTCGTGGAGCTCGCGCGCCAGCCGGTTTCGCTCCTCCACCACCGAGAGCTCCCGCGACCGCTCGCCCGCGGCGGCGTGCTGGATCGCGATCGCGGCGTGGGCGGCGAGCAGCACGATCGCATCCTCGTCCTCCTGCGAGAACTCGCCGCCGCCGTCCTTGTTCACGAGGTAGAAGGCGCCCACGATCTCGCCGCCGGCGACGATGGGGACGCCCAGGAACGAGGTCATCACCGGGTGCGCCGAGGGCCACCAGCCATAGCGGGGGTCGCGGCGGACGTCGGGCATCCGCTCCGGCTCGGGCGACTCGAGCATCGCCGCGAGCAGGCCATGGGTGCGCGGGAGCGGGCCAATGGCGGCGATCTCCTCCTCGCTCATCCCGGACGTCACGAAGCGGGCGAAGCCGCCCTCGCCGTCGGGCACGCCGATCGCGCCGTAGCGGGCCGCAGCCTGGTCGCGGGCGGCGTCGACCAGCATGTGCAGGCGCCGGCCGGTCGACGGCTCGGCGGCCACCGCCAGAAGCACGTCGGTGACGGAGCGCAGCCCGTTGTCTGACATCGCGGGGAGGTTACGGCAGGATCAGGTGGACGTCGCCGAACTCGTGCCACAGGTACCCGCCCGCGACGGCCTCGGCGTAGGAGCGGGCCGCGAGCGTGCGGCCGGCGACCGCCTCGATCATGTCGAGGTGGCTCGCGCCCGGCTCGTGCCAGCCGGTGAGAAGGCCGTCGACGGCGGCCACCGGCCGGTCGGGTCCGATCACAAGATCCGTCCAGCCGGATGCGGCCTGGATCTGGCCGTTCGCGTCGGCGGCCGACTCCAGGGCGCGCACGGCCGTCGTCCCGATCGCGACCACGCGCCCGCCTGCGCCGCGGACGCGGTTCACGCGGGCGGCGGCCGCCTGCGAGACGGCGAAGCGCTCGGGAAGAGGGCTCTCGCCGTCCTCGAGGGAGGAGACGCCGCAGTGGAGCACGATCGGGATCACCGGCACGTCTCGCGCCGCCAGCGCGGCGAGCGTCCGGGCGGTGAACGGGCGCCCCGCGCTCGGCATCTCGGCGCTTCCGGGCTCGATGCCGAAGATGGTCTGGTAGGCGTCGAGCTCCCACTCGTCCGCGGCGTAGGCGTAGCGGATGGGACGGCCACGGCGGCCGAGGTAGCTCTCGACCGAGCCCACCATCCGGGGCCGGGCCACCCAGAGCCGCTCGCCGAGGTAGGGCGCGCGCAGGTCGATCGACGCGCCGCCTGGCAGGGCCAGCCGGTCGCCCGCCGCGAGGCCGCGAAAGGGGGCCGTACCTGCACCGGCCGGCAGGCGCGGCTCGACGATCCAGAGCCGCTCGTCGGCCGGATATGGCGAGGAGAAGTGCAGCACGAGCTCCTCGCCGCGCGGCGAGATCGCGGTGACGGCCGCCGGGAGGGTGCGGGACACGTTCACCACGAGCGCGTCGCCGGCGGCGAGGTGCTCGGCGATTCGGTCGAAGCGGGAGTGCTCGATCGAGCCGGCCAGCCGGTGGGCGACCATCATGCGGACGCCGTCGCGGGCGACGCCGCGCTCCTCGGGCGGCGCGGCGGCTTCGAGCTCCGGGCCCAGGTCGAAAGCCTCGAGGGCGGGCGTGGTCACGAGACGACTCCGGCCTCGGCGAGGGAGCGAGCCTGGTAGCGGCCGCTGGGATGGTCGCCCTCGATGAGCGCGAGGAGGCCTGGAACGCTCTCCTCGGGCGGCGGGCGGTCGGAGATGTCCTCGCCGGGGAAGGCGTCCTGGTGCATCCGCGTGCGCATGTCGCCCGGGTCGACCCAGTAGACGCGCAGGCCGGGGGTCTCGGCCGCGAGCACGTTCGAGAGCTGCTCAAGGGCCGCCTTCGACGCGCCGTAGCCACCCCAGCCCTCGTAGCCCTCGACGGCGGCGTCGGAGGTCACGTTCAGGATGCGGCCGCCGCGGGCCTCGAGGAGCGGCAGCGCCTCCTGGATCAGGGCGAGCGGGGCGACGGTGTTCGTCCTGAGGACGGCCTCGAACGCGGCGAGGTCGATCTCGGCCAGCGGCGGGAGCGGTGATGGGCCGAGCGCGCTCGCGTTGTTCACGAGCACGTCGAGGCCGCCCAGATCCCAGGCGGCGGCGATCAGCGCCTCGCGGTGGGGAGGGTCGGTGACGTCGCCGGGGACGGCGACGGTGTGGCCAGGGACGGCGAACGTGGCGTGGGCGGCCGCCAGGGCGTCCGCGTCGCGGGCGTCGAGGACCAGGTTCCAGCCGTTGGCGGCGAGCTCCCGGGCGAGCGCGAGGCCCAGGCCGCGGGAGGCGCCGGTGACGATGGCGGTGCGAGTGGATTCCATGGGTTCACGGTAGGCACGCGCTGTCCGCACCGCCTCGGCCGCCGGGCGGATCTCGCAGGGGCAATTGGTCCTAGACGGCTACGTCCCGCCCAGGCGGATCAGCGCCTGGCCGTTGGCGACCTGGTCGCCGGCGGCGACCTCGACCGCCTCGACCACGCCCGGGCCGTGGGCCACGATCTCGTTCTCCATCTTCATGGCCTCGACGACGACCAGGACATCGCCCGTGGCGACGGTCTCTCCCTCCGCGACGCCCACGGTCAGGACCGTGCCCTGCATGGGGCTTCGCACGACGTCGCCGTGGCCGTGCGCTGTGCGCTCGCGCTCGGCGATGGCGGCGCGGCGGGCGCGCAGGCGCGTGCGGCCCGGGTGCTCAGGCACCGTCACGGTGACGTCGAACCGCTTGCCGTCGACCTCGACCGGCAGGGTCTTGGCCTCCCGAGCAACCTGGGCCAGGTCCCGTTCGGAGTCCGTCCCCACCCGGCCGTCCACGTTCCCGCCCGCCTCGACGAACTCATGCACGAGGCCGCCGGCGACGAAGTCCGGGTGCTCCAGGATCTGGCGATGAAGCGCAATCAGGGTCTGTGGCCCCTCGATCTCGAACTCGGAGAGCGCCCGCAGCATCCGCCGGCGGGCCAGCTCTCGGTCCTCGTCCCACACCACGAGCTTGGCGATCATCGGGTCGTAGAGGCCGGAGATCTCCGACCCTTCGACGACACCGGAGTCGACGCGGACGCCCGGGCCGGCCGGCTCGCGGTAGCGGGTGATAACGCCGGGCGTTGGCACGAAGCCGGCCGCCGGATCCTCGGCGTTGATCCGGCACTGGATCGAGTGGCCGTTCAGCCGCACGTCGGCCTGCGTCCAGCCGAGCGGCCGGCCGCCGGCGATCCAGATCTGCTCGCGCACGAGGTCGAGGCCGGTGACCATCTCGGTGACGGTGTGCTCGACCTGGAGCCGGGTGTTCATCTCGAGGAAGTAGTACGAGCCGTCGGCATCGAGCAGCCCCTCGACCGTGCCGGCGTTCGTGTAGCCCACCGCCCGCGCGGCGTTCACGGCGATTGCGCCGATCCGCGCGCGCAGCTCCGGGGTGACGGCCGGCGAGGGCGTCTCCTCCAGGATCTTCTGGTGGCGGCGCTGGACGGAGCAGTCGCGCTCTCCGAGGTGGATGACGTTTCCATGCAGGTCGGCGAGGACCTGCACCTCGACGTGCCGGGGCCGCTCCAGGTAGCGCTCGAGGTAGACGGCGTCATCGGCGAAGTAGGCCTTCCCCTCCCGCCGCGCGGACTCGAAGGCCCGCTCGAGCTCGTCAGGGCCTGATGCGGGCTTGATGCCCTTGCCGCCGCCGCCGGCAGCCGCCTTCACGGCGACGGGGTAGCCGATCTCCTCGGCGGCGGCCCGAGCGGCGTCGATCGTCGCGACCGGCTCGGTGATGCCGGGGACGATCGGGACGCCCGCTGCGGCCATCGCCTGCCGGGCGGCCGTCTTCGACCCCATCGCCTCCATCGCCTCGGGCGTCGGGCCGATGAACGTGAGGCCGGCGGCGGCGCAGGCGCGGGCGAACTCCGGGTTCTCGGCGAGGAAGCCGAATCCGGGGTGGATCGCCTCGGCCCCGGCGCGCTGCGCGGTGCGGATGATCGTCTCGCCGCGCAGGTAGCTCTCGGTCGCCGGCCCGGCGCCGATCCGGTAGGCCTCGTCGGCGTAGGCGACGAACGGCAGCTCGCGGTCGGCATCGGAGTAGACGGCGACCGACCCGATCCCCATCTCGCGGAGCGTGCGGAAGACGCGCACGGCGATCTCGCCCCGGTTGGCCACGAGCACCTTGGAGAACACGCGGCGATCTTACGGGGTCGGATACCGCGTCGGAACCGAAACGGAAGGATCACGCGGACCGTTCAGGGACTGTCCCCGGTCCGGAGAATCCGTCACGGAAGCGTCGCCCGGGCCGTTCGGGGACTGTCCCCGATCCTGCGGTGCGGCCTCGAGCAGGCCCAGGGCCGCCAGCGCGCGGCGGATCGCCTCGGCCTCGGCCGGGGTCGGCTCGGGTGTGGCGTCGATCCGCACGCCGCTCACAGCGGGATGTTGCCGTGCTTGCGCCGCGGCGGGTCGACGCGCTTGCCGGCGCTGGCCTGGAGCGCCGTGATGAGGACGGGCCGCGTGCGGCGCGGGACGATGACGTCGTCCACGTAGCCGCGCTCGGCAGCCGTGAACGGATTCGCGAACTGATCGCGGTACTCCTCGACGAGCTCCGCCCGGCGGGCGTCGGGGTCGTCGGCCGTCTCGAGCTCCTTGCGGAAGACGATGTTGACCGCCCCGTCGGGCCCCATGACGGCCACCTCGGCGGTGGGCCAGGCGAAGTTGAAGTCGGCCCCGACATGCTTCGAGCTCATGACGTCGTACGCCCCGCCGTAGGCCTTGCGTGTGATGACCGCGAGCTTCGGCACGGTGGCCTCGCAGTAGGCATAGAGCAGCTTCGCGCCGTGGCGGATGATGCCGCCCCACTCCTGGTCGGTCCCGGGCAGGAACCCCGGCACGTCAACGAACGTCACCAGCGGAAGGTTGAACGCGTCGCACGTGCGGACGAATCGCGCGCCCTTGACCGAGCTCGAGATGTCGAGCACGCCCGCGAGCGCCCGCGGCTGGTTGGCGACCACCCCGACGGGGTAGCCTCCAAGCCTGGCGAATCCGCAGATCAGATTCTCGGCCCACCGCGCCTGGACCTCCAGAAACTCCTCGTCGTCGACGACGCGCCGGATGACCTGGTGCATGTCGTAGGGCTTGGCGGCGTCGTCGGGGATGAGCTCGTCGAGCTCGGCGTCCTCCCGCCCGACCGGGTCGGACGGCGGCTCCCACGGTGCCTTCTCGGCGTTCGAGGACGGCAGGAACGAGAGCAGGTAGCGGCAGTCCTCGATCAGCGCGCGTTCGTCGGGAGCGGTGAAGTGCGCGACACCCGAGCGGGAGGCATGCGTCACCGCTCCCCCGAGCTCCTCGAAGCTCACGTCCTCGCCGGTGACGGTCTTCACCACCTCCGGCCCGGTGATGAACATGTGCGCCGTCTCCTCGACCATCATCACGAAGTCGGTGATCGCCGGCGAGTAGACCGCCCCACCGGCGCACGGCCCCATCACGAGCGAGATCTGCGGGATCACGCCGGAAGCCTGGACATTGCGCAGGAAGATGTCGGCGTACCCGGCGAGCGAGACGACGCCCTCCTGGATGCGGGCACCGCCCGAGTCGTTGATGCCGACGATCGGGCACCCGAAGCGGACGGCCATGTCCATGACCTTGACGATCTTCTCGGCGAAGGCCTCGCCGAGGGAGCCGCCGAAGACGGTGAAGTCCTGCGAGAAGACGAACACCCGCCGCCCCTCGACCGTCCCATGCCCCGTGACCACGCCGTCGCCGTACGGCCGCCGCTCCATCATCCCGAAGTTGGGGTTTCTGTGCTGGACGAACGCATCCAGCTCGGTGAACGAGCCGGGATCGAGCAGGAGCTCGATCCGCTCGCGCGCCAGGAGCTTGCCGCGCTCGCGCTGCCGGTCGACCGCTGCGGCCGATCCGGCGTGCGCCGCCTCGTCGCGCAGCCGCTCGACCGCCTCGATCCGCTCGCGGGTGGTTCGGGGCGTCATCGCGGCGGCAGCCTACCGAAGTCCTCCAGGAGCGGTAGGATGCGCCGGGGAGCGGGATGGGGGCAGAAGGGCGTCCAAATGCAACGAATTGGTGAAAATCCATCTTGACTCGGCGCAAAGAGACGGGTACGTTCGACCATGCGAGGCAGACAACCGAGAAGGGTGGGCACCCTGTGGGCGAGCAGGTTCGAGCGGAGACGTCATCGGCCGTTAGGTTGGACCAGGATTCGGTCCAGGCAAGCGTGGTCAGCGCACCGCGCCAGACCGCAACCGTCCACGCCCTGCCGCGCTCCGCGCGCCCCACGGGCCGCGTCCGTCGAGGCATGGTGCGGTATGCGCTGGGCCTCGCCGACCTGGCAGGGCTTGTCACTGCGCTCGCCGGCGCCTACTTCCTGAGCCACGGCGGCACCACCCTCGATCCGCTCCTGATCGTGCTTCCCGCCTGGGCGGTGCTGGCGGGCTTCTACGGCCTGTACCGCCGCGACCGGGTCGGCGCCGACAACGCCACCCTCGACGAGGTGTGGCCGATCTTCCACTGCGTCACCGTCGCCTGCTGGACGGTCTTCGCCGTGGTCCAGGTTCTTTCCCCGGCATCGCTCCACGGCGGCCGGGTGATCGCCTTCTGGGCGGTGGCGTCGGTCGCGATCCCGGCCTATCGCAGCCTCTCGCGCTCCGTCCTTCGCCGCCAGCTCGCGCTCAAGCAGAACGCGATCGTCGTCGGGGCCGGCCTCGTGGGCCAGGAGATCGCGCGCAAGATCCGGCGCTCGCCCAACTACGGCCTCGACCTGGTCGGGTTCGTCGACCAGAACCCGCTGCCGCTTCACGACGAGCTGGCGGACGTGCCGATCCTGGGCTCGACGAACGAGCTCGGCATGATCCTCCAGACGCACGACATCGACCACGTCGTCCTGGCGTTCACCGCCGACCACGAGGCGGGCCTCGACGT
The DNA here is from genome assembly GCA_035456145.1 of Gaiellales bacterium. Classification (GTDB taxonomy): domain Bacteria; phylum Actinomycetota; class Thermoleophilia; order Gaiellales; family JAICJC01; genus JAICJC01. The sequence goes on along the minus strand of DATIDU010000218.1, from coordinate 2,380 downwards.
CGTCCGCGTCTGCAACGAGCTCGGCGTCCAGGTCGACATCGTGCCGCGCCTCTTCGAGGTCGTCGGCAGCCGGGCGGGCGTCTACTCGCTCGAGGGCACGCCGCTTCTGGGCCTGACGCCGCCGGAGCTCGGCGCGTCGCACCGGCTCGCGAAGCGGACGATGGACGTCGCCGGTGCCGTCTTCGGCCTCGTCGTGCTCTCGCCGATCTTCCTGGCGACGGCGATCGCCATCCGCATGAACAGCTCGGGCCCGGTCTTCTTCCGCCAGACCCGCATCGGCCGCGGCCAGCAGCCGTTCACGATCATCAAGTTCCGCACCATGGTGCGCGACGCCGAGGACTTGAAGGCCGAGGTTGCGCACCTGAACGCGCACCACGACCGCGGCGACGCCCGGATGTTCAAGATCCCGGACGACCCGCGCGTGACGAGCGTCGGCCGGTTCCTGCGCAGGTACTCGATCGACGAGTTCCCGCAGCTCTGGAACGTCCTGCGCGGCCAGATGAGCCTCGTCGGGCCGCGGCCGCTCATCCCGCACGAGCACCAGTTCGTGAACGACTGGGGCCTGCGCCGGCTCGACCTGACGCCCGGTCTCACCGGCCTCTGGCAGGTGTGCGGCCGAAGCGAGGTCACGTTCTCGCAGATGCTCGTCCTGGACTACCTCTACGTCACGAACTGGAGTCTCTGGGGCGACATCAAGCTCATCATGCGCACCGTTCCCGCGCTGATGGGCAAGACTCGCGGCGCCGTCTAGCGGCGCCCGATCGCCATTCGTGCGCGCTCAGCGCGCCCGGGCCGCGTCGTGGGTGCCCCACGCGGTCCGCAGGACGCCGCACAGCTCGCCGACGGTCGCGCCGGCCCGAAGCGCCTCGCGCAGCGGCGGCAGCACGTTCTCGTCGGAGGATGCGGCCAGCGTGACGGCCGCCACCGCCGACTCCCAGGCCGCCGAGTCGCGCTCTGCCCGCACCCTCTGCGTGCGCTCGACCTGGCGGCGTTCGGCGTCGGGGTCGATCCGCAGGAGCTCGATCGGCTCGGACTCGCCGCTCCGGTAGCGGTTCACGCCGACGATCACGTCCTCCCCCGCCTGAACCCGCCGGTGAGAGTCGAAGGCGCTCTGCTCGATCGCCTCCTGCACCCAGCCCGACTCCACCGCCGCCACCGCACCGCCGAGGCGGTCGACCTCATCGATCAGGCCGCGCGCCTCCGCCGCGAGCTCGTCCGTGAGCGCCTCGATGTAGTAGCTCCCGCCGAGCGGATCGGCGGCCGCCGTGCCGCCGGCCTCGGTGGCGAGGATCTGCTGGGTGCGAAGGGCGATGGTGGCGGAGCGCTCGGTGGGGAGGGCGAGCGCCTCGTCGTAGCCGTTCGTGTGCAGGCTCTGGGCGCCGCCGCAGACTGCCGAGAGCGCCTGGATCGCCACCCGCACGATGTTGTTCTCGGCCTGCTGGGCGGTCAGCGTCGAGCCGCCCGTCTGGGCATGGAAACGGAGCATCTGCGAGCGCGGGTCGCGCGCGCCGAAGCGGTCGCGCATGATCTCGGCCCACAGCATCCGCGCCGCGCGGAACTTCGCCACCTCGGTGAAGAAGTCGTTGTGGGCGTTGAAGAAGAACGAGAGCCGGCGGGCGAACGCGTCGACCTCGAGCCCGGCGTCGACCGCGGCCTGGACGTAGGCGATGCCGTTCGCGAGCGTGAATGCCAGCTCCTGCGCGGCCGTCGAGCCGGCCTCGCGGATGTGGTACCCCGAGATCGAGATGGTGTTCCAGCGCGGCAGCCGCTCGGTGCAGTACCGGAAGGTGTCCACCGTCAGGCGCATGCTCGGCCGGGCCGGGAAGATGTAGTTCCCGCGGGCGATGTACTCCTTCAGGATGTCGTTCTGGATCGTCCCGGAGAGAGCCTCGGGCCCGACACCTTGCTCCTCGGCCACGAGCTCGTAGAGCAGGAGCAGGAGCGACGCCGGTGCGTTGATCGTCATCGACGTCGACACCTCGCCGAGCGGGATGCCGTCGAGCAGAAGGCGCATGTCGACGAGGGAGTCGATCGCGACGCCGGTGCGGCCGACCTCGCCGAGCGCCAGCTGATCGTCGGAGTCAAGCCCGAGCTGCGTCGGCAGGTCGAACGCGACCGAGAGGCCGGTCTGGCCGCGGTCGAGCAGGAGCCGGAAGCGGCGGTTCGTGTCTTCGGCCGACGAGAACCCCGCGTACTGGCGCATCGTCCACGGCCGCCCGCGATATCCCTCCGGCCGAATGCCGCGCGTGTACGGAAACTCGCCCGGAGGCGGGCGCACGGCAGGGGCGTCGTCGGGGCCGTAGACCGGCTTCGTCATGCCCCGGAACGATAGAGGGCAGGCCAAAGCCACAGGGCCGCGAGCCGGTACTCTGCAGCGGAT
>DATIDU010000217.1:0-9067 GCA_035456145.1 Gaiellales bacterium | reverse complement strand
GGTCTCGATGCCGGTGTAGGCGACCATCGCCACTGGGACGGCGATCACGAAGTCGCTCCACTTCGGAGCGACGCCGAGATGGACGTTCGCCTGGAGCGTGCTCGGCGAGAAGACCACGAACATCCCGATGACGACGAGGAGCGCCTGCGTGGCGAGATCGGCGAGCGCAAGGAATATGTTGAGGCCGGCTGCCTCCTTCACCCCGACGACGTTTAGGGCGACCAGGAAGCCGATGACGATCGCCCCGCCGATGATGTCTCCCGGCTGGCGATCGAGGTTCGCCCCAGGCCAGAATTTGCTCAGGTAATGCGGGACGAAGATCGCGGAGATTGCGATCGTGACCACGTAGTTCAGCATCTGCGCCCAGCCCGCCACGAACGACACGGCTTCGTTGAAGGCGTGCCGGGTGAACGACGACGAGCCTCCCGCCTCCGGGAACCGGGCGGTGGCCTCCGCATACGTCGTCGCTGTGCAGAAGAAGATGACGCCGGAGATCGCAAAGGCGACCGGCGTCAGCCCCAGCGCGAACGCTGCCACGAGGCCGAGCGCGTAGTAGATCGACGAGCCGACGTTGCCATAGCACGTCGCGAAGAGGGCGGACGTGCCGAGGACCCGGTGGAGCCCTCCCGCCTGGCGTCGCTTCAATGGCACGCCGCGAGTTTACGCGGCGGTGATGATGGTCACCGCGCGAGCAGCGGGATGATCAGGATCGCCACGATGTTGGTGATCTTGATCATCGGGTTGATCGCCGGCCCCGCCGTGTCCTTGTAGGGGTCGCCGACCGTGTCGCCGGTGATCGAGGCCGCGTGCGCGTCGGATCCCTTCCCGCCGTGTGCGCCGTCCTCGATCAGCTTCTTGGCGTTGTCCCACGCCCCGCCGCCCGAAGTCATCGCGATGGCGAGGAAGAGGCCGGTCACGATCGTGCCGACCAAGAGGCCGCCGAGCGCGTAGTAGGAGATCAGGCCGACAACGATCGGGATCACCACCGGGATCAGCGCCGGGAGCTGCATCTCGCGGATGGCCGCCCGGGTCACGAGGTCGACACAGCGGGCGTAGTCCGGCTTGCCGGTTCCCTCCATGATCCCCGGGATCTCGCGGAACTGGCGCCGCACCTCCTGCACGACGGCGCCGCCGGCGCGGCCGACCGCGTCCATTGCGAGCGACGCGAAGAGGAACGGCATGAGCCCGCCGATCAAGAGCCCCGCCAGCACGGCGGGGTCGTTGATCTGGAACGTGATGTCGTGGCCGACTTTCTTGCCGAGCTCGTCGTTGTAGGACTGGAAGAGGACGAGCGCGGCCAGCCCGGCCGAGCCGATCGCGTACCCCTTCGTGACAGCCTTCGTGGTGTTGCCGACGGCGTCGAGCGGGTCGGTGACCTTATCGCGCACCTCGTGGGGCAGGTCGGCCATCTCGGCGATCCCGCCCGCGTTGTCGGTGATCGGGCCGAACGCATCGAGCGCCACGACCATGCCGGCCATCGAGAGCATCGCCGTGACGGCGATGGCGATCCCGTAGATCCCGGCCAGGTGGAACGACGCGACCGTGCCGAGCGCGATCACGATGACCGGCAGCGCGGTGGCCTGCATGCCCACGGCGAGCCCGGCGATGATGTTGGTCGCGTGGCCGGTCAGCGACTGCGCCGAGATCCGCTGCACCGGGCCGAACCGCGTGCCGGTGTAGTACTCGGTGATGGCGACGATGAGCGCCGTGATGACGAGGCCGATCAGGGCGCACCAGTAGAGGTCAGTTGAACTCGCGCCGTCGGTGAACGAACCGAAGCCGTCGGCAGTGTTCGACATGACCGGGATGTAGATGATCGCCGAGAGCACCGCCGAGACGATGACGCCGATGTAGAGCGCGTTGATCACGCTGCCCGACCGGGGCAGCCTGACCATGAACGTGCCGACGATCGACGCGGGGATCGAGAACGCCGCGAGAAGCAGCGGCAGCCGCACCGCATCGGCGTTTCCGAAGAGCGCGCCCAAGAACATCGACGCCACAACGGTGACCGCGTACGTCTCGAAGAGGTCGGCCGCCATGCCGGCGTCGTCGCCCACGTTGTCGCCCACGTTGTCGGCGATCACCGCCGGATTTCGGGGGTCGTCCTCGGGGATCCCGGCCTCGATCTTGCCGACGAGGTCGGCGCCGACGTCGGCGCCCTTCGTGAAGATGCCACCGCCGAGCCGGGCGAAGACCGAGATCAGCGAGCCGCCGAACGCGAGGCCGACGAGCGCCTTGGTCGCCTGAAGGTCGCTGTCGCCGTTCAGCATGAGGACGCCGAAGTACCCACCCACGCCGAAGAGGCCCAGCCCGACCACCAGGATGCCGGTGACGGTGCCGCCCTTGAAGGCGACAGAGAGGGCCGGCTTCATTCCCGACTTGGCCGCCTCGGCCGTGCGGACGTTCGACCGCACCGCCACGTTCATGCCGATGAAGCCGGTGAGGGCCGAGAGCACCGCCCCGATCAGGAACCCGATCGCCACCTTCCAGCCGAGGTCCGACGTCCACGTGCCGGCGACGCCGATGGCGAGGAACACGACCACGGCCACCGCGGCGATCGTCGAGTACTGGCGGCGGAGGTATGCAGCCGCGCCCTCCTGGATGGCGGCAGCGATCTCCTGCATGCGCTCGGTTCCGGCGGACTGGGCGAGCACCCAGCGCGTCAGCGCCAGGCCGTAGATGACGGCGGCGGCGCCGCAGATCAGGGAGATGAGCACAGCATGGCTGGCCAGTGAACTCACGTCAGAGGCTCCTTGGGGAGGTCGGGAACCGGGGGATTGTAACAGCGCCCTCGGTTTTCCCAAGCCGGATTGCCGGGGTGGTTCGTGCTGCTATGCCCGGGCGCCGGAAAGGGCGGTGGCGCACACATCCTGCGGCTGCGGCCCGACCTTCGGAATCGCGGCGAAGAGCAGCTCGCGCAGGCGCTCGTTGTTCTCGGCGAAGACCTGCATCACCGCCTCGTGGCTCACGGGCTCGACGCTCGTATCGCCCTCAAGCCCGACGTCGTAGTCCGTGATCAGCGAGATGTTGGCGTAGCAGAGCTCGAGCTCGCGGGCCAGCCAGCCCTCGGGGTACGCCGTCATGTTGATCACCTCCCAACCCATCGAGCTGAACCACCTCGACTCGGCCCGGGTCGAGAAGCGCGGCCCCTGGATGACGACCACCGTGCCGCCGTCGCGGACGTCGATCCCCTGCTCGCGTCCCGTCTCGAGCAAAATCCGGCGCAGGTCGGGGCAGTACGGATCGGCGGCCGAGACGTGGGTCGTCACCGGGCCGTCGTAGAACGTGTGGTCGCGCCCGGAGGTCCGGTCGACGAACTGGTCGCAGACCACGAACGCCCCGGGTGGCACATCCCGGGAGAGGCTGCCCGAGGCGCACGGCCCGATGATGCGGCGCACGCCCAGCTCACGCATCGCCCACAGGTTGGCCCGGTAGGGGATCCGGTGCGGCGGCAGGTGGTGGTTTCGCCCGTGCCGGGGCAGGAACGCGACGCGGCGGCCGCCGATCGCGCCGATGACGAGCCGGTCGGAAGGCGCGCCATACGGCGTCTCCACCGCCACCTCCTCGGCGTCATCGAGGAGGCTGTAGAACCCCGAGCCTCCGAAGACTCCGATCTCGGCGTCCGCGCTCACACCTCACCTCCGGGCGTCCAGATCTTCGGCCGGGGCACATCCACGTCGGGCGGTTCGGGCTCCGGCGCCGCGGACTCACCCGCCGTCTCGGCGGGCGGGCCCTCGCTGGCATGCGCATAGGCGAGCTGGAGCTGGGCGATCTCGCTGCGGACGGTCGTCACGGACGCTGGATCGAGGAGCCGCTCCAGCACCGGCACCAGCGCCCGGAGCGCCTCGATCGCCACCTCGGTCTGGGGCAGGTCGCGCTCGTCGGCAGCACCCTGCACGAGGCCGGTGCGCCGGTACCCGAGCTCGATCAGCGTCTGGACGGTCGAGACGACAACGTCGCCGATCGCCACCCGCTTCATGTACTCGGCGGCCGCCGCCTGCGCCGCCCGGGCCTCGTCCTCGCTCATCGGATCTCCCCCTCTCTCACCGCGAGCCACTCGGCTGCGGACTCCCGTGTCCGTGTGACCGCCTGCGGCCACACGTCTCGCACGGACTCGCCCTCCTCCAGGCGCGCCGAATACACCTCCGCGGCCGACGGCTCTCCCAGCGCCGCGAGATGCGGCGCGATGCCGAGCTCGGCCGAGATCTCCGACACCTCCTCGACGAGCGCGTCGATCCGCGCCCGGGCCGGCATCACGGCACCCGAGTCGAGGTCGATCAGCTCGCCGGTCATCCCCCACCGGATCGCGCGCCAGAAGTTCTCCTCGATCAGCCGGTGCGGGTGGGCGGGGAGCGGCCGGCCCTCGTCGTAGCCGCGCGCGAAGTGAGCCGTGAGCGCCGTCATGAGCCCCGCCAGCGCCACCGCGCGGCCGAACTCCGGCTGGCCGTCGCAGATCCGCACCTCGACGGTCGGGAACGCCTGGTGCGGGCGCACGCTCCACCAGATCTCGGTGTGCTCGCGGATCGATCCGGTTGCGATCAGGAAGCGTACGAACTCCGCGTACTCATCCCAGCCCGAGAGCGCGTCGGGGATCCCGCAGCGCGGGAAGAACTTCGTGAACACCTGCGTGCGGGTGGAATGCAGATGGGTATGGCGGTCCTCCAGCCAGGGCGAGCTGCACGACGCCGCCAGGAGCTCCGGCAGCACGCTTCGCAGCGCGCTCGACACGGCGATCGCCCTGTCTGCTCCGCGAATGCCGGTGTGGACGTGGATCCCGAAGGTGTTGTTGCGCCACGCGACGTAGCGCAGGGTCGACTCCACCAGGTGGTAGTGGGGCGTGTCGATCACGGCCTGGTCCTGCCAGCGCGCAAACGGGTGCGTCCCGGTCGCGGCGAGGGCGTAGCCGATCCGCTCGGCGATGTCGAACAGGTCGAGCCGGCGCCGGGCCATGGCCTCGGCGGCCTCCGCGAACGTCTCGCAGCGGCCGGTTCGGACCTCGACCTCGGAACGGATCAGCTCGCCGGCGATCATCCCTGCGAGGGGTCCGCTGCCCGCCTCCTCGGCGATCCGCTCGAACCCGGGGGTCATGTCGAGCGTCGTCGGGTCGAGGATCGCGAACTCCTCCTCCACGCCGATCGTGAAGTCCTCGGCGGTGTCGAACAGGACCCGGGCCGCGGCGAGCGCCTCGAGTGGATCGGCGATCTTGGGCGTCTCCCCCACGGCGGCGGACGATACCCCGACGGGTGTCAGGCCGCGGTGCGGGACGCGCGGACGGCGGCCGTCGGGAGACGCACCGTGAACGCCGAGCCGCGGCCCAGCTCGCTCTCGACCGTGAGGGCGCCGCCGTGAGCCTCGACGATTCCCTTCGAGATGGCGAGCCCGAGCCCGGTCCCGGGGATCGCCTGCTCGGTGGCGCTCCGGGCCCGGAAGAACCGCTCGAACAGGTTGCCGAGGTCATCCTCGGAGATCCCGATCCCGGAGTCTTCGATCGTGAGCAGCGCGGCGCCCGGCGCCTCGGCGATCCGAACCGAGATGCGCCCACCCTCCGGCGTGAACTTGATGGCGTTCGCGAGGAGGTTTCCGATCACCTGCCCGCAGCGGTGGACGTCGGCGTCGATCCGGATCGGCGTGCCGGGGACGTCGACGACGAGCTCGTGACGGCGTTCCTCCAGCTCCGGCCGCAGCGCCTGCACCTCGGCGTAGACGAGCTCCGCGAGGTCGGCCGGCTCCATCCGCATCGCCAGCTTCCCGTTCTCAAGGCCGGCGAGCGTCAGCAGATCGTCGATCAGCGAGAGCAGCCGGTGGGCGTTGGTGTCGATGATCCCGAGGAACTCGCTCTGCAGCTCGGTGAGCTCGCCGATCTCCTCGGACATCAAGATCTCGAGGTAGCCGAGGATCGAGGCGAGCGGCGTGCGCAGCTCGTGGGAGACGCTCGAAACGAAGTCGGACTTCATCTGATCCGACAGGCGCAGCGCCTCCACCTGGCGGCCCAGCGTGCCGTTCAGATGATCGAGCCTGGCGAGCACGTCGGCCCGCTCGATGGCGACGGCCGCCTCGGCGGTGAAGAGACCAACGACCGCAGCCGCGCGGTCGGAGAGATGCGCAAGCTCGCGATCCCACGCGACCAGGAGGACGCCCACAGGGACGCCGTCGTGGAGGACGGGCTGCCACAGTGCCGACACCGCGCCCGTGGCGTCCACCACCCGCCGCGAGAGCCCCTGCTCGCCCGAGAGATCCGCCACGAAGTAGGGCTCGCCCGTGAGGAACACCCGCGCGGTCGCCGAGGACTCGGCCTCGAGCGGCACCTGCATCGGCGCCGCGTCGGCACCGGCGACCGCCGTCGACACGAGGTTCCCCGTCCCGTCGGGCTCCATCAGCACGGCGATCATGCCGTCGCACACGGCGAGCGCGCCCTCGCAGATCGCCTCGCGCGCGCCCATGGCGTCGGCGGTGCGCGGGAGCCGGCGTGCGACCGCCGAGACCGCCGTCAGATCGGCCGCGTACTGGAACGCGAGGACGCCCACCTGCTCCTCGGCCAGCCGGCGCTCGGTCAGGTCGTGCACGGCGACAAGCCGGGCTGGGCGCCCGCCGCGAAGGATCGTGTGACCGCACACCTCCATATGCCGTCCCTCGCCGTCCCGCGTGACGCCGACGAGCTCGTACCGCTCTGAGCTCTCCTCGCGGATCCGGTCCACCACGAGGTCGTGGTAGTCGGGGTCGAAGATGTCGAAGACGGTGAGGCCGCCGACGGCCTCCTCTCGGGAGTACCCGAACGCCCGCTCGAATGCCTCGTTGACCTCGACGATGCTGCCGTCCACATGCACGAACACGGCGTCGAAGACGACGTCGCCGAGCGGCCCGAGGCCGTCGGTGTCAAGAGCTTCGGGCGACCGGCGCCGGATGAAACGGCGAAGGCCGGTGCTGAGGCGGGGGGCCACGGGGGACGAATCGGCACGGAAAGCGGGGGTCTTAAGGCTTTCGGACACCCATCTTGTGGTATTCGACCGCTCGTCACCCCAGGCTGATCTCGACCAGCCGGCGGGCGATCCCCTCCCAGCTCCACCGCTCGACGACGGCCGCGCGGGCCGCGAGCCCCATCTCGCGCCGGGTCGCCTGCGGCAGCGAGAGCAGCAGGTCGAGCCGCGCCTCGAGATCCGAAGCCGTGCCATCGAACGTGACACCGCTCGATCCGAGGCCGTCCGCCACCTCCGCGAGCCCGGAATGGCGCGCCACGACAGGGATGACGCCGCACGCCGCCGCCTCGGCGGCGACCATGCCGAAGGCCTCCGGCAGCACCGACGGCACGACGACGGCATCGGCGAGCGGAACGAGCAGGTGCAGGTGATCGTGGTCCATTGCGCCCGTGAAGATCGTGCGCTCGGGTGCGGATGCCTCGAGCTCCGCGCGCGCGTCGCCGAACCCGACCACGACGAGCGTCGTCTCCGGGAAGCGCGGCGCGAGCCTTCCCCACGCCTCGAGCAGGAGATGCACCCCCTTCTGGCGCATGAGCTTCCCGAAGTAGAGGACGAACGGGCCCAGACCGGCGAGCCGCTCGCCGGCGTCGGGATCCGGCGCCCGCTCGGGCGGGCGGCCCGGCTGTTGCGACGCGCGGTCGGCGCGCAGCAGCCCGACGAGCGCCTCCAGGTTACCGCCGTCCGGGCGGAACGCGTCCGTGTCCACGCCGGGCGGGACGATGTGCATCCGGTCGTGGAGCCCCCGCCCCAGCAGCTCCTCGGTCACCTCGACGATGTGCCCGGAGCCGGCGAAGAGCGCGGAGACGCCGGCCAGCGACGCGGCCGCAGCCGCCGCAAGAGAGGGCCGCCCGCGGATCGCGTACTCGAGCTCGGAGCCGTGGATCTTGACGGCGTGCGGCGTGCCGGTCGCACACGCCCGGGCGGCGACGGGACCCCCCATCAGGACGTGGTTTGCGAGGACGAGGTCAGCCCGCCCGCCGTGCGCCGCGGCCACAGCGGCGGCGTTTCGCGCGACGAAGAGGTCGAGCTCGGCCGCCGTCAGATCGGCGACGTGGCGGGCCTCGATGCCCTCGTAGCGGTCGAGAACGAACACCGGGAGCAGCGGCCCCACGTCGGGCACCACCACGTGGACGTTGGGGCCGAGATCGAAGAGCTCGGGCCGCGGCTCCTGGCAGATGAGGACGACCTCGTGCCCCAGCCTCCCCCACGCCCGCGCCACGTGCTGGGTGTAGATGTTGGAGCCGGTGCCCTCGAGCAGGTAGCCGTGCCACAGGACAAGCCGCACGGCCGGAACCTACCGGGCGGCGAGGAGGGCTACGTCAGGTGGAAGTAGAGCGCGTGCAGGATCTCGACAACCGGGCTCGACCGGTGCACGGTTACGTCGGCCGGCGTGTCGATGAGGGCGTCGGAGTAGTTGAAGATGATCTTCACGCCGGCACGCACCAGCCGGTCGGCCGCCTCCTGCGCCGCCTCCTCGGGAACCGCGAGCACGCCGACGATGACGTTGCGGTCGCGGATCGCCCCGGGGAGCTCGGACATATCCTGGATGCGGACCTCGCCGGACTCCGTGCCAACCTTGGCCGGATCGTTGTCGAAGATGCCGACGATGTTGAAGCCGTGGTCGGCGAAGATGCTCGACTTGGAGATCGCCTGGCCGAGCGAGCCGGCCCCGATCAGCACGATGTTGTGCTGGCCCGACGTCCGCAGGATCTTGCGGATCTCGCCGATCAGGAAGTCGATGTTGTAGCCGACGCCCCGCTTGCCGAACTTGCCGAACCCGGAGAGATCGCGGCGGATCTGCGTCGCGTTGATGTTCGTGTACTCGCCGATCTCCTGGGAGGAGATCGAGTCCCGGCCCTGCTTCTTCGCCTGTGTGAGCACCTGCAGGTACCGCGAAAGCCGGGCCGCGACGCCCACTGTCAGGCGGTCAGAAGCCAACGAGGCCTCCTTGGGGGCATGGGTTTGTAACACGTCACGATCAGTGTACCCCGGCGGCTTCGGAGGCGGTGTCACACCGCCACGAGCGGGGATTTTCAGAGGGCGCTTGTGGCGGCCGCGACCCGGTCGCGCAGCTCGGCCGCGTCCACGAAGTA
>DATIDU010000216.1:0-4526 GCA_035456145.1 Gaiellales bacterium | reverse complement strand
GGCATCCGTGAACGCCACCTCGACCGCGCCGCGCACGGCGTCGTCGACCGCGGGAACCGCGAAGGTCACCGCATCGGCGGTCGCCGACACGATCGGAGCCGGGTTTCCGCCGACGCTGACGCCGGTGACCTCGTCGAGGTGCTGGCCCTGCACGGTCACCTGCGTGCCGCCGGTGAACGGAGCCGCCGCCGTGGAGAGGCCGCTCGTCACGACGGGCCCCGCGTCGGCCTGCGCATCGATGGCCGACACGAGCTCGTCGGCGGCCGCAGCCGCGACGGGGTCGACCGGCTGCGCGTTCGAGCCCGATGCGGCGCCCGCGGCGACGGAGGTGGTGGTGCGGGCCTCGTCGGCGGATGCCGCGGCCGCGCCGAACGCGCTGCCGCCGAGGATGACCGTGGCGCACCCGAGCGCCGCGATGCGGCGGGCGGCGGCCGCAGAGGGGCGACGGTTGCCGATGGGCTCGGCTCGGTGGCGCGGCGTGCCATGGGTGCCGGCGGGGCGGGCGCCGCGCTGGTCGGAGCGGTGCGCGGGGCTGGTCGGAGTGGCGGGGCCGGTGGGATCCGCAGGGTCGGTCGGGGTCGCGGCGGCCGGATCGGCCGCGGAACGCGGATCGGCGGGGGAAACCGGATCAGCCGGAACGACCGGTTCGTCGGCCGGGTCGCCGGCGGCGAGGCCGAGCGCCGCGACGGCGGCGGGATCGGGTGCCTGGAAGGAGGCACGGCGGATCGAGGGCAGGCTGAAGAGCTGGGGCACAGGTAGGGGGGTTTCTGTGTCGGCGTTTTGGGGGACCGAGACAGCCCATCACGCTACTTTGTGAGGATCCGTCGCGTTGACTGGGAGGAGCGTGGGAGCGCGTTCAGGTCGCGACGCGCATGCGGCCGCGCGGCAGGGTGAAGCCCGCGATGGCGAGCGGCACGAGCACGAGGATCGCCACGACGTTCACTCCCGCGTACCCCGCGGTGCCCAGCACGACACCGGAGAGGGCGGCGGATGCGGCCGCGGCGACGTTCATCGTGGCATCCGTCGCCCCCTGCAGCGGCACCCGGTGCGCAGGATCGACGGTGGTCGTGAGCAGCATGGATCCGCCGATGAGCCCGGCCGACCAGCCGAAGCCGAGGAGCCCCAGCGCGAGCGGGAGCAGGAGCATGTCGCCCGGCGGGGCGAAGATGCCGATGAGCGCGGCGGCGAGCAGCAGCACCGCGCCGCCGGCGATCACGAGCACCGGACCGATGCGGTCGGCCAGCCAGCCGAAGAGCGGGCTCGCGCCGTACATGCCGAAGATGTGGATGCTGACGACGATGCCCACTGCGAGCAGCGATGCGCCGTGCGCCGTCATGTGCACGGGCGTCATGACCATGATCCCGACCATCACGGTGTGCGAGCAGACGATCGCGAGGATCGCGAACCGCGGGATCGGCTCGCGCACCGCGGTGCGCAGGGCGTGCCACGATCCGGTCGGCTTCGCGGCGGCGGGCGCCGCGGACGCAGCGGCAGCAGGGGCCGGCGCGGGAGCGGGCGCAGAGGCGGACGCCGGTGCGGGCGATGCGGCGGGCGCCGTGGCGGGCGCCGCCGCGTCCGCGACATCCGTCGCGAGCTGACCGGCCTTCGGGAGCCGCAGCACGGTCGCCGCGAGGACCGTCGACGCCGCGAACACCGCGGCCGAGATGAGGAAGGGGCCGACGAGCGGCGGCAGCCCGAGCGCCCGGCCGAGCGTATCGCCCGACTGCGAGAGCAGGGGGCCCGCGACGGAGCCGATCGTCGTCGCCCACAGCACGAGCGACATCGAGCGCGCCTCGTAGCCGGGCGACGCCACCTCGGTCGCGGCGAACCGCGCCTGGAGCCCGGCCGCCGCGCCCGCGCCGAAGGCGGCGAGGCCCACGAAGACGAGCAGGATGAGGCCGCTCGTCGCGGCCGCGATCACGAGCACGGCGCCGGCGCACGCGAAGGCATAGCCCGTGGCGAGCGCCACGTGCCGCCCCGATCGCACGGCGAGGCGCGCGAGCGGCACGGCGGCGGCCGCCGATCCGAGCACGCTCGCCGACTGGGAGAGTCCGCCGAGCGCCGTGACCCCGGTGAGGTCGGCGACGAGGATCGCGGCGATCGAGATGGCCGAGGCCACGCCCACGCCGGCGAGCAACTGGTTCGCGATGAGGAGGCCGAGCGCGAGGCGGCGGCGAGGAGTCCGTGCGACGCGCGGCCGCGGCATCCGCTCACTCATAGTTCGGAGCGGGCGGAAGCCCGAAGAACTCCTCGAGGGTGGTGACGCCCGTCTCGTGCATCTCGGTCGCGAGCTCGACGCCCACGTAGCGGAAATGCCACGGCTCGAACGCGTAGCCGGTGATGTCCGTCTTGTCGGCCGGGTAGCGCAGGATGAACCCGAAGCGCCACGCGTTGTCGCGCAGCCACGCACCCTCGGGGGTGTCCGCGAAGCAGGGGTCGAGCGAGCACTCGCCCGACTCGGCGCCGATGTCCATGACGAGCCCGGTCTGGTGCTCGCTGAAGCCGGGTCGTGCCGTCAGGGTGTCGTCGCCGTCGTAGACGTTCACCTGCGTCTCGTACGAGCGGTAGGCGCTGTTCGAGGCGAGCGTGAGGCCGGCCTCATCGGTGGCCGCCTGGAACATCGCGATGACGGCGTCCGCCGCCTCCTGGCGCAGCTCGGGCTCGTTCGTGTACGGCACGTCGACGGGCACGAGGTCGGACGGCACGAAGTCCTGCGGATTCATCGGGCGGAGCTTGTTCACGACGACCCAGATGCTGTTCGGGTCGTCGAGCGAGAACTTGGCGCGGTCGAAGGTGTCGACGGATGCCGGCGGCGCGGTCGATGCCGGTGCGGGGCGAGCGGTCTCGGTGGGAGTGGGGGTGGAACCGGCCCCCTTCGCGGCGGCGAACGGGCCGCCCCCGCCGAGCAGGAGACCCGCTCCGAGCGCGACGACGGCGGCCGCGGCGAGCACCACCACGAGGATGATGCGATTGCGCCGCACGCGCGCCGAAGGGTTCCCGTTCATGTCAGTCCACGGTACCCGACGCGACTGCCCCGCGGACGAGATCCCTCCGGCCGATCCGGGCGCGGTCCGCCGCCACGGGAGGGGCGTCGGCCCGGCCACCGGCCGATCACGCTTCGGTAACGGATGGCGCCCGTGAGAGCGCTCTCTTGACATCGCATCCGACACGCGCTTAGCATCATCCCTGCATCGTGAGAGCGCTCTCACCACTCGGTGGAACGCGTCCTCACGTGACCCTTCCACCACCACGCACACAAGGGAGTGACCGTGAAGCTTTCACGACGCACCAAGGCGCTCGCAGCCGTTGCCGGCGCCGCATCCATCGCCCTGCTCGCCAGCGGCTGCGCAAGCGGCGACGCCGGCGCGGACTCGGCCGACGGGCCGATCGAGCTGACCGTCGCGACGTTCAACGACTTCGGCTACACCGACGAGCTCCTCCAGGAGTACATGGACGAGAACCCGAACGTCACCGTCGTCCAGAACAAGGCAGCGACGTCGAACGACGCCCGCGCCAACTACTTCCAGAAGCTCGGCAAGAAGGGCCTCGCCGACGTCGAGGCAATCGAGGTCGACTGGCTGCCCGAGGTCATGCAGTACTCCGACCTGCTCGCCGAGGTCCCCTCCGGCACCGCCGACCGCTGGCTCGACTGGAAGGTCGACGCCGCCACCGACGCCGACGGCCGCCTCATCGGCTACGGCACCGACATCGGCCCCGAGGGCGTCTGCTATCGCTCCGACCTGTTCGCCGCTGCGGGCCTGCCGACCGACCGCGAGGAGGTCGCGAAGCTCCTCGAGGGCGACTGGGCCAAGTACTTCGAAGTCGGCGCCGACTACACGGCGAAGACCGGCAAGGCCTTCTTCGACTCCGCCGGAGGCACGTACCAGGGCATGATCAACCAGGTCGAAGCCGCCTACGAGGATCCGGACTCGGGCGACATCATCGCGACCGACAACGCCGAGGTCGAGGATCTCTACAACCAGGTGCTCGACGCCAGCGCGACGCAGTCGGCGCACCTCGGCCAGTGGAGCGACGACTGGTTCGCCGGCCTGTCGAACGGCGCCTACGCGACCATGCTCTGCCCGGGCTGGATGCTCGGCGTCATCTCGGGCAACGCCGAGGGCGTCACCGGCTGGGACGTCGCGAACGTCTTCCCGAACGGCGGCGGCAACTGGGGCGGCTCGTACCTGACCGTTCCCGCCAACGGCGCGCACGTCAAGGAGGCCCAGAAGCTGGCCGACTGGCTGACCGCTCCCGAGCAGCAGATCAAGGCGTTCGTCAACGCGGGCACCTTCCCGAGCCAGACCGAGGCCTACAGCGATGAGGCACTCACCGGCTACGTCAACGAGTACTTCAACAACGCCCCCGTCGGCCAGATCTTCACCGACCGTGCCAAGGCGGTCGACGTGGCGCCGTTCAAGGGCGAGTACTACTTCCAGATCAACGACGCCATGCAGAAGGCCCTGACCCGTGTCGAAGACGGCACGCAGGACAAGCAGGCCTCTTGGGACCAGTGGGTCTCCGAG
>DATIDU010000215.1:0-2043 GCA_035456145.1 Gaiellales bacterium | reverse complement strand
TTTGGTGTTCGAGCCGGCTCCGCATTCGCCACCCAGTGAGGGCCGCCCGCGGGGCGGCGCTCGCGGAACGCGATCGGCGATGATCGACCAACGAGCGCCACCCGTCTGGGACTCCGTAAGACGCCGAGGCGTCGGCATGGGGGCCGCCTATGCCGACTGGCAGGGAGCGCTCGAGGTGCCGCAGTGATTGCGCATGATCTCGCGGCAGTGGTCGTGCATCGCGCGAGCTTTGCGGGCGAGGCGATGCAACGCAAACGCTGCGCCGCCCGCCGCTGCCGCTCCCACCACGATCCGTTTCATTGCTAGCTCCTTCCACTCGCTGTTGAGGCAGCATCAGCGCCCAAGTCCGTGAGGACGTCGCGGCGCCGTCGGTATTCGTCGGGTGAGACTGCGCCTTCGGCGTCGGCGGTCGAGGATCGTCACGGCGGCTCCTTCGGTGGTTGCGGGGGGCGCTCGCCGGTGTCGCGGACGAGCCAGATGAGGCCGACGATGATCGCGAGCCAGAAGACTCCCATCCCGATCATCATGGTCGGGCCTCGGTCTCGGGCGACACGCTCCGGTCGGGCCTCCGTCGGGGTACGCCGGTGAGGTCCGTTGGCGGCGGTTGCCCGCGCCACCAGCGGCCGCACATCGGCCAGCTGTGTCCGTCACGCATGAGCCACATGGAGCCGAGCATGAACACCAAGCAGAGTCCCATCCCAACCAGCATCAGGACGATCCAGCCGCCGCCGATGGAGATCATCCAGTTGTTGGCGGCGACGGTGGTGATCGTTGTCATCGTCAGGCCTCCTCGTTGGATGCGGCGGCCGCGGCCACCGCCTTGTCGGGTACTGCTGCGGGGACGGCGGGCATGAACCGTTCGACCATCTCGCGGCAACGCGCCATCGCGGAGGGGTCGCTCTCAGCGGACTGGGTGGCAGTGGGGCTGCACCGGGAGGCGTGACGGCTGGTCGCGGCGACGGGCTCCTTGTCCGCCACGGGCGCTTCACCTGTCTCGGCGTCCGCGCCGCAGGCGCAGCCCTCGCCGGACTCGGCGCCCCTCGATGTGGCCGCAGCCTCCGGCTCGTCGGCCGCACCCGGCGCGTCGTCGATCTCGTCCCCGACGCCGCGGCCGCAACCACCGTCGGAGTCGGCGTCGGTCTGGAGGGTGGCGATCGCCGGTCTGAGCGCGTCGAGCAGCCGTTCCGCCTCGTGCAGGTGGATTCGCGCTGCGTTCTCCTGCACGTCGTGGGCGGTGCCGATCGCCTCCTGCAGCTGTGAGCGTGAGGCGCCGAGGTCTGCGGCGGCGCGCAGCTGTCGGTCGATGTTGGCGGCGTCGTTTGCGCCGAGGGCGGCGCCAAACGACGCGAGCGCCTCCTCGAGCCGTGAAAGCAGTGCCGGCGAGGTGACGCTCGCGCCAAGCTTGGCGCGGGCGTGGTCGCCCATGGCGACGGCCGCTTCCGCGCTGACGCGCTCGGCGCTGGCAACGGCGGCGAGCAGTTGCTCGCTTTCGAGGCCGGCCTCTGCGGCGGCCTTCAGGTGGTGGCTGACGCAGGGATGGCAGCCGGCGCCGACGCTGGCGCCGACCGCCGCGAGCTCTTTCTGCTCGGCACTCAGCCTCTGTTCCTGGATTGTCATCGAGTCCTTCTTTCTCGTGTCCCGCGTGTGATGAGGGTGGACGTCAGTGCGGTAGCGGCGCGCGGGCGCGGCCGCGGGTGTCGATGCCGAACAGGACGTAGTTGGGGCAGCGACCGCTCGCGCCGGTGGCGAGTGCGAGGCCGGCGACCACGATGAGGACGATCCCGCCGATCGACGAGGCGCCGAGGGCGAAGGCCGCGACGATCGCGACCGGGGCGACGACGAACGCGCGCAGGGCCCGGTCGAGGCTGCCCATGTTCTTGACGAGGAACTTGCTGGCCATCGCTGGCTCCTTCCCTTGCTCGAGTGTTCTCGATCGGAAGGACGAGACGGGCGCGCGGGGAGATACACCTCGGCAGCGCAAATCAGTAGTCCTCCGCAGCCGGGCCGCTTGACGTCGCCACCGCCGCTGGCGTCGTGAGAGTC
>DATIDU010000214.1:0-5012 GCA_035456145.1 Gaiellales bacterium | reverse complement strand
CGCGATCGCCTACCGCTGGGGCGGTCCCTTCTCGGTCACGCTGGACCTCACCCCGGCGCTCGGATACGTCGGGGACGACCGAACCGCCGTCTACGCGCTCGGCTGCATCGGTCACGGCGTCTCGATGAGCTACCTCAACGGGGAGGTTCTGACCGAGCTGCTGCTCGGTGGCGGCCGGGGACTCGTCGCGGAATGCCCGTTCGTCAACCGGCACGTGATCCCGTGGCCCGCCGAACCGGCCGCGAGCACCGCGGCGCGCACGATCCGCGGCTACCTACGGGCCGAAGACGCCTTCCACGAGAATGTGCTCACCCGCATCAAGCGCGGCTGATCGCCGTTGCCGCGCAACCACCGATGTGCGATAGCGTCGTCGTGGTCGGTGAGGGTCGCGTCCTGCTAGCGAAGAACTCCGACCGCGACCCCAACGAAGCCCAGGTGCTCGAGTGGCATCCCCGCCGCTCGCATCCTCGCGGGGCGGCGGTCCGCTGCACGTGGATCGAGATCCCGCAGGTCGCCCAGACCAACGCGGTCCTGCTCAGCAGGCCGTTCTGGATGTGGGGAGCCGAGATGGGGGCAAACGAGCACGGGGTCGCGATCGGCAATGAGGCCGTCTTCACCCGTGAGCCATATGCGGCGAGCGGTCTCACCGGCATGGACCTGCTGCGCCTGGCGTTGGAGCGCGCAGCGACGGCCGTCGAGGCCACGTCGGTCATCACGGACCTCCTCGAGCGCGACGGGCAGGGCGGGGGCTGCGGACACGAGCGGCGTTCCTTCACGTATCACAACAGCTTCGCGATCGCCGACCCACGCGAGGCGTGGATAGTCGAGACCGCCGGGCGTCATTGGGCCGTCGAACGCGTGTCCTCGGGCGTGCGCAGCATCTCGAACGGGCTCACCATTCCCGGCTTCGCCGAGCGACATGGCGACCGGCTGAAGACGGCAGTGTCCGCATGCCGGGTCCGCCAAGCGCTCACGGAGCGCCAGGCGGCGCCCTCGCCTGGCGCGCTGATGCGCGCCCTGCGCTCCCACGGCGCCGGCCCATGGCCTCGCTACTCGCCCGTCAACGGGGCGATGGCCGCGCCGTGCATGCACGCCGGTGGCATGCTCGCCGCCTCGCAGACGACCGCCTCCTGGGTGTCGGACCTGGGCGCCGACGGCGCGACCCACTGGGCCACCGGTACCGCAGCGCCATGCACATCGCTGTTCAAGCCGTTTCGGGTGGAGCAGCCGGCAGACCTCGGCCCGGTGCCCGACGATCGTTTCGACCCACGCACCCTCTGGTGGCGACATGAACGGCTCCACCGCTGTGCCCTGCGGGACCCGGCAACCGCCCATGAGCTGTTCGGGCCGGAGCGAGACGCCGTCGAACGACGCTGGCTCGGCGAGCCACCGACAAGCGCGGCGGCGGTCGCCGAGGCCGACGAACTGCTCGCGCGATGGGTCGAACGCGTCCAGGCGGCAGTGCGTCGGGACGTGCGCCCGCCCTGGGTTCGACGCTACTGGCGCGTGCGGAACCGCCGGGCGGGCATCGCAGGGCATCGTCCGACGGCCGCGCGCTCTGGCAGGTAGCGCGACCGAGGCCGGCGTCGTCACCGGCCGCGTCAACGGTCGGCGATCAGCACCGACAGGCACGTGACGCAGCCTTCGCGCTTCTCGAACTCCCCGATGTCCACCGTGACGACGTCGAAGCCCAGGTCGTCGAACATCTCTGCCGAGCGTGGCGCAGAGGCGGCCATCACGATCGTGCCGGCGCCCATGAGGATCACGTGCGACCCCGCCTCCTCGGGGACGAGTCGCATCGTCGGAAACGGCGCAGCGTCGAAGACCGATGGGTCCGCGGTGATGAACGTGCCGTCCGGGAGCGCCGTCACCGCGGACTTCAGGTGCAGGACGCTGTGTAGCTGGACCGGGGCGACGACGCGCCCCCTCGAGGCCGCGTACCTGCGGAGCTGGCGGACCCCTTCGGCGTTGGTCCGCCCGCCGCGGCCGACGTACACCGTGCGCCCAACCTGCAGGACGTCCCCGCCATCGAGCGTGCCCGGGTCCTCGATCCGTGCCAGCTCCAGCCCGAGCGACCGGACGGCCTCATCGGTTCCGGCGACCTCCGGCCGGCGCTCGATCGCGCCCGGCCTCGTCAGCACGGCCATGTCATCGAACACCACCACCGTGTCCTCGACGAACGCGCAGTCCGGAAGATCGTCGGCGGGCGGTACCTCGCGGATCGTCCAGCCCGCGTCGGCGACCACGTCGACGTACGCCTGATGCTGGCGCGCCGCGAGCGCGCCGTCAGCGGGCACACGATCGATGTGCGTGGTGATGCCGTCCGCCATCCGGCTGCTCGGCCGCCGCACGAGTGCCACCGCGTCTGCCATGGCCACGACACTAGATGCCCGGCCGAGCGTGTCGCCCAGCCTGGGTCACCCGGCGAGCCGGCGCAGGGACGAACGCGTCCGCGCCGAGGTCGTCAGCGGCGCCCGCGTCCACCGCTTGGGCCACGATGCGTGGCGTGGCGCACATCGTGGTCCTGGCTCTCGCCGCCGCGGTCTTCCCCGCCCTGATCGCCTGCGTGGCGATCATCATCTCGCGGCCAGAGCCCCGCAGGCTCCTGCTCGCGTTCTACGCCGGCGGCATGATCGTGAGCATCGCCTCGGGCCTCGTGGTGCTCGCGTTCTTCAACGACGACAACGCCGTCCTGGGGAGCACGTCGTCGAGCGCGAGCCCCGGCGCGTCGATCCTCGCGGGTCTGCTTGCGCTGCCGCTCGCGTGGCTGATGTCGTCCGCTCAAGGCCAGGAGTTGCGCGGCAAGTTGCGCGCCCGCCATCCACGCAAGACCAAGAGCGACGACGAGCCCTCTTGGGCCGAACGGCATCTGGACCGTGCGAACGCGGCGGTGGCGTTCGCCATCGGCGCCGTGATCAACCTGCCCGGGCCGTTCTACCTGCTTGCGCTCGGAGACATCGCCACCGGCTCCTACAGCGGCGCCGAGCAGCTTGGCCTGATCCTGCTGTTCAACGCCATCATGTTCCTGCTGGCCGAGGTGCCGCTCGTCGGCTACCTGCTGCGGCCCGAGCAGACCGCCGAGAAGGTGGCCGCGCTGTCGACCTGGCTCAACGCCAACGGCCTGAGGGTCATGGGCTGGCTGCTCGGCGCCGTCGGACTCGGTCTCGTCGCGCAGGGCGTCGCTGCCGCCCTCGCGTGAGCCTGGTCAGCGCGCGGCGCCCTCGTAGACGCCGTCGTCGACGACCGACACCGCCGGGATCTGGCGCAGGTGCGAGTGGGCCTGGTAGCGGTAGAGCGTGCCCTCGTCGTCGACGAGGTAGGTGTCCGCGCCGTTGTGCTGGTGGTGCAGGATCAGGCGCTCGCTGCGCTCGGCCAGCTGGGCCAGGGCGCCGATGCTCGTGACGTCGATCGGCGGGCGCGCCGGGTCGAAGGTCGTGCCGGCGATCGGGACGATCAGGTGGCGGTAGCGCTGGACACGCGCGCTGGGATCGGAGGCGTCGTCGAGGACGCGCAGGCCAGTGAACGCCGCGACCGCGCCGGCGAGCACGAAGCCGATGAGCGCGAGCCAGCGTGCGGTGGTCACGCGGACGTCCAGCCCCCGCGCTCCCAGCGTGTTGGGAACCGTGGTCGAGGCGGCGACGGTCCCGGCACGGCTGGGGTTCAGGGCCGCGTTGCGGTCGCCGGACGTGTCGGAGCCCGCGGCAGCCGGCGTTGACGCGGCGCCGGGGCGCAGCTGGAGCGTGTCGAGCTGAAGGCTCATGGCCGGTGCGAAGTCCGTGGTGAGCGGCCCATTCGCCAGCGTGCCTGTCATGTGCACGCGCGGCACCACCGAGAGGTTGTACGCCGCGCCCGGCGATCCGCCGGTGAGCTTGTCGACCTCGCGGATGAGCGAGCGCAGCCGCGGCAGGTCGAGCGTCACGTCCGCGGCGGCGTAGTCGCCCTGAAAGCGCTTGGGGGCGGCGAGCTGCATGGTGCGTCTCCAGCCCGTCGGGCTCGTGAGGCGAAGCACGACCTCCATGGTGCCGCCAACCCGGTGGGGAGCCGCCGATTCCAGGCGGTAATGAGCCTTGACGCGGACGCGCCGCACGAGCCTGAGGAAGATCGGGTCGCCCGTCTTCACGGCGCCATCGGGGTAGACCGGGCCGGCCGTTGCTTCGGCGTGGTAGCCGAAGCTGACCTTCTCCGTGTACGGAGTCTTGGCGCTGACCTGCTTGGTCGCGGGACGAGCGACGGCGAGCACGGCGAGGCCCGCGAGGGACACGGCGACCGCGGCCGAAGCGACGAGGAGGGCCTGCGGGTTGGCGCCGAGGATCCCGTCGCCATCGCGCACGGCCGTGGTCCGCTCGACGGGCCGGGTGCCGCGCTCCCCAACTGGGCGGCGGCGGTCGCGCCGGCGCCTCCGGCCCTCGACGCCCATGAACAGCACCAGCGCCGCACCTCCGCACAGGAGCGCGGCCATGAAGGGAGTGTGCAGCCAGGCGAGGACGCGGCCGCCGTGTGCGACACGCAGCGACAGCCTCCCGATCAGCTCGGAGCGGACGGGCCGCACGGGATCGACGAAGTCGTTGTTGTCGCCCTTGAACACGTAGCGATCGCCGCGGATGGCGACGATGCGGTGTAGGACCACAGTCCGCAGCAGGGTGCTGCGGTAGGCGACGACCTGTCCCACCTTGTAGTGGGCGGTCGGTCGGACCACCGCGAGGTCGCCGCTGTGGAAACGCGGCGCCATGCTGATCCCGCTCGTCGTGACGTAGCTCGTCTTCCCGCCGATCTGGGTCGGCGCGACAACCAGCCACGCCGCGACCGCCACCACCACGAGCGTGGCGCTCAGCAGGCAAGACCGAAGATGGGGGGGGCGGATCATGAGTCGGTCGCGCCTCGGGTCGGTGGCGCGGGGGGGGGGGGGCGCCCCGGGCCCCCCCCCCGCCCGGGGGGGGGGGGGGTGGGGGGGGGGGGGCGCCCGGGGGGGGCCGGGGTGGGGGCCGCCGCGCCGGGGGGGGGGGCCCGCCGCG
>DATIDU010000213.1:0-19612 GCA_035456145.1 Gaiellales bacterium | reverse complement strand
CCCTGACCGACCTGCCCAACCGTCTGCTCTTCCAGGAGCACCTCGAGCAGGCTCTGGCCCGCGCCCAGCGCGGCGACCTGGCGGTGGCAGTCCTCTTCGTCGACCTCGACGACTTCAAGCTCGTGAACGACAGCCACGGCCACGCGACGGGGGACGAGCTCCTGCGCGTCGTCGCGAGCCGGCTGCGCGAGGCGGTGCGGGCCACCGACGTCGTCGCCCGGCTCGGTGGTGACGAGTTCCTCGTCCTCGTCGCAGACGTTGACAGGGACACCGCCGCCGATGCGGCAGAGCGTGTCGCCGAGAACATCCGCGCCGCGCTGCGCCCGCCGGTGGTCCTCCCGCCGTGCGAGCTCTACACGGCGGCCAGCATCGGTGCCGCGCTCTACCCGGCCGACGCGACGAGCGCCGAGGAGCTGCTGTCGAAGGCGGACATCGCCATGTACCGCGCCAAGCAGTCCGAGCGGGTGGCGCTGCGTCCGGCCGTCGTGTCGAGCATCGACGCCGCCGACCAGCTCGCCACCGTCGCCCGCCTCCGCCACGCGCTCGACCGGCGTGAGCTCGTGCTCCACTACCAGCCGCTTGTCGACCTGGACGAGGGCCGGATGGTCGGTGTCGAGGCGCTGATCCGCTGGAACGACGGGCCCCGCGGCCTCGTCGGGCCCGACAGCTTCGTCCCGCTTGCCGAGCGCGCCGGCCTGATCGGGCCGATCTCCGAGTGGGTCGTCGATGCCGCCTGCGCGCAGGTCGCCGCCTGGCGTGCGGCTGGCATCGACCTCTACGCCTCGGTCAACATGCCGGCGCTCATGTGGCGCCCGGCCGAGATCCAGCGCCTGCTCGCCGCGGTCCGCCGGTCGGGCATCCCCGCCGACCGGTTCATGATCGAGATCACCGAGTCGGCCGCAATCGAGCGGCCCGCGTCGCTGGAGCCGATCATGGCCGACCTGCACCGCCGCGGGGTGCGCGTCGCGATCGACGACTTCGGCACCGGCCACTCGTCGCTCGAGCGCCTGTCGCAGATGCGTGTGACCACGCTCAAGATCGACCGCTCGTTCATCGCCGCCGTGCCGGACGACCGCCGCGTCTCGCTGCTCGTCGCCACCATCGTGCAGCTGGCCCGGAACCTCGGCCTCGAGCCGCTGGCGGAGGGCGTCGAGACCGAGGCCCAGCGCCGCTTCCTCGTCAAGCAGGGCTGCGTGCTCGGCCAGGGCTACTACTTCAGCCGCGCCGTCCCGGCCGATCAGATCGCGGCCCTCCACGGCCACACGGTCCCGCACGCGGCCTGACCGTCAGGTCTGAACCGAGCGCCGGAACGCCCGCACGGCGAGCGGCAGCGTGACCGCGCCGACGGCCCCCGCTGCCAGGAAGCCCTCGCCGATCGTCTGCCAGTGCCAGCCCTGGAGCATGAGCGTCCGCATCGCGTCCACGAGGTAGCTCACGGGGTTCACCTTGTTCACGGTCTGGAGCCACGACGGCAGAAGGTCGAGCGGCACGAACGCCGTCGAGCCGAAGAAGAGCGGGAAGATGAGGACGTTCGAGGCGCCGGTGATCTCGGCGTTCTTCGTCCTGAGCGCGACGTTCAGCGAGATGCCCGACCACATCGCGCCGAAGAACCCGCCGAGCAGCATCATCACCAGCAGACCCAGGATCCCGGTGGCGAGCTTCGCCCCCAGCGCCAGCGCGACGAGCGTCACGACCACGACGTGCGTCGAGAGCCGGACTGCATCTGTTGCGAGCAGCCCGGCCACGATCGAGAGGCGCGGGATCGGCGCCACGCGCAGCTTGTCGAAGAAGCCGGAGTCGATGTCCTGCACCATCTGGAAGCCGGCGCCGCCCGCACCGACGAGCACCGACAGCGCGACCTGGCCGGCGGCAAGAAAGTCCAGCGAGCTCCCGGCCCCGCCGGTGCGGTACTGGCCGAAGTTCTGGAAGACGGCCGCGAAGAGGATCATCTGCATGATCGGGATCAGCATCGGGAAGGCGATCCGGCCCGGCACGCGCGGGATCTCGCGCAGGGCCCGCCGGCAGAGGACCGCCGATGCGACGACCCCGCTCACGCCGCCGCCTCGCTCTCGGCTTCGGCGCCACCCTCGGTCTCGCGCCCCTCGATGGTCGCGCCCGTGTGCAGCAGGAACACGTCGTCGAGCGTCGGCCGGGCCACCATCACCGTCCGCGGCCTGATGCCCGCCGCGCCGAGCCGCTCGACGATCGAGACGACGGCTCCGGCGCCGTCGGCGGCCTCGATCGAGACGCTCTCGGGCTCGGGCGCCCGCACCCGGCCGAGCGCCTCGAGCGCCGCGCGGGCCGCCACCACCTCCGCCTGATCGACCGTGACCGTGACGACGTCGGCGCCGATCCCCGCCTTGAGCTCGTCAGGCGTCCCCTCGGCGACGATGACGCCGCGGTCCACGATCGCCAGCCGCTCGCACAGCCGGTCGGCCTCCTCCAGGTAGTGCGTCGTCAGGAAGAGCGAGACGCCCGAGTCGCGCAGCTTCACGAGCTCCGACCAGAGCGCGGCCCGCGAGGCGGGGTCGACGCCCGTCGACGGCTCGTCGAGGAAGAGCAGCCGCGGCCGGTGCACGAGGCCGCAGGCCAGGTCGATGCGGCGCTTCATGCCGCCGGAGTACGTGCGCACCTGGCGGTCGGCGGCGTCCGTGAGCTCGAAGAGCTCGAGCAGCTCGTCGGCGCGGACGCGGGTCTCGGCCCGCGAGAGCCCGTGCAGCCGGCCCATCAGGTGCAGGTGCTCGCGGCCGGTCGAGTAGCGGGCGAGGCCCGCCTCCTGGAGGGCGAAGCCGATCGCCCGCCGCACCGCGCTCGGGTCGCGGACGACGTCGTGGCCGGCGACCACACCCGTCCCCGACGACGGGGAGAGCAGCGTTCCCAGCATCCGCATCGTCGTCGTCTTCCCGGCGCCGTTCGGGCCGAGGAACCCGAACACCTCGCCCCCGGCGATCTCGAATGAGACCCCCCGAACCGCCTCCACACCGCCCGGAAACGTCTTTCGAAGGTCACGACATTCGAGTATCGGCACGCGCGGCAGAGTAACGTCCCCATCACCACGACGAGGAAGGTCTGGCGAATGCGCGGAGGCATCGATCTCGGAGGCACAAAGATCCAGGCGGTCGTCGTGGACGGCCGCTCGAGGGTGCTCGGAGCGCACCGCATTCCGACACCCAAGGACGCCGGACCGGAGGGCGTCGTCTGGGCGCTGGCGGAGGCGCTGCGGACCGCCGCCGAGGTCGCCGGCGTCGACGCCGCGGCGCTGGACGGCGTCGGCGTCGGCTCGCCGGGCACGGTCGACGCGGAGGCGGGCACGGTCGCCAACGCGAAGAACGTCGTCCCGACGTGGGAGGCGCCCGTGCCGGTCGGCGCCGGCCTCGCGGGCGAGCTCAAGACGCCCGTGCACCTCGGCCACGACGTCCGCGTCGGGACGATGGCGGAGTTTCGCCTCGGGGCGGGGAAGCCGTACAGGTCGGTGCTCGGCGTCTTCTGGGGAACCGGCGTCGGGGGCGGGCTCGTCCTGAACGGACGGTCGTGGACGGGCCGTCACGCCGCCGGCGAGATCGGCCACATGGTGATCCGGCGCGGAGGGGCGAAGTGCCCGTGCGGCCGGGAGGGCTGCATGGAGGCCTACGCCGGCCGGGCGGCGATGGAGGGCGAGGCCCGCCGCCGGCACAAGGCCGGCCAGAAGACGAAGCTCTTCGAGATCATGCGCGACCGCGACCGCCCCTCGCTGACGAGCGGCGTCTGGGCGCGGGCCCTCGACCGCGGTGACGAGATGGCCAAGGATCTCGTCGAGCGGGCGATCGAGGCGCTCGGCGCCGGTGTGGCGTCGGCCTGCAACCTGCTCGACGTCGAGGCGGTGATCATCGGCGGCGGGCTCGGGACGCGGCTCGGTGAGAGCTACACGCGCAAGATCGAGCACGCGATGATGCCGCACCTCTTCGTCGACGACAACCCGCCGGCCGTGCATGTCGCGGCGCTTGGCGACGTGGGCGGCGCCATCGGCGCGTCGCTGCTCGTGCCTAGGGCGGGCAGTGGCGCTCGAGGAAGCTGACGACCCGCTCCATCCGGTCGACCCGGCGATCGGGACGGGCGGTCGCCATCATCACGTGGTGCTCCTCTGGATAGAGGATCATCTCGACGTCGTGGCCGCGTTCTCGCAGCGCCACGAAGAGCTGCCAGTTGTCGTCGATCGGGCAGATCCGGTCCGCCTCGCCCTGGAGCATCAGGATCGGCGCGGCGATCCGGTGGGCCATCCGCAGCGGTGAGGCCTGCCACAGGCCGTCGTAGTTGGTCGCGAGCGGCCCGTAACCGATGTCGCGGTCGTAGGACGCCCCGAAGCACGAGACCGCATGCGCCGTCGTCATCGACGCGACGCCGTTCTCGGAGACGACGGCACAGAACCGCTTCGGCTCGGCGCCCGCCAGCCAGTTGGCCGCCCAGCCGCCGTAGGAGAGGCCCATGACCGCGATCCGGGCCGGGTCGGCCAGCCGGCGGCGGACTGCCCACTTCACGGCCGTTATGAGATCGTCCGCGTCGGGGCCGCCCCACGCGCCCTGGATCGCCTCGACCCAGGCCCGGCCGTAGCCGCACGAACCGCGGATGTTGGGCGCGAGCACGCGATATCCGCGCGAGACGAGCACCCACGTGTCGAGCTCGGGCGTGGGACCGTGGGATCCGTACGGGCCGCCGTGCGGCGCCAGCACCATCGCGGTGCGCTCGCCTGCGCCGGGCGGCTCGAAGAGAAACGCCGGCACGCCGCCCGCGTCCACCTCGCGCACGACGGGTGCGGGCGCGCGCCGAAGCCACGAGCCGCCGTGGCTCGTGACCGGCCGCAGCCGTCCGTCCTCGAGCGCGCACACCTCGGGCGGGCCCTGGTCACCGGTCGCGGTGACGACGATCCGGCCGGCGCCCGTCGAGAGCGCCGAGATCGTCGTGTCGCCCTGCGAGACCTGCGCCGGGTCACCCGAGCGCGGAGCGCGCCAGATCTCGTCGCGGCCGCGCCGGTTCATCACCGCCAGGATGTCGTCGCCGTCCCAGACGGGAAGCGGGTCGGACGCCACGATCCAGTCGTGCAGGTCGGAGGCCCAACCGACCGTCGTTGGGATGTCGAGGTGGGCGGTCAGGCCGCGAGCCTGGGTGCCCTCGCGCACCCAAAGCGTCGGCTCGGCATAGTCGGGCGCGTCGGGGATGTCGGTGCCGACGAACGCGAGCCGGCGGCCGTCGGGTGACCAGGCCGGCTGCTCGGCGAATCCCGGGAGCGCGACGAGCTCCTTTGGCTTTCCGCCCCGCACCGGCACCTCGTAGATGCGCGTCTTCGGATGCAGGTCGGCGTTGGGCTCGAGGTTCGAGGTGAACGCGATCCGCTTGCCCGACGGGTGCCAGGACGGCTGGGAGACGTCGAAGTCGCCGGTCGTCAGCTGGCGCGGGCGCGCGCCGGCCCGGGCGGCGACGACGTGGAGGTGCTCGCGGCGGTCGCGGGTCCCACCGTCGTCCTGCCAGTCCGTCGTGCGGATGACCCGGCCAAGGTGCTTCTTCGGATCGCCGATCCAAAAGCGCACCTCCTCGCCCGGCGAAACGAATGCGATCGTCCTTCCGTCGGGCGACCAGCGCGGCGCGCCCACCGCGCCGTGCGGCGCCTTGCACACACGCTCCGCCTCGCCGCCGTCGGGATCGATCAGGAAGAGCTCGGCATCGGCACCCTCGTCCTTCCCGGCGCCCGCCCGGTCGGACAGGAACGCGATCGTGCGCCCGTCGGGCGACCAGGCCGGGGCCGAATCCGTCCAGCGCCCGTGGGTGAGCCGCCGCGCCCGGCCTCCCCGGTACGGGACGAGCCACAGGTTCACCTGGTAGCGGTCGCCCGCGACGGTGCGGCGCGTGTACACGACCCGCTCGCCGTCGGGCGAGACAGCAGAGGCGCCGATCACGACCTGGCGGCGGATGACGTCGGGGCCGAGCGGAGGCACGAGCGCGGACTTTAGATGAGTGATCGATGCCTCGCGCGCGCCTGGACGTCCGCCTGTCGACCTAATGGTCGACCGTGGTGTGGCTGCGGCTGCGAACCGTCGCATCGCGGCGTCCTCGGTCGGGTCAATATCTCGTGCCGATATTGACCCTCCCTGCGTCCTTGCGCTGCTCGCTTCTCGCCGCCCAGGACATCACGCGAGGTACCGATCAATCATCTAGGCCGCGCAGGTACCCTGCGGGCATGGAGCAGATCCTGACCGTCACCGACGCGGCGATCGAGAAGGCCGTGATGGTGCGCTCGCGCGAGGACGAACCCGAGCGGCACGCGCTCTGGGTCGAGGTTGTCGGCTCGGGGTTCGCCCAGTCCTACGACCTCTACCTTCAGCCGCTCGCCGACGCCCCGGAGGGCGCCCACGTCCAGGACCACGGCCGCATCTCCGTCGTGATCCCGCCCGGCAGCGTTGAGGCGCTTCGCGGGGCCACGCTCGACCGCCAGGGTGACCTGCTCATGGGCGGGCTCGTGCTGCAGACGCCGACACCCGCGAGCCCCGACCTCGGCGCGGCGCCCGAGGGCCTGGAGGGCACGGCCGAGGAGCGCGTCCGCCGCGTCCTCGACGAGCAGATCAACCCCGCCATCGCCGCCCACGGCGGCGTCGCGCAGCTCGAGGGAGTCGAGGACGGCGTCGTCTACCTGCGCTTCGGCGGCGGGTGCGCCGGTTGCGGCATGGTGTCGGTCACGCTGAAGCAGGGCATCGAGGCCGCGGTCCTCGAGCTCGTGCCGGACGTCCATCGGATCGTGGACGTCACCGACCACGCCGCGGCGACGAACCCGTACTACCAGCCGGCGCCCGGAACGGCGTAGGCCACATGCTACGGGCCGCCCTTGGCCCAGTCATCGGCGTCCGGCAGCGCCTGCGAACAGCCTGTGGTGTGCTTCCTCGGAGGCTCGCGCGACCACAACTGCGTAGTCCCGAACCCCCCGTCCGGGGCAAGGCGGCGAGCCGGCCGCCCGCTAGGCTGGCGGTGAGGGCACGAAGGTCGATTCACGGGGGTCGTGGGATGAGCATCGCAGTCGCCGCTGAGAACGGCACGTTGCGCGCAGGACAGGCCGCGCGCGGAGACTTCCGCTGCGCCGACTGCGGCTACGGCGTGACGATCCGGCGCTCGCTTCCGGTGTGCCCGATGTGCCGCGGTGAGGACTGGGACGCCTGGCCGACGGCGCGGTCGTCGGCGCCGCCGCTGCGGCTCGGCGTCCGCTAGATACCGTCCGCTCAAGCCGGGCGCGCGACGCGCCGATGGGGAGTCTGAGGTGGCCTCCCCCAGCCGTCAGCATGCCCTGTACGAGCTCGCCCGCGATCTCGCGACAACGCTCGAGATCGCCGAGATCGCACGCCGGTTCGCGACCCACGCACCCGCCCTGACGGGGGGCGACGCTCGTATCTGGCTCCTCGCCGACGGGCCCCGCCGGCTCGTTGCGCCCGATGGTGAGGGCCACGAGCGCCCGCTCGCCGACGAGGCTCCCGAGCTGGCGGTCATCCGCTCGCAACGGCCCCTCCGAACGACCTCGCTCTTCATCCTGCCCTTGACGACCGCCGACCGAGCGATCGGGGTCATCGAGGTCGACGGAGCGTCGACCGCGCAGCTCGCATCCGGCGGCATGCAGTACTGGCGGGCGCTGGGAGAGACCGTCGGCGCGGCGGTCGAGAGTGCCCGCCTTCACGAGCGGCTCGTGGCGGACGCGAACCGCTTCCGCTCGCTGGTCGAGGAGATCCCGGTCGTGACGTATATCGACGAGGCCGGTACCGGCACCCCGATCTACGTGAGCCCGCAGATCGACAGGGTGATGGGCGTACCGCCATGGGAGTGGCTCGTGAACCCGGACCAGTGGACGAAGCGGATCCATCCCGACGACCGTGAGGCGGCCGTTGCCGGCTACCGGCGGACGATCGAGCACGGCGAGCCGTTCTCGGGCGAATACCGCGTGATCGACGTCGATGGGCGGACACGCTGGTTCCATGACGAGGCGGTGGCGGTGCGCTCGGGCGGCGGCCGGCCCCACGAGATCCACGGAGTCGTCTACGAGATCACCGAGCGCAAGGAGGCGGAGGAGTCGACGCGGCTCTCCGAGCGGGCGCTCTCCGAGGCAGAGCACCGCTACCGGACGCTCGTCGAGCAGCTCCCGCTCGCCATCTACATCGACGCGCTCGACGAGACGGCCACGTCGCTCTACAACAGCCCCCAGAACGCCGTCATCACCGGGTACTCGCATGCGGAGTGGCAGGCCGACCCCGACCTCTTCGCCAAGATCATCCACGAAGACGATCGCCAGCGTGTGCTCGACGGGTTCGAGGCGGCCCGGGTCGACGGTGTGCCGTTCGTCAGCGAGTACCGGATCGTGCGGCCCGACGGTTCGATGGTGTGGGTGCACGACGAGTGCGTCATCGTGCGTAACCCGGCCGGCGAGCCGCTCTACCGGCAGGGCTACCTGCTCGACATCACCCAGCGGAAGCTGGCGGAGGAGCGGCTCGGGCACCTGGCCTACCACGACTCGCTGACCGGGCTTCCCAACCGCGACCTCTTCTCGGAGCACCTCGACGTGGCGCTGGCGCGTGTCTCGGGCCACGGCCACGGGGTCGCCGTCCTCTACGTCGACCTCGATGACTTCAAGCTCGTGAACGACTCGCTCGGCCACGGCGCCGGCGACGAGCTTCTGATCGAGGTGGCCCGCCGGCTGCGGTGCGCGGTGCGCTCCGGCGACATCGTCGCCCGCCAGGGCGGGGACGAGTTCCTGATCCTCGTCGCCGATCTCGACGTGGCGGCCGGCGCGCCCGGAGCCGACATCGCCGACGTCGCCCGGGGCGTCGCCGAGAACCTGCGCGAGGCCCTCTCCGCGCCGTTCGAGCTCGGCGGGACGGAGGTGTACTGCTCGGGCAGCGTCGGCATCAGCCTCTACCCGGTGGATGCCGTCGATGCCGAGAGCCTCCTGAAGCATGCGGACACCGCCATGTATCGCGCCAAGGAGTCGGGGCGCGACGGCCATCAGGTGTACAGCCGCGACGGTGGTGACGCCATGGCGCGTCTCTCCATGGCCGGTCGCCTGCGCCGCGCCGCGGCCCGCGACGAGTTCGTCCTGCACTACCAGCCGCTCGTCGACCTGACGACCGGCGGGGTCGTCGGCGTCGAGGCGCTCATCCGCTGGATGGACGGCGACCGCGGCCTCGTCATGCCCGGCGACTTCATCCCGCTGGCCGAGCGCACCGGCCTGATCGGGCCGATCTCGGAGTGGGTCCTCGAGGAGGCCTGCCGCCAGGGCCGCGCCTGGCGCGACGCCGGCCTCGACCTGTACGTGTCGGTCAACATGCCGGCGGCCTTCTGGGAGCCGACCGCGATGCGGCATGTGCTCGACACGATCGACTCGTTCGGCCTCTCGCCCGACCGCATGATGATCGAGATCACCGAGTCGACCGTGGCCGGGGACGGGCTGCGCGAGGCGCCGATCCTGGCGGAACTGCACGAGCGCGGCCTGCGCCTCGCGATCGACGACTTCGGAACGGGCCATTCGAGCCTCGGGCGGCTGCACAACATGTCGGTGACCACGCTCAAGATCGACCGCTCGTTCGTCGCCGGCGTCCCCGACGACCGGAACGCCTGCGTGCTCGTCTCGGGCGTGATCGGCCTGGCCGACGGGCTCGGCCTCCAGGCCCTCGCGGAGGGCATCGAGACCGAGGCCCAGCGCGCCTTCCTCGTCGCGCACGGCTGCCCACTCGGGCAGGGCTACCTCTTCTCACCGCCCGTCGCCCCGGTGCAGATCGAGCCGCTCGTCCGGCGGCTGCCGCACGCCGCCTGATCGCGGCCAGACGTGCCGGCGGCGGCGTCCCCGGAACCTGAGGACGCCGCCGTGGAGTGCGTTGCCGGTTTGGCGCTCAGCTCTGCGAGTCGTCGTTCCCCGGCCCGCCGTCGACCGAGTCGTCGCCGTCCCCGCCGTCGAGCGTGTCGTCGCCCGTGTCGCCGGACAGGTCGTCGTCGCCGAGCCCGCCGGAGAGGTCGTCGCTCCCCTCACCGCCCTGCTCGTCGTCGTTGCCCGCGCCACCCTGCTCGTCGTCCGCGCCGCGGCCGCCGCTCAGCGTGTCGTTGCCCTCGCCGCCGGAGAGGTCGTCGTTGCCGTCCTCACCTGCGACGGTGTCGTCGCCCAGGCCGCCCTGCTCGGTGTCGGCGCCGCTGCCGCCGAACAGCTCATCCGAGCCCTTGCCGCCGCGCAGGCTGTCGCGCCCGGTTCCGCCGCAGATGATGTCGTTGCCGCCGCCGCCGCTCACCGTGTCGCGTCCGCCCCGGGCCACGATGACGTCGGCACCGGGCGTCCCGTGGATGACGTCGTTGCCCGCGGTGCCGACGATTGTCGCCGCATGGCCGTGGCACCTGGCCGTGGATGCCTCTGCGCTTGGCGCCAGGACGAACGTTGCGCCGCAGACGATGACGAGCGTCACGCCCGTCCTTCTCAATGTTGGAAACACTGGATCTCTCCTTCCGGGGTTCGGCCCTGCAGAGGGTGAGACACCGCGGAGGGCCGGAATCCTGCGGCTCCCGGCGCGAATCCCCCATCCGCGTGATCTGCCGCCGGACGTCTCCGGAAGGCGCTCCCCGCATCCGATGTATCAGGCGGAGGGCGGCGGCGCAGGGAAACCTCACGCTCGCGTGTCCACCAGTTGATGGCATGGAATTCCTTCACCGGCATAGACACGATCGACGCGCGGGCCGAGCGCTCGCCGAGCTCTACCGCGAGCACTCCGGCGCCGCCTACAAGTTCGCGTTCCACCTCACCGGCTCGCGTGAGGACGCCGAGGACCTCGTCCAGGTCGCGTTCCTCCAGGTGCATCGCACGCTCGCATCGGGGGAGCAGCTCGTGAACCCGCGCGCCTGGCTTGCGACGGTCATCCGCCGGCTGGCGGCGAACGTGTACCGCGACCGTCGCGAGGATGCGGCCTCGGACAGGCTCGACGCGCTCGTGGGCGGGCGCGACCACGAAGACCACGCGGGCGCGGAGCTCCACCGGATTCGGGTCGTGCTCCACTCGTTGCCAGAAGCCCAGCACCAGGCATTCGTCCTGCGGTACTGGAGCGACCTCTCCTACCGGGAGATCGCTTCGGTCCTCGAGACGACCGAGTCCGCGGTCGAGTCGCTCCTGGTGCGCGCCCGGGCCGCGGTCGTCGCCCGGCCAGAGATCTCCGAGGAGTGCATCGACGTGCACCGCCGGCTGTCGGCCGAGGCGCCGCTCGCTCCGCTCCACGAGCGCCACCTTGGCTCGTGCCGCAGCTGCCAGGCGGCTCAGACCCGTCTCGCGCGCGCCGCCGGCATCGCGGCCGCGGCTGCGCTCATCCCCCGCGTTCACGTCGCTCAGGCGCTCGCGGCCGCCGCCCCCGGTTTCACCGTCGCGGGGGCGACCGGAGCCGGCGCCGCAGGCGGGACATCCGCGGCCGCAGGGAAGGCCGCTGTGGCACTGAAGGCCGCGCTCGTCGCCGGAGCAGTGGCGGGGTCCGTCGCCGGAGTACACGCACGTCTCAACACCCCGTCGCCACGGCACGGTTTCGCAGTCGCAGGCGCCCCGGCCGTTGAAACAGGCCGCTCGGGGTCGGCCGGGGCCTCCGGGCCTGTGGGTGCCCCGGTGTTCGCCCACGCCGGCCGCCAGGTCGTGAGCGCGTCGGAGGGCGCCGGCACGCCGCACGGCCACGAACACGGCGGAGCCGCCCGGCACGACGACGGCAAGGACGGCGGGAAGGACGGCGGCGGCTCCGACAGCGCCGGTGGCGCACAGCAGGCCGGCGACGGCCAGGACGGCGACACGCAGTCGAGCGGCGGTGGGTCAGACCCGGTGTCGGAGAATGGCTCCGGGAACGGCTCCTCCAACGACGGCACCTCGTCGAACGACGACAACTCGTCGAACGACGGAGGCTCGTCGAACGACGGGTCGTCCTCCGGGGGCGGCAACGACGGGGGCAATAACTAGGTCTTGCGCGCCGCGCGGCCTAGAAGAACACCCCGTTTCGCTCGTGGCCGATGCCTCCCGACACGGTCTTCTGGCCGTGCGCGTCCGAGGTGTAGACGACGTCGCTGCCGTCGTCCGAGACCCGGAAATCGATGTGCGCCTGAGCCGGCCTGAAGTCCCCGACGAACCCAAAGGCATCGTCGCGGATGTGTCGCCTTCCGTCGTGACCATCCCAGCGCACGTCGAAGGTGACATGGCCGGGCGTGGTCTTCGGCGACGGCGAGACGGCGTTCAGGAAGTCGTGGAAGTCCGGCATCGCCATGTGCGTCCTCTGCATGCGAGCATCATCGAGGTCGTCAACCTGGACGGCCTCGTGGCCGATGCGCGTCGTCCAGAAGAGCCCGGACGGCCGGATGCCCGGCTCGAAGTCATGAACCTCTGTCGTCAGGTCGCCAACGGCGCCTGTGAAGAGGTCAATTCAGATGAACCCGAACGATCCCCAGCGCCGGCGGCCGTCGCGGCCGACGTAGCGTCCGCGCATGAAGCGCATATCGGCGTCGAAGGTGTACTTGGAGCCGTCGCTTCCATGGGCGGCGCCCTGGATGTCCGCTGCGGCGATCGTTCCCCGGAAGTCGGTGATCGTCGACATCTCGAACCCAAGGGCCGGCGGCAGCACATGAATGAACGGATTGTGTGGCACCGGGTTGAAGTTGGCATCGAGGCCGCCCGGGATCGGCCTGGGCTGGGCGCCGGCCGCCGCGAGTGCGGGGACGACGTCGACGAGGCTCAGGCTGGAGAGCGCGCCGACCGCGACGGCGCCCCGCCGGAGCACCTGCCCGCGTGACGTCCGGTCGGTCACCGCTCGACCGATGACCTGCTCGATCCCGCCCGGCACATGGAGTGGCTGAAACTGCGGCACGAGAACCCCCTCCTTGTGGCAAGTCACACGACCCTACATCTCGACGGGGAACGTCGTCAAGCGCCGACCACGGGCGGCTTAAGTCACGCGCCGCCGCTCCTCGTCCATCGCCTCGTGCTCGCCCGCCTCGACGATGCCGGCCAGCCGGTCGATCGCGTCCCAGACGTCGACGTACCGGGTGTAGAGCGGAGCCAGGCCGAAGCGGATCGAGTCGGGCGCGCGGAAGTCGGGGATGACGTCGGCGCGCTCGATCAGCGCGCGGCAGATCCGCCAGGCGTCGAGGTGGCGGAACGACACGTGAGCGCCGCGGCGCTCCGGCTCGTGCGGCGTTCCCAGGCTGAACCCGAGCGGCGCCAAGCGCTCGTCGTGCAGGTCGACCGCGAGGCTCGTGAGAGCGGCGGCCTTGGCGCGCACGGCGGGCAGGCCGGCCTCGGCGAGCATGACGGCTCCGGCGTCGACCGCGGCCAGGGCCAGGATCGGCGGCGTGCCGGCCAGGAACCGCCCCATCCCCGCGACCGGCTGGTAGCTCGGGCCCATGGCGAACTGGTCCTCCTGCGAGAACCAGCCCCAGATCGGCGAGCGCAGCTTCCGCTGGAGGCCGGAGCGGACGTACAGGAAGGCCGGCGACCCGGGCCCGGCGTTCAGGTACTTGTAGGTGCAGCCGACGGCCAGGTCGGCGCCGACCGCGTCGAGCTCGACTTCGACCGCGCCCGCCGCGTGGCACAGGTCCCACAGGACGAGCGCGCCCGCCTCGTGGCCGGCGGCGGTGATCTCGGCCATCCGCGCGAACGCGCCCGAGCGGTAGTTGACGGCCGAGAGGACGACGAGCGCAGCCCCGCCGGCGCAGGCCGCTTCGACGTCGGCCGGCTGGGGCCCGGCGACGGGGTCGGTCTCAAGCATGCGCAGCTCGCGCCCGGCCCGCTGCGCCAGGCCCTGGAGGACGTAGCGGTCCGTGGGGAAGTCGGAGGCGTCGGCAACGATGCCGCCGGGGCGGGCATCGAGTGCGGCGCCCGCCAGCTTGTAGAGGTTCACGGTCGTCGAGTCCGAGACGATGACCTGGCCCTGTGCGGCGCCGAGCGCCGCCGCGGCCAGGCGGTCGCCGACGGCCGCCGGCGCCTCGACCCACTCGTTCCAGCCCGTGACGAGCCGGTCGCGCCACTCGTCGATCCGGGCGTCGAGCGCGGCTCGGGCGTCGTGGGCGAGCGGGCCGAGCGAGTTGCCGTCGACGTAGATCCGGCGCTCGTCGCCGAGCGCGAACCGGTCGCGGAACCCCGCCAGCGGGTCGGCCGCGTCGAGGGCCGCCGCGGCGGCGCGCGGCATCAGTGCCGTTCGAGCCACTCGACCACCGTAGCCCATGCGCGTGAGCCGGGCTCGAGGTGCTCGGAGTGGCCGTCCGCCTCGAGCACGACCAGGTCGCATCCGGCTGCCGCGGCGAAGTCGCGGCTCATCTGAACCGGGACGAGGTCGTCGCGATCGCCGTGGACGAGGAGGGCGGGCACGCGGAGCGGCAGGCGGCGGGCCGGGGACGCCGTGCCGTAGCGGTCGGGCAACTCCCGGGGCGTGCCGCCGACCAGCCGTTCGACCATCCCGCCGCACACGCCCTGCAGCGCGGCGGCGTCGAGATCCGAGATCGCGGCTTGGCCGACGACGGCCGTGAGCAGGACGTCTGCGCCCTGTCGTTGGGCTGCCCACAGCGCCAGGTGGCCACCGGCCGAGTGGCCGACCCCGGCGACCCGGTTCAGGTCGAGCGGCGCGTCGAGGTCCTCCAGGTGGTCGATCGCCACGGCCACGTCGGCGCCGGTCTCGGGCCAGCCGCCGCCACCGCCCGCGCCGACGCGGCGGTACTCGACGTTCCACGCGGCCCAGCCGCGGCCGGCGAGATCGGCCGCCAGCGCGTCCATCAGGTGGCGGTCGTAGCGCTGGCGCCAGCAGCCGCCGTGGATGAGCACGACGACCGGGTGCGGTCCCGGGCCGTCCGGCAGCGAGAGCTCGGCGACCTGGCTCCGGTGCGTCCCGTAGCGGTGGAGCGCGCCGCTCAACCGGGCCGCGCCCAGAAGGGCACGAGGACAGGCGCCGGCAGGTCCGGATAGCCCTCCGAGAGGAAGGCGGTGACGAAGCCGTCGAGCGCGGCGGGCAAGAGCGGCCACGGGTCGAGCGCGACGCCGCCGTGACCGTCGAGCTCGTAGTCGACGCCCTGCACCGATCCCGTCGCCGGCTCCTCCAGGCAGAAGTCGAATGCGACCATGTCGTAGAGCTCGGTGACGGCGTCGGCGGCGGCCGCCTCCTCGGCGGTCATGCCGCTCCGCGCGAGGCTCGCCGGGAGGGCGGGCTCGAGCTCGGCGGCCAGCTCCGGGCGCGCGTTTCGGGCCAGCCGGTGGATGTGCATCCGGGCCATGTGGTCGACCACGGGATCGGCCGTGTCGGGCTCGAAGCCGGCTCGCATGAGCTCCGCCCACCGCTCCGAGCTCATCTCGCCGATCCCGTCCGCATCGAGCGGCGGGTAGCCGCGGTCGTGCCAGAGGACGCCCGCCACGATCCGCTGCTCCGCCCCCGTCGCGGCGGCCAGCAGCGCCGCCAGCCGGGCGTGCTCGCTCTGCGGGAAGACGACGTCGCGGCGGCGCGAGCGGAACACTTAGACGATGACCGCGTCGCGCTCGACGAGGGCGGCGTAGCGGCCGCCCGCGGCGACGAGCTCGGCGTGCGTCCCCCGCTCGGCGATGCGGCCGCCGTCGAGGACGAGGATCAGGTCCGCGTCGCGGATCGTGCTCAGGCGGTGAGCGATCACGATCGTCGTGCGGCCCTCGCTCAGCTGGTCGAGGGCGTCCTGCACGGCGCGCTCGGTCTCGACGTCGAGCGCGCTCGTCGCCTCGTCCAGCACGAGGACGGGCGGGTCGCGCAGCACCGCGCGGGCGATGGCGAGCCGCTGCTTCTCGCCGCCAGAGAACCGGTAGCCGCGCTCGCCGACCACGGTGTCGTAGCCATCCGGGAGCGACGCCAGATGGTCGTGGATGCGGGCAGCCCGGGCCGCGCGCTCGATGTCCTCGTCGGTGGCGTCGGGCCGGGCGAAGCGCAGGTTCTCGCGCACCGTCCCGTGGAAGAGGTAGGTCTCCTGCGAGACGACCCCGACCGTCTCGCGGAGCGACGCGAACGACAGGTCGCGCACGTCCACGCCGTCGACCGTGACCGCGCCGGCCGTCGTGTCGTAGAGGCGGGCGACGAGATAGCCGAGCGTCGTCTTGCCGGCGCCGGTCTCGCCGACGACCGCCACCTTCGTCCCGGGCTCGGCGACGAACGAGACGGCGTCGAGCGTGGGGGCGGCGTCGGGGTCGTAGCCGAAGCTGACGTCACGGAACTCGACCTCGCCGCGCACGCCGGAGCGGTTGAGCGCGACCGGATTCTCGCGCTCCTCGATGTCGACCGGCAGGTCGAGGTACTCGAAGACGCGGTCGAAGAGGGCGAGCGAGGTCTGCACATCTACCTGGACGCCGAGCAGCGAGTTCACGGGGAAGAAGAGCCGGGTCTGGAGCGTGGTGAATGCGACCAGCGTGCCGATCGAGATCGACGCGTTGCCCGATGCCAGGAGGTGGCCGGCGACGCCGTAGACCAGCGCCGGCATGACGGCGAACGTCGTCTGGATCGACGCCATCATCCAGCGCCCGGCCATGCGCGAGCGCATCTCGAGGTCAGCGAGGCGCGTGCTCTCCTCGGTGAAGCGGCGCGTCAGGTCGCCGGTCTGCCCCATCGTCTTTCCAAGCAGGACGCCCGAGACCGAGAGCGACTCCTCGACGAGTGCCGAGATGTCGGCGAGCGTGCCCTGTTTGGTGGTCGTGAGCTCCTTGCGCACGCGGCCGATGCGGCGGGTCATGAGGACGAAGATCGGGAGGAGCGCGAACGCCGCCGCGGCCAGGCGCCAGTCGAGCAGGATCATCGCGGCTGCGGTGGCGACGACGGTGGTCACGTTCGAGACGATGGACGTGGCCGTCGTCGTGACGACGCTCTGGACGCCGCCGATGTCGTTTGCGATCCGCGACTGCACCTCGCCCGTGCGGGTACGGGTGAAGAACGCCAGCGACAGGCGCTGGAGGTGCTCGTAGACCGCGGCGCGCAGGTCGTGCATCACGCGCTGGCCGACCAGGTTCGACTGCCAGGTCTGGGCGACGCCGATCACGCCCGTCATGATCGGGATCGCCACCATCCCGGCGACGAGCAGGTCGAGCCGCTTGGTGTCGATCGCGTCGGGGTTCGCGAGCACGTGGTTCAGGAGGTCGCGGAGCAGGAAGGCCGGGATCACGCCCAGCCCGGCCGAGATCACGATCAGGCCAAGGAGCCCCGACAGCCGCGCCCGGTACGGCTTGAAGAGCTGCGCGATGCGATGGCCGGATCCCGGCTTCACCGGGCCGCCTCCAGATTGGTCGCGCAGCGCTCGAGCAGGCCCGCGAGCAGGACGCGCTCGTCCTCGGTGAACCCGGCCGTCATCCGCCGCCCGACCTCCCGGCCGAGGTGCGGCGCTCCGGCCAGCGCGGCCTCGCCGGCGGCGGTCAGCTCGACGCGGCGCCGGCGGCGGTCGTCGGGATGCGGCGAGCGCAGGATGAAGCCCCGCTCCTCGGCGGCGTCCAAGAGCGCGGTGAGCGTCGGCGGAGCGACGCCGAAGCTGCAGCAGAGCTCACGCAGGTCGACGGCTCCGCCTGCGCGGCGGAGGCGGGCCAGGAGCTCCCACTGCTGCATGGTGAGGCCGTGCTCGCGGGCGATCCGGTCAGCGGCCGCCTGGGCGAGCCGGTCGACCCGGCGGACGGCCCGGAGGGCGGGCGGTCGCGGAGGTGACTGGGCGCGAGAACTCATTCGACCTCGAAAGATTAGCAAACGAAGAATCGCCTGGAAGTTCGCAAATAGCGAGAAATTCGTGGTTGCACGCGGTCGCGGCTTCCCGTACCTTCACCACTGCGCCGTCCAGGGCAGCCGAGTAGGTCGAAGCCGGACGGAGGAGCTGTAGAGGCGACTCGAACGCTCTTTCGTGCGGGGGACGAAAGGTCAGCCGGGACGGCGAATCCTTTAACGCGCAGGGGTTTCGCGTCCGCCCGCGAAGGGCAGGACGACATGACGGACAACCTGCTCATCATCTTCGGTACCGCCGTCTTGGTCGTGTGTGCGGTTCTCATCGGGGCGGCCCGCTTCGGCGCGAGCCGCCGCGCCGTCGTGGCCGAGGTCGAGCGGCTCGAGGAGGCCCAGGCCGACGACCTCGCGGCATGAAAAATCGCGGTCTGACCCCGTTTTTCAGCCGCGTAGCGCCTGATCGAGGTCGGCGATCAGGTCAGCCGCCGCCTCGATTCCGACCGACAGGCGGATGAGGGTCGACGGCACCGCGAACGGTGAGTCGGCCGTCGACGCGTGGGTCATCTGGCCCGGGTGCTCGATCAGGCTCTCGACGCCGCCCAGGCTCTCGGCGAGCGTCCAGATCCGCGTCCGGGCGACCAGCGCCAGCGCCTCCTCCTCCGAGCGGGCGAGGAACGAGACCATGCCGCCGAAGCCGTCCATCTGGCGGGCGGCGATCGCGTGTCCGGGGTGATCCGGAAGGCCCGGGTAGAGGACGCGCTCGACCGCGGGGTGGCCCTGGAGGTACTCGACGACCTGCGCCGCGTTCGCGCAATGGGCGCGCATCCGCACGGCGAGCGTCTTGAGCCCCCGCAGCGCGAGCCACGCGTCGAACGGCCCCGGCACGGCGCCCAGGGAGTTCTGGAGGAATCGCAGCCGCTCGGCCAGCGCCGCGTTCGACGTCGCCGCGACGCCGCCGACGAGGTCCGAGTGTCCGCCGAGGTACTTGGTCGTCGAGTGGACGACGATGTCGGCGCCGTGTTCCAGCGGCCGCTGAAGGTACGGCGACGCGAACGTGTTGTCGACGGCGACGATCGCGCCGGCCGCGTGGGCCGCATCGCACGCCGCGCGCAGGTCGACGATGTTCAGGAGCGGGTTCGTCGGCGTCTCGAGCCAGAGGAGCGCCGCCCCGTCGAGCTTCGGCCCGAGCCCGGCGTTCAGCTCCTCGGCCGTGACGTAGGAGAAGCGGTAGCCCTTCGGCTCGTAGACCTTCGAGAAGAGCCGGTACGTCCCGCCGTAGACGTCGTTCACCGCGACGACGTGCGCGCCGGCGTCGAGCAGGTGCATGACCGTCGTCGTCGCCGCCATCCCCGACCCGAACGCGATCCCGTGGTCCGCTCCGTCCAGGGAGGCGAGACAGGCCTCGAACGCCTCGCGGGTCGGGTTGGCCGTCCGCGAGTAGTCGTAGCGGAACTCGCCGACGGCCTTCTGGGCGTAGGTCGAGGTCGCGTAGATCGGCGTCGTCACCGCGCCGGTGTGCGGGTCCGGCTCCTGGCCGGCGTGGATCGCGCGGGTCTCGAACTCCACCGCGGCCGAGTTTAGTCGGCCGTCTTGATGCGCCACACCTGCGTGCTCGAGTAGCGGAGCACCCACAGGTCGCCGAACGCCTCCTGCGCGACGAAGATGCCGGGCTTCAGCCGCAGCGCCCCGGTCACCCGGGCCGTCGCCGGGTCGATCCGCTCAAGCGTGCCGTCGCCGTTGCACGGCACCCACACGTCGCCCCCGGCCAGGCCCAGGTCGAGCGGCGTCTTGCACGTGCGGACGGTCGCCGTCACCTTCGCCGTCGCCGGATCGATGCGCGAGACGGTGTTGTCGCTGCTCGACACCCACAGCGAGTCGGGCGCGGCCGCGAACCAGGCCGGCTTGGCGTGGCCGAC
>DATIDU010000212.1:0-3217 GCA_035456145.1 Gaiellales bacterium | reverse complement strand
AGACCGGCGGCCCGCCGGAGCTCGACCGGATCCGCGAGGAGTACCGCGAGGCCCGAAGCGCCGTCAGGCCGTACGTGACGCCGACGGATCCGTGATGCCCGAGGCGCCGCTGCGGATGACGAAGAACGGCCTCGCGCCCGACGGCAGAGGGTGGTTCGTGGTGAACGCCCGCGAGTCACGCTGGCGCGACGGCGGGCCGCTCGGCGTCTACTGCACGTTTGAGGGAAAGCAGCGCTTCCCGCAGCTTGGGGTCAACCTGAACGTGCTCGAACCGGGCCAGCCGATGGCGATGTACCACCGCGAGAACGCTCAGGAGGGGTTCCTGATGATCAGTGGCGAATGCCTGCTGATCGTGGAGGGCGAGGAACGGCGACTCGCCGCATGGGATTTCTTCCACTGCCCGCCGGGCACCGAGCACGTGCTCGTCGGCAGCGGCGACGCTCTCGCCGTGCTGCTGGCCGTCGGCGCCCGTGGCCGCGGGGTCGGCGGCGGGATCGCCTACCTGGTCTGCGAGGCGGCAGTCCGGCACGGGGCGAGCGTCGAATCCGAGACCAGGGACTTTCGCGAGGCCTATGCGAAGGCCTACGCGGGGCTTCCCAGATCGAAGTGGATCACCTACTCGGACGGGTGGCTGTCCGAGCGCTGAGGGCCGCCAGGCCCGTGTCGCGCCCTGAGGTGGGCCGAGAACCGACAGACGGGAGGTCGAACATGGCAGAAGTCGCCTCATACGGCGTGCTGTTCTATGGAAGCCCCGAGGGCTACCAGACGAACCGCGCACAGATCTATCTCAGCGATGCGGCCGGCCAGCCGCTCGCCTACGTTCGGTTCAACGACCCGGAGATGGAGTTCGAGGAGGACTACGAGGCCGACGGCATCATCCGCATGCACCTGCCGTCCGCCATGTTTGCAAGCGTCCTCGATGTGCTGCGCAACGAGCAGCCGGTCTACGTCTACTTTGCGGCGGGGTGTGGGTTCCTCGGCACGTCCATCGAGCCGGTCGGCGAAGGTGAGCCAAACACCTAGGCGTCAGGCGAGCACCTCAACTGCGCCGCCCGCCAGCCGCGAGCGGCGCATCGCCTGGCCGACCTCGAGCGCGCGGGCGGCGTCGGTCGCGGTCGCGTGCGGCTCGCCACCGGCACGTGCCTCGGCGAAGCGTTCGAGCTGCGCCACGAGCGCCAGCTCGAGCACGTCGCCCTCCGGCCCGGGCACGTCGCGCAGGCCGTAGCGGTCGCCGTGGCGCAGGCCGCCCGGCCCGCGGGCGTCGATGAGAAGCGCGCCCTCGGGGCCGAGGATCTCGGTTCGCACGTCGTCGTCGTAGCCGCACGTGCGTCCCAGGTCGATCGCCACCGCCTGCCCGGCGGTCGTGACGGCGAGCGCCGCGACCGTCTCTGCGTCGTCGACCTCGGCGAGCGCGCCCGGCGTGCCGGTGGCGGACACCTGGGCGATCTCGCAGCCCAGGAACCACCGGGCCAGATCGGCCTCGTGGACCCCGCAGTCCACCTCGACGCCACCCGACACGGCGGGGTCGGCGAACTCCAGCGACGGCAGGTCGGCGTCCCACTGCGACGAGCGCAGGAACGTGGGCGTGCCGATCGCGCCCTCGGCGACGAGCCGCCGGGCCTCGGCGTACGGCCACGCCGTCCGCCGCCAGAAGCCCACCGCGAAGACCCGGCCCGCGGCGGCGGCCCGCTCGCCGAGGCGCTCGGTCGCGGCCGGGTCGAACCCGACCGGCTTCTCCGAAAGGACGTCCAGGCCCATCGCGATCGCCTCCTCGGCGAGCGCGACGTGAAGCGGCGTCGGCGCGGCGATGACG
The DNA here is from genome assembly GCA_035456145.1 of Gaiellales bacterium. GTDB lineage: Bacteria > Actinomycetota > Thermoleophilia > Gaiellales > JAICJC01 > JAICJC01. The sequence continues at coordinate 1,404 of DATIDU010000212.1, read as the reverse complement.
ACCGCGTCGACTTCCACGCCCAGAGCGTCGAGGCCGGGCGCCGTCGCGACCCCGGCTGGGGCGGCGTCTCCCGCCGCGCCCGGCACCGGGTCGCACACGGCGACGAGCTCGACGCCGCCGGCATGAGCCGCGGCAGCGATGTGGCGACGGCCCATGCGGCCCGCACCGAGCACAGCCAGGCGGAGCGGGTTGGAACGATCCAAACGGGTAGCATACGCCGTCATGCCGATCCGCGTTGCCTCCGCCCCGTGCTCCTACGGCGTGTTCGAGATCACCGTCGACCGCCCCGGCCTCCCGGACGGCGAGGAGCTGGCCCGCGTGATGGCGGAGGCCGGCTACGTCGGCACCGAGCTCGGCCCGCCCGGGTACTTCGGGCAGGGCCCGGAGGTCGGGCGCATGCTCGCCGGGCACGGGCTGGAGCTCATGGGCTCGTTCCTGCCGCTGCGCTTCTCCCGCCCCGGCGGCTTCGAGGAGGACCTCGCGGCGATGGAGTCGGCGCTCGACACCCTGGACGCCGCCGCGGGCGACGGCGCGAAGCCCTTCGTGCTGCTCGCCGACGCGTTTCTCGAGCCGGATCGGCTCCAGCACGCGGGCGACATCGAGAACCACCCCGAGACGTGGCTCCCGCCCGACCGGGCCGAGCTCCTCGTCCAGAACCTGGAGCGCACGGCGGCGCGCTGCCGGGAGCGCGGCTTCCCGGTCTCGCTCCACTACCACGCCGGCACCTACGTGGAGACGCCGCGCGAGATCGCGCAGGTCGTCTCGGCGATCGACACCGACCTCATCGGCCTGTGCTTCGACACCGGCCACAGCGCCTTCGGCGGCGGCGACCCGCTCGGGTTCCTGAAGGAGTACGGCGGGCTCGTGAACCACGTCCACCTGAAGGATGTGGACACGGCCAAGATGGCCGAGGTGCGGGCCGAGGGTGGCGACCTGGTCGCGGCCTGGGAGCGTGGGGTCTTCTGCCCGCTCGGCGAGGGCGACGCCCATGTCGGCGAGTGCCTCGACGAGCTGCTCCGCACCGGATACAACGGCTGGATCGTGGTCGAGCAGGACCGCGTGCTCGGCCCGGACGAGCCGTTCTCGAACGCCGTCGCCGACGGCCGCCAGAACCGCGCCTACCTGGCGGAGCGCGGGCTGTGAGCCGCGCCGCCGACCTCGGTCGGCGCCGGCGGCTCCACCGGATCAGCGTCGAGGGCGTCTTCGCGCTCGTGGCGGTCGACCACCGCGATTCGCTCAAGATCGCGTTCGAGGGCCGCGGCGTGCCCGTCCCGGAGGGCGCGGCGATCGGCGCGCTCAAGGCCGAGATCGTGGCCGCGCTGGCGCCGGCCGCGACCGGCGTCCTGATCGATGCCGAGCACGGAGCCGCCGTCCTCGCCGACGGCGCCGGCGGGGCTCCGGCCG
>DATIDU010000211.1:0-5990 GCA_035456145.1 Gaiellales bacterium | reverse complement strand
GACCCGCCCACGCTCCCGAACATGCTGACGAACGGCAGCTTCGAGCACCCGGCCGTCGCACCGGGGCAGTCGCATCCGTTCGCGTCGATCCCCGGCTGGCAGCTGGCCTACGGCCCCGACATCGAGCTCCAGAACCACGTGGCGGGCGCCCCGGCGGTCGGCGAGCAGCTCGCGGAGCTCGACTCCGACGCTTCGAGCGGTATCTTCCAGCGCGTTCACACGCGCGCGGACCGTCTGTACCGGCTTCAGTTCTTCGCGTCCGCACGCCCGGGGACGCCGCGCTCCGAGAACGTCCTCGTCGTGAAGTGGCACAGGCACGTCCTGGCGCGGATCGTCCTCGACGGCCGCGGGCGCTCGCAGACCGAGTGGCACGCCTACGCCTTCAAGGTGCGCGCGACCGGCCGGCGGACGCGGCTCGAGTTCGACGACCGCGGCGTGTCGGACTCGGTGGGCACCTATCTCGACGGCGTCAAGGTGACGCCGTGGCGAGGGCATCCGACGGCGCCTCGTCGGTAGTCCCGAGCACCGCAAGCGCGAGCACCGGGTCCACGAGCACCGAGACGAGCGCGGCGGCCGTCAGCGCGGCGACGTCCGAGGCTCCGAGCAGGCCTAGCTCCTGGCCGATCTGCGAGGCGATCAGGACGAAGCTCAACGTCGTCGACTGGAGGAGGCCCGCAGCGAACGCCCGGCGCGCCCCCAGAAGCCCCGCGTAGAGGACCGCCGGCAGGCCGCGGATCACGTAGATGGCGGCGACCAGCACGGGCACGTGCAGGAGCGTCGAGCTGTCGGACACGAGCGCACCCGCGTCGAGGCGCAGTCCGCTCGCCACGAAGAAGACGGGGATGAAGAAGCCGAAGCCGGCCTCGGTCAGCTTCTGGTGGAAGTGGGAGTGCGTCATGGCGTCGTCGCGGTCCGCCAGCTTGAGCAGCATGCCGGCAAGGAACGTTCCCAGGATCGCCTCGAGGCCGAAGCGCTGGGCGATGACGCTGAACGCCATGAGGAGCACGAACGCGCCGCGGACGCGGATCTGCGCGGTCGTGTCCTGAAGGCGCAGAAGCGCCGCCGAGAGCGAGGGCACCCGCGCACCGGCCGCGATCGCGATCCCGCGGCGACGCACATGAGGCCGAAGACGGCGAAGAGCACGAGCCTCACCCCCACTCCCGCCGTCTCCTCCGAGAAGAAGAGCGAAAGCAGGCTGACGGTCGCCACGTCCGCGATCGGAGCCGCAGCGATCACCATCTGGCCGAACGCCGATCCGGCGAGGCCGGCGTCCTTGAGCAGCGGCAGCACCACCGCGAGCGACGTCGCCGAGAGGATCACGGCGACCACGAACGGTGCGCCCACGATCCCCGCAGCGTCGAGACCATAGCCGACCACGACGGCGATCGCGAAGGAGACCGCAAACCCGGTGAGCGCGAGCCGCAGCACGGCCCCGCGCAGCCGGTCGACCCGATCTCGAGACCCGCGAGGAGAAGCAGGAAGCCGACGCCGATCAGCGCCAGGACGTCCACGGCCGCATCCGCCTGCACCCACCCGAGCACCGAGGGGCCGAGCACGACGCCGGCGCCGATCTCGAGCAGCACCGACGGAACGCGCAGCGCCGGGACGAGCCCGAGGAGGAGCGGTGCGAGGAAGGCGACGGCCGCGACGGCGGCGAGGTCGTCGAAGCTCACGGCGTCCATGCGGCGGCAGTCGGCCGCGAGCCGCGTTTGTTACACCCGCCGGTGTATCGCCTCTCCGCCCTCGACCGACCTTCCCGTGTGTATCTCGGTACCCTCGTCCTCAACACGATGACGTCGACGGACGCCGACCATTCGATCGCGACGCCGGAGGACCTGCGCACCGTCGAGGCGCTGCGGGCCGGCGACGAGCGCGTGTTCCGCGATCTCGTCGAGCGCTACCACGCTTCGCTGATCCGGGTGGCGCTCATGTACGTGCGGACGCGGGCGGTCGCCGAGGAGGTCGTCCAGGACACGTGGATCGGCGTCCTCAGGAGCCTGCCGCGGTTCGAGGGCCGCTCGTCGCTTCGGACCTGGATCTTCCGCATCCTCGCCAACCAGGCCCGGACACGAGCCCGGCGGGAGGCGCGGTCGGTGCCGTTCTCGTCGCTGGCCGGCCTCGACGACGACTCGCCCGCCGTCGGTGCGGACCGGTTCCTCGCCGCCGACCACCCGGCGTTTCCCGGCCACTGGGCGACTCCGCCGCGGAGCTGGGCCGCGCTGCCCGAGGACGAGCTGCTCGCCGGCGAGACCCGCGAGCGCGTGCTCGCGGCCATCGACACGCTGCCGGCGGCGCAGCGGACGGTCATCTCGCTCCGCGACGTCGAGGGCTGGTCGTCGGACGAGGTCTGCGACCTCCTGGAGATCAGCGAGGGGAACCAGCGGGTGCTCTTGCACCGGGCGCGCTCGAAGGTGCGCCAGGCGCTCGAGGAGTACCTCGACGGGAGGGCCGCATGAGCGAGTCGCCAGAGATGCTGAGCTGCCGCGAGGTCGTGGAGCTCGTGACGGCGTATCTCGAGGGTGCGCTCACAGAGGCCGAGGAGGTGCGGTTCGAGGAGCACCTGGCGATGTGCGACGGCTGCGCCGCCTACCTCGACCAGATGCGGCGCACCATCGCGATCGCCGGCCGGCTCGATCCCGAGGCGGTCGACATCGAGTCGTGCGACCGGCTCGTGCACGCCTTCCGCGGCTGGCGCGACGGCGGCCCGGAAGGGCCATGATCGCCTTCACCTTCACCGGTCCGGGCGCGCGCCGGCCGTTCCTCGGCGTGCACTGGCCGCCGCCCGGCGAATGGGCCCAGCACGGACGCGGGTCGCGGATCGAGCATCTCCCGGTGTGGATCGCGGCTGAGCTGTGGCTCGTCGAGCTCGACGGCTCCGTGCACGAGGTCGAGAGCCAGCTTCGGGCGGAGCGCGGCCGGCTGATCCGCCGGATCGCCGAGTGGGACGAGGCGGCCGCTTCCGAGTTTGCGAGATCGTGCGCTGACCGCATCCGGGAGCTGGCCGGACGGGCGGCCGGCGCCGGCGACGGGCGCATGGCCGCGTACCGCGCCGACGCCGAGGCGTTCCAGAACGCAGCCGACGCGAACGTCGCCGGCTGGGTCGCGTCCCGGGCGGCGGCGGCAGTCGAGGGCGAGGCGGGCGCCGCGCGCGAGCGCGCCCGCCAGTCGGCCTGGCTCCGGGACCGGCTCGATCTCGACGCCGCGCTTCGGGTGTAACGCCCCCGGCTCCCACGCGACCGTAGACCACCCGACCCACGGAGGAGCGAGGATGGCATACGTCGAGCGTCAGCGCGGTGGCCGTCACCTGGTGCCGATGCGCGAGCGGCACGAGGGCGCGGGATGGACGGCAGTCTGCCGCCTCGACGACATCGAGCCGGGACGGGGCGTGGTCAAGATCGTGAACGGGACCGAGGTCGCCCTGATGCGCGACGGCAACACCGTGTACGGGCTCGGGAACCTCTGCCCGCACCGCGGCGGCCAGATCGGCGACGGGCACGTCGAGGACGGGAAGGCCATCTGCCCGCTCCACGCCTGGGACTTCGACCTGCGGACGGGGATCTCCCCGTTCAACCCGGCCGACACCCCTTCCCACCTATCCGGTGCGGGTCCGCGACGGCGACGTCGAGATCGACGCCGACGGCGTCGCGCGCGTTCCGGCCCGGCCGATGGCGTACCTCGGCGAGTGGACGCGGCGAGGCGCAACCGACCGCGGCATGTACCTCGTGCATCACCTCGCCGAGGGCGGCGGGCCGTTCGTCGAGGCGATGGGATCGGAGCGAAACGAGCCCGGGATGCACGCGCGCCCGTTCCCGTCCTACGACGACGTCGTGTTCCGCCCGGCGCAGCTTGACCGGCTGCCGCTGCTCGGCGGCGAGCCGGTGGACACCGCGGTGGTCCTGGGATCACGGGCTGGGCGCCCGCTGCGCCTCGACATCCCGCTCTTCGTGAGCCACATGTCCTACGGGGCGCTCAGCCCGGATGCCAAGGAGGCGCTGGCGCGAGGAGCGTCGGCCGCCGGCACCGCGATCGCAAGCGGCGAGGGCGGTGCCCACCCGCGCGAGCGCGCCCACGCCGATCGCTACATCTTTCGAGATGGCGTCGGGCTACTTCGGCTGGAACGACGAGAACGTGCGGGCGGCGTCGGCAATCGAGGTGAAGATCGGCCAGGGGGCGAAGCCGGGCCTGGGCGGCACGCTCCTCGGCTCGAAGGTGACGGCGGAGATCGCCGAGGTGCGCGGCGTGACCCCGGGATCGGACGTCCACTCGCCGGCCCAGTTCCCCGACATCGCAAACGTGCGGGAGCTGGCGGCGCGCGTGGCCGAGATCAGAGAGCTGACGGCGGGCGCCCCGGTCGGGATCAAGTTCGCGGCCGGGGACGTGGAGCGCGACGTGGCGGCGGCGCTCGAATGCGGCGCCGACTACCTCACGATCGACGGGCTCGGCGGCGGCACGGGTGCGGCGCCTGTGCACGTGAAGGATCACGTCGGCATCCCCTCGGCGTTCGGCCTCTACCGCGCCCGTCGCTTCCTCGAGGACCACGGTGTGACCGACGTCCAGCTTGTGGCGACAGGAGGGTTCCGGACGCCCGACGAGATGGCCAACGCACTCGCCCTGGGCGCCGACGCCGTCGCGCTCGCCACGGCCAGCCTGATGGCGATCGGCTGCCAGCAGTACCGCGCGTGCCACTCGGGCGGCTGTCCGGTCGGCATCGCGACGCAGAATCCGCACCTCCGCGGACGGCTCGACGGCGAGGAATCGGTGCGCCGCCTCACGCGCTTCCTGACAGGTGCAACGGCAATGATGGTGGACTACGCCCGAATCTGCGGACGGGACAGCCTCGGCAAGCTCGAGCGATCCGATCTTGCGACGCTCGACCCGGAGCTCGCCCGCCGCACCGACCTGGAGTGGGTGGTATGACGAACGCGACCGTGCTCAAGCCCCTGCCCGCGAGCTACGAGCAGACGATGGCCGACCTTCACCGGCTGGCCGTGTACGTCGTCTCGCCGGCCCAGCGGCTCACGAACGGCGAGATCATCATGCAGTCGACGCACGGCGGGTTCTCGACCTTCACGTACGACGGCCACGTGACCAGGGTCGTGGACGACCGCCTCGTGGTCGACGGCGCCGCCCATCCGATCACGACGCTCAGGGCCGCGGCCGCCGCACTCGGCATCGAGCCCGACGTCGGCCAGGCCGAGCAGTTCGACGTCCCGCCGCACGGCGACCTCGACGACCTGCTTCAGATCGACCTCGCGTCCGCCGCCGTCCTCGCGGACTGGTTCGAGTTCGCGACCGAGGTGCTGGAAGGGCTTCGCGCACAGGCCGGGCCCGAGGACGACGTGACGATCGTGCGCATCTGGCCCGAGCACTTCGACGCGGCGATCGACATGGGCGACAACGCCGCCGGCCGGCGGGCGACGTACGGCGGCTCACCCGGCGACCGCCATCACGCCGAGCCGTACCTGTACGCCTCGCCCTGGGCCGGACGGATCGACTCGTTCTTCGACGATCCGAGTTTCAAGGGCGCCGCCCTCCCCTACTCCGACCTTCTCGCGGCGGCCGACCCGGCCGCCACGGCCGCGGAGTTCCTGGGTGAGGCGCACGATCGGGTGCGCCGGCATGGCTGAGACCGCCTGGTACTCGGCCAACCCCGGCCGGCTTGAGGTCGACCGCATGAGACCCGGAACTCGGCATCGGTAGTTGACGGCCGTCGCGGCGGATGAGCTGCCGGCCGTGCTCGTCGAGGCGATGGCCGTGCGCGACCGGGCCGCGCTCGTCGTGGTGCTGACCGCGGCGACGGCTGTGTGACCGGCGTCGGCCGGATCTGCTCGACAAGCATGCGAGCATGATCCGCTCGGAGCCGGCGGCCTACGCCTGATCGGCTGCCACGTGGCGCCCGAACCACCCGGCCGCGTGGTCGGACACCTGCTCCAGGGCGCCCGGCTCCTCGAAGAGGTGGGTCGCACCCGGGATCACCGTGAGCTCGCTCG
>DATIDU010000210.1:0-3008 GCA_035456145.1 Gaiellales bacterium | reverse complement strand
ACGATGCGGCGTCTCACGACGCCTATGTCTACGGGTCGGCCGAGGTCGTCGGACTCATGTGCCTGCGGGTGTTCGTGAACGCGGGCGCCGCATCCCCCTCCGCCCCCCGCTCCGACCTCGTGGAAGGCGCCCGGCGCCTCGGCGCCGCCTTCCAGGACGTGAATTTCCTCCGCGACCTCGATCACGACGCCGCGACGCTCGGCCGCGACTACCTGAGCCTCACGGGCGCGAGCGGTCGCGGTGCCCTGCTGACCCGCATCGAGGCCGACCTGGCCGCGGCGGCCGCCGTCATCCCGCTCCTGCCGCCCGATTGCCGTCGCGCGGTGACGGCGGCGCACGACCTGTTCGGCGAGCTCGCCCGGCGGCTTCGTGCCGACGAGCATCCGGTGACCCGGGTGCGTGTGCCGAATCCGGTGAAGGCACGGCTCGCCGCTCGCGCGTGGCTCGGCTTCGCTCCCCGAGGACACGGCGCATGACCGCCGCGCGCCGCACCGCGGCCGTCATCGGGGGCGGCATCGCGGGCCTCGCCACCGCCGCGCTCCTCGCCGAAGAGGGCTGGGACGTCAGGCTCTTCGAGGCTCGCGACGACGTCGGCGGACGCGCGGGTTCGTGGGAGCACGAGGGGTTCCGCTTCGACACCGGCCCGAGCTGGTACCTCATGCCGGAGGTCTTCGAGCACTTCTTCCGGCTCCTCGGGACGACGGCGGAGGCAGAACTCGACCTCGTCCCGCTCACGCCCGCCTACCGCGTCTACACCGAGGGCGACGTCTCACCGATCGACGTCGTCTCGGGCCGAGAGGCTGTCACAGGGCTCTTCGAGTCGATCGAGCCGGGTGCGGGGGCCGCGCTCGGGGACTATCTCGATTCGGCCGCCGAGGCCTACGACCTGTCCGTCGACCGGTTCCTGTACGACCCCTACGAGACGCTTGCGGGTCTTCGCGACCCCGCAGTGGTCCGGCAGCTGCCGAAGCTGGCGCCGCTGCTGACGCGCACCCTCGCCGCACACGTCGAGCGCCGGTTCGCCGACCCGAGACTGCGCCAGATCCTCGGCTACCCTGCCGTGTTCCTCGGAGGCTCCCCGTACGCGGTGCCGAGCCTGTATCACCTGATGAGCCATCTCGACCTCGATGACGGCGTGCGGTACCCGCGCGGCGGTTTCACCGAGATCATCCGTGCGATCGAGCGGCTCGCCGTCGCGCGAGGCGTGCGCATCGAGACGAACGCTCCCGTGGCGAGCATCGAGACGACGGATGCTGTCGCCACCGGCATCCGTCTCGCCGACGGCCGTTCCATCCCGGCCGATCTGGTCGTTTCCACGGCGGATCTGCATCACACCGAGACGACGATGCTTCCGCGCGACCTGCAGACATACCCGGAATCGTGGTGGCGCAACCGCACGCCGAGCTCGGGCGCGGTGCTGCTCATGCTCGGGGTTCGGGGCGAGCTGCCGCAGCTCGCCCATCACACGCTCGTGTTCACGAAGGACTGGCGCGCGAACTTCGAGCGCGTCTTCGGCACCGACTCCGGCATCCCGGATCCCGCCTCGCTGTACGTCTGCCGCCCGAGCGCGTCCGACGACACGGTGGCACCCGCCGGCCACGAGAACCTGTTCGTCCTCGTCCCGGTGCCGGCCGACCCGTCGCTCGGCCGTGGCGGCATCGAGGGCTCGGGCGACGAGCGCATCGAGGCGGCGGCCGATGCCGCGATCGCGCAGATCGCGCAGTGGTGCGGCATCCCCGATCTCGCCGACCGCGTCGTGGTGCGGCGCACCGTGGCGCCGGGCGATTTCGAGGCCGACCTCCACGCCTGGCGCGGAAACGCCCTGGGGCTCGCCCACACCCTGCGTCAGAGCGCCGTGTTCCGTCCGAAGGGGGCGTCGAAGAAGGTGGACCGGCTGCTGTACGCCGGCGCCTCGACGCTGCCGGGCATCGGCCTGCCGATGTGCCTCATCTCGGCCGAGCTCGTCGTCAAGCGCCTGCGCCGGGATCGATCACCCGGCCGGATCGCCGAACCCGTCCCCGTGCGGAGCTGAGGTGCCGGGTCTCTACCTGCTCGCGATCCTCGTGTCGGCCGCGGGGATCGCGGTCATCGACCTGCGCCTGCGCCTGATCGTGCGGGCTGCGCCCCTGCGCACCGCCCTCGCGGTCGTGGCGGGTACGGTCTTCATGCTCGTCTGGGACCTCGTCGGCATCGCCGCGGGAGTCTTCGTGAAGGGCGACAGCCCGCTGCTGCTGGGCATCGACCTGGCGCCGCACCTGCCGCTGGAAGAGCCCGTGTTCCTCGCCTTCCTGTCGTACCTGGCCCTCGTCTCGTGGGCGGGCGCCCTGCGTCTGCTCGCCCGGCGCGGACCTGCGAGAGGCGCGAGCACCTCGTCCGCCACGACCGACAGCGGGGAGGCGCACGAATGACGTATGCGCTGCTGGTGATCCCGTTCGCCCTCGTCGCGGCGGCCGTCTCGCTCTCCACCCTCGCGCGCCCGAACTTCGGTCGCCGGATGGCCGCCTCCGCCGGCGCCGCGGTGGTGCTCGTGCTGCTCACCGCGGTCTTCGACAACCTCATGATCGCCGCGGGCCTCTTCTCGTATCCGCCGGAGCATCTGAGCGGACTCCGCGTCGGCCTGGCGCCTCTCGAGGACTTCGCCTACCCGGTGTGCGCGGCGTTCCTCGTGCCCGCGGTCTTCACGCTTCTGCCTGTAAGGAGTCGCGCATGAGCGCAGACCAGCATCCCCCGCATCCCCCTGCCCCGCCGCTCCGGGCGGGCACCGTCCTCCGCCAGCTGTTCACGTCGTCGCGGCCGGTGAGCTGGATCAACACCGCCTATCCCTTCGCCGCCGCGTACCTGCTGACGACGCGGACCATCGATCCGACGTGGGTGATCGGGACACTTTTCTTCCTCATCCCGTACAACCTCGCGATGTACGGGATCAACGACGTCGTCGACTACGAGTCGGATCTCCGCAATCCCAGGAAGGGTGGGGCCCACGGAGCCGTGCTCGATCGGCGGCTGCA
>DATIDU010000209.1:0-3451 GCA_035456145.1 Gaiellales bacterium | reverse complement strand
GTGCTCCCCGACTTCTCCTACGTCGCCGAGCACGCCGACATCCTCGATGCCGTCATCCTGACGCACGGCCACGAGGATCACATCGGTGCGCTGCCCTACCTCTTCCGTGAGATCGGCACCGACGCCCAGGTGTGGGGGACGCGGCTCACGCTCGGGCTTGTGAAGTCGAAGCTGGACGAGCACGGCCTCCTGGTCCACTCCGAGCTCGTCGAGATCGACCCCGAGGGCGGGCGCACCCGCGTCGGGCCGTTCGAGGCCGAGTTCGTGCGTGTGACGCACTCGGTGCCGGACGCCGTGGCCGTCGTGCTCCACACCGAGCACGGTGCGATCGTCCACACGGGCGACTTCAAGCTCGACGAGACGCCGATCGACGGGCGGACCACCGACCTCGACCGCCTGCGCGAGCTGGGGGACGCCGGGGTGGCGTTGCTCCTCGCCGATTCGACGAACGCCGAGCGGCCCGGGCACACGCCGTCCGAGCGGACGGTGGGCTCGGCGGTCCGCGACATCATCCGCAAGGCCCCGGGACGTGTGATCGTCACGTCGTTCGCCTCGCACATCCACCGCATCCAGCAGGTGATCGATGCCGCGGCGGCGGGCGGCCGGATCGTGTCGGTCATCGGCCGCTCGATGAACCGCAACTTGAACATCGCCCGCAACCTGGGCTACGCCACCGTCCCCGACGACCTCCTGGTCAAGGCCCGGCGGCTGGACGAGTTCATGCCGCACGAGACGCTGATCATCTGCACGGGCAGCCAGGGGGAGCCGCGCTCGGCGCTCACCCGGATCGCGTTCGGCGACCATCCCGCGGTCCAGATCAACTCCATGGACACGGTCGTCGTGTCGGCCCGGGCCATCCCCGGCAACGAGGTGAAGGTTCACGAGACCGTGAACCGGCTCTGCCGGCTCGGGGCGACCGTTCTCACCGAGGACACGACGTACGTCAACGCCTCCGGGCACGCTGCCGCCGAGGACCTCTCGACCATGATCTCCACGGTGCGGCCGCGGGCGTTCATGCCGATCCACGGCGAGTACCGAATGCTCCAGGCGCATGCCCGGCTGGCGGAGAGCGCGGGCGTGCCCTCGCACGCGGTGCGGATCGCCGAGAACGGGACGGTGCTCGAGCTCGACGGCGACGGCCTCACGGTCGTGGATCAGGTCGAGGCGGGCACCACGCTCGTGGACGGCATGAACGTGGGCTCGGTGCGCGACGTGGTGCTGCGCGACCGGCGCCATCTCGCCTCCGACGGCGTGCTGATCGTGGTGGCGACCATCGCGGCGGACTCGGCGAAGCCGATCGCCGAGCCCGAGGTGATCGCGCGCGGCTTCATCGAGCCGTCCGACGATGGGATGGAGCTTCTCGAGCAGGCGCGTGCGGCGGTCGAGCGGGTCCTTGAGGAGTGCCAGGCCCACCGCACGACGGAGGTGCACCTCGTCCAGCAGGAGCTCCACGATGCGCTGGCCGAGCTCGTCTCCCACATGACCGGCAAGCGGCCAATGGTGCTTCCCGTCGTCGTCGAGGTCTAGGGGCAACCCGAGCCACCGGGGTATCCTCGCCGCACCCATGGCGGTGCCGTTCCTGAGCACGGAGGCCCTCGATCGCCTCCGCTCCTATGCCGAGCGGCGCATCGCGGCCGGCGACACGCCCGGGGTGGCCGTTGCCGCGATCGACCGCGACGGTGCGGAGTCCTTGCTCGCGGTGGGCCACGCCGATCTCGCCGGCACACCGCTTCGCCTCGACCATCTGCTCGAGATCGGCTCGATCTCGAAGTCGTTCGCCGTCGTGTGCGCGCTCCAGCTCGAGCGCGAGGGCGCGCTCTCGCTGGACGACCCCGTCGAGCGTCACCTGCCCTGGTTTCGGATGAGCGGCGTCGGGCATGGGACGATCTCGCTGCGCCACCTCATGATGCACACGTCCGGCCTCACGACCGGCATGGACGCCACGCCTTCCTCGGCGGCCCTCATACGCCTGGCGGGCCCGCTGACCGGATGGGCGCCTGGGTCGCGGTTCTGGTATTCGAATGTCGGCTACGACGCTCTGGGTGCAGTGGTAGAGGCGCGGGCCGGGATCCCGTTCCCGCAGGTCATCCGCGACCGCGTGCTTCGGCCGCTCGGCATGGCTGCGTCGGCGGCCTTCATCGGGCCCGAGCACCGCCCCGCGATGGCCGCGGGGCACGAGCCGCTGTATCCCGACCGGCCCGCCCATCCGGCGATCCCGCTCGCCGTGGCGCCCTTCTGCGAGTCGGAGGGCGCGTCGGGGAGCATCGTCTCGACGGCCGCCGATATGGCCCGCTACGCACGCATGCTGCTCCGGGGCGGCCATCCCGGCGTCCTCGCCGAGGCGGACTTCGCCCGCATGGCGGACGGACTTCCAGACGACGAGGGAGTCCCCTACGGGCTGGGCCTCACGATCGAGGAGCGCGACGGCCACACGCTGGTCGGGCACGGAGGGTCGATGGTCGGCTACCGGGCCCAGCTCTCCTGCGACGCGGAGGCCGGAGTGGGGGCGGTGGCGCTCGTGAACGGGCCACGCGGCGCGCGGGCAGTGGTCGACTACGCGCTTGCGCTGGGGCGGGCGTGCCGGGCTGGGGCGCCGTTCCCGGATCCGCCCACCGACGAGCCGCCCGATCTCGATCCGTACCTGGGCCGCTACGGGCCGGTGACCGTTACGCCAGATGGGATCGAGACGGCAACGGGCCACGGCACGCTCGCCGAATCGGAGGGCGACACGTTCGCGACCGATCACCCCGAGCTGTGCCGCTCGTTCATCTGCTTCGGCCGCACGAACGGGCGCATCGACCACCTGGTCGCCGGGAACGACTGGTATCCGCGCGACGGCTATGGCGGTCCGCATGAGTTCCCGCACCCATCCGAATGGCTGGCCTACCCCGGGCTTTACCGCTCCCACAATCCGTGGAACCTCTGCTACCGGATCACCCTATGCCGCGGGGAGCTGGCGGCCGAGCAGGCGGCGTACGGCAGGATCCCGCTCGCACCGGCGTCGGGCGGCACGTTCGCCTGGATGACGCCCGCCGGCCCGGCGCCCGAGCACTTCGCGTTCGGCACGATCATCGACGGCGCCGCCCAGCGGCTCCTGGTGAGCGGGTTCCCACTCCACCGCGCGATGGCCCATTAGGGCAGGTGCGAGGCCTTGTAGACGGCCAGGCTCTGCTGGTCGATGCCGCCCATCCGCGTCCCGTGAAGGAGGGAACCGGCCGCCGGCCCCGAAACACGCGGGCAATGGCCAGAGCGACGACGCGACGGACACATCGCGCCGCTGGCTCACGGCGATCGGCTCGGCGCTCGCGCAGGACCCCCATCCGCTCACAGACCCCCCGGCGGAATCGAGCGCCGAGCCGTTCGACTGCTGAGCAGCGCGCCGACCTGCTCGGCGGGTCGCTGCTTGCGCTGGGCGTGTTCCTGGGCTTCGTCGAGTACCTGGGCTGGAACG
>DATIDU010000208.1:0-30315 GCA_035456145.1 Gaiellales bacterium | reverse complement strand
CCCCACACCCCTATCGCGTTGAGGTGGACCCGGGCGTTGGGCCTTCTGGGTGCGATCCAGGCCATAGGCGCCTGGATCAAGGGGCCTGCTACGTAGCAGGCCCCGTCACGAGGCGGTCAAGGGAGCGGAGCGACCTTGACGGCTGAGTCCAGGAGGTCAGCGGTTCGAACCGCTTAGCTCCATGCCCGCCTGGAGAGCGTAGTCCGCACGGCGCCGAGTGGCCGGTGCGCTCGCACCTCGGTGCCGTGAGTTGTTGGCGCAGCACCTCCGCCGGGTATCCTCGTCCCGATGTCTGACCTCTCAGAGGAAGGCGCGGCGCCCGAGGAGCGGCCGGCGCCCGTTGCGGACGATGATCCGCCCGGCGCGGCGCCCCAGGCATCGGGGCGGCACGAGCGGCCGCAGGGCATGCTGCCGGGGCGTGAGCGACGTCGCAGCGTGATCGAGCGCGGTTTTGTCCGCATCATCGCCACGGGTGGGATCATCGGGATCGCCACCCTCCTCGGTGCCGTCCTCGTGAGCCAGGACGTTGCGGGCTGGATCGTCGGGCTCGTCATCGGCTTGACGTCGGTCATCCTGGCCGCCCTGCTCTGGTCGTCGCGACAACTGTAGGGGTCCGGCCCATACGACGAAGTCGGCGGAGGCGAGTAGCTGGTGGACATCGTGGGGAGCATTGCCGGCTCGGTCAGGGATGTCTTCGATCAGATCCGGTCGATCTCGCTCCCACTCCTGCTGCTCGCGCTCGGGCTCCACACCTGCGAGACCCTCCTGAACGCGTTCGCCTGGCGGAACGTCCTCGCGGCGGCGTACCCGCGTGGCGGTGCGGAGTTCAAGCCGATCCTCGGCGCGTACGGGGGCGGCATCGCGTTGAACGCGATCTTGCCCGCGCAGGCGGGAACCGTGGCGATGCTCGGCCTCCTCCGGGCGCAGATCCGCGGCTCCACGGTGCTCGGAGTGCTCGGTGCCGGGGTTGTGCAGAACGCCTTCTTCCTGGTCGTGGGCGCCCTCCTCTGCGTCGTCCTCGTCGTCAGCCGGCCGGCGGCGTTCGACCTCAAGGCCGCGTGGCTCACCAACCATTTCCTGCTTGGAGCCGGAGTCCTCGTAGTGGTCGCGATCGTCGCCTGGGTGCTCGGGCGCCGATTCCGCAACGGGCTGGCGGCAGCTCAAGAAGGCGCTGCAATCCTCGGCACGCCACGCCGCTATGCGAGTCAGGTGCTCGCGGTGGAGGTCGCCTCCTACGTGGTGCGGATGACCGTGACCGCCACGTTCATGTACGCGTACGACGTGCCCGTGTCAGTCCGTGCCGTCCTGCTCGTCACCGCAGTCAACTCGATCGCGACGACGTTTGCAGCGACCCCCGGCGGCGTCGGCACCGAGCAAGCGCTGGCCTCCGTCGCACTGCGGAACTACGCGCCCGCGCACATCGTCACGGCGTATTCCCTCGGCCAGCAGCTGATCCTGACGGCGTGGGACGTGGTCCTCGGATTCGCGCTGCTCTGGTCCACCATCGGCTGGTCGGCGACCCGCCATCTCGCGAGCCGCCACGACGACGGTCGCGCGCACTCAGCTGCTCGTGAGGAGTGATACAATATCGGCAGCGAAGAAGTCGCCCCCGACGGGGCCGATCGCCCCGCCTGCTACGGCTTTTGGAAGACCCTGACCGGAGCGCGCCACGTCCGTCATGGAGCCTTGAGAACCCTCGGCGGAAGTCCGTCGGGGGTTCTCTCTCGTTGACTCACCCGAAACGATCAGGCTTCTGTGGAGGAGTTGGAGATGGGAGCGCAAGCGATTCCCGAGGATGCACCGCGCCAGGCCCGGTACTGCCCCACGTGCGGGCACACGGCTGTCCACTGGGGGGTATGGAGGACGATCGAGGCGATGGTCGAGGCACACGACATGCGTCCAAGCGGCGGCGTCGGGGCCTGGATCTGCGCGGAGTGCGGCCGGCACGAAGACGTGATCCAGTCGGGTCAGGCTGGGTCGAACGAGCGGTCGACGGTCGACCTCGAACGATGGGAGGACGGGGGCGGCGCGGCGCTCGACCCGAGTCCCCTCTAGCGCCACGGCTAGACTGAGGAACCAGGCAACTGGCCAGTCTGTGAGCCCCGTCTCCGAGCCCGAGCATCTCCGCGTTCTGGTCGCCAATCAGCGTCCGGCCCGCCTCGATCACGTGACCACGATCGTGGTTTCGCTCGGACACGAGGTGATCGCGCGCTCGATCGAGGTGACCGAGGTGGCGGCCGTCACGTCAAGGGAACGGCCGGATGTGGCGTTGGTCGGCTTGGGCGACAGTTCGGCCCACGCTCTCGAGCTGATTGGCGAGATCGTCCGCCAGGCGGCCTGCCCGGTGATCGCGCTGCTCGAGACTGATGATCACGACTTCGTCACAGAGGCGGCCAAGCGCGGTGTCTTTGCGTATATCACGAGTGCGGAGGCGGACCAGTTACAGGATGCGCTCGCAATCGTGTTGCGCCGCTTTGCCGAGTTTCAGAATCTCGAGGGCGCATTCGGCCGGCGCGCGCTGATCGAGCGTGCGAAGGGAATACTGATGGAACGCCATGCGATTGACGAACATCGCGCCTTCGAGATGTTGCGTGCCCACGCGCGCAGCACCAATCGCAAGCTCACGACGATCGCCGAGGCCATCGTCGACGGGCATCGTCTCCTCCCCCGCGACCCCGACACTGCCGGCCCGACCGGCTGACGCCCGTCGGTGCTCGAGGCAGGATGTGCTAGTATGGTCCCCAGTGCCCTTCCTGTGGCAGGCCGGTATATGTAAGTGCTAGTACGGCCGCTGGATCAGCTCTAAGGGCAAGCCTCAAGCGGTACAGCTGACGGTCGTTGTTGGCGGAGCTTGAAGCATTCAAGGTCACACATCTTCGCGGCGTACAGGGTAAGCCGCTGAGGAGAGCTATGACGTGGCCAATCGCCCTGTGACACGAGGAAGGGAGCAGGACATGTTTGCCCTGATCCGAACGTATGAGGGCCTCAGCGTTGAGAATCGCGATGAGGCAACACGCAAGGCGAATGAGGGCCTGCGGACCATCTTGCAGGAGTCGCCCGGGTTTGTCTCCTACGAGTTGATGAAGCAGGAGGGGACCGACGGAAAGGTCGCGTCGATCAGCATCTTCGACAGCCGTGCTGAGGCGCAGGCGTCGAACGACGTGGCACAGAAGTGGGTTCGGGAGAACCTCCCGTTCATGGCCAAGCCGCACGAGACGGCCGGAGAACTGGTCACTCACTAGGTAGGTAACGTGGGGGCGACCGTTGTACACGGTCGCCCCTGCGATGCGAACGCGTCTCTATTGTTGTTCCACGACGCTGTTTCCCGCCGTGGTGAGCAGGACTCGTTCGTCATTCGGAAGCTCGTGTCCGAGACGAACGACGTGGCGCCGGTCGTGGGCACGGATCGTGCGGTACTCGCCCACCGGAGTAGTCACCGGCGCTGTGCAGTCATGCGTGCCGCACTCGCAGCGTAGGGTGAAGATCCGCCCCGCCCCGTCCGCAAGTCTGCTGTCGTATCCGCTGTGGGCGACTTGATCGTTGGCGAAGATCCGGCGGGTCCGCTCGAACGCAGGGGCGACCAGGATCTCGACCGGCTCGACGAAGAACTGGCTGCCGGTGCACCGTCGGCACTCCTCGATCGCCTCGCCGGGCTGCATGGCGCGTGAGTAGGGCCGGTCGCTCGTCATCACATCCCAGCTGTCGGCAAGCGCCAGCAGGCGCGCGCCGTCAGGGATGGCCTCTCCGGCGAGGCCGTCCGGATAGCCGGCACTGTCAACACGCTCGTGGTGGCCGCGAAGCCATCCGAGTTGCTCGTCGCTCAACGCCTCGCCGGCGATCTGCACCCCAAGCGCCACATGCGTCTTCACAGTCTCGTATTCGGCTTCAGTGAGGCGGCGCGGCGTGAACAGGAGGGCGCTTGGGATCGCCAGCTTTCCGACATCGTGGATCAGCGCGGTCTCGTGCAGCGTCTCGGCCCGGCGGGCTGACCAGCCGAGCGCCACGGCGAGGCGCCTGGACAGGTTCGCGACTCGCTCGGAGTGCAGGTGCGTGGAGTGATCCTTGGTGTCGACCGCCCGCGCAAGCGCCCGGATTCCACCCAGCGTCTGGTTGCGGGCGAGCCGCGCCGCCCGGTCATGCAGCGACACATTCTCCACCGCTTCGGGCTGGTAACGCCAAACCGCGTCGCGGCCGTGAGCTTTCGCCCAATACAGGGCGCCGTCCGCGAACCCCACCAAGGCGTGTGCGCTCGACGCGTGCTCGAGGTCGCAGATCCCGATCGAGACAGTGACGCTCGGGCCGGGGCCGGCGAAGTCGACCCGGATCAACTCGTGGGCGCGCCGCGCCACCGCCTCGGCCGCCTCGGCTGTGGTCTCGGGGAGCAGGACGGCGAACTCGTCGCCGCCGATCCGCGCCACAAGGTCGGCGGCGCGCGCGACGGCGTTCAGCCGATCGGCGACCGCTCTCAGGACCGCGTCGCCGACCTGGTGGCCGAAGTGATCGTTCACGTCCTTGAACCCGTCGACGTCCAGGCACGCGAGCGAGAGTGGACGACCGTATCGCTGCGCGCGCTCGACCTCGGTTCCCAGCCTGTCGTGGAAGGCGCGATGATTCGCGAGTCCGGTCAGCGGATCGGCGTCCGCCTCGCGCCCAAGGCGGCGCGAGGTCTCCTGAGATTGCGCGAGCACAACTTCGAGGTCAGTGATCCTCGTCTCGAGCTCATGCTCGCGCCAGCTCTTGCGATTCCGGGCAGGGTCTTGGAAGTGCGACTTCGATGCGGCACGCATGGCGGCTTCGGCTACTGAGAAGAGTTGGGCGCGACGCGCCGCACCGCGAAACCGACGGCGACCATGCCGAGGCCGAGGCCAAGTAACACGATCACGTTGATGCCGGTGAACGGCAACGACCCGCCGGTAGTCTCACCGAGAACGTCTATGCCGCCGCCGTACTGGTCAGACGCCGGATTCGTGCTCGCTGCGAGTGCAGATCCTGACCCCGGGCCAAGGAGCGCCAGCGCGGCGAGCATCGGCGCGGTCACGGCAAGCCGATGCGCGACGCGTTTCACCGCCGAAGCTGCGGTAGCCGGTCACGCATGATGTACAGCGCAACGAGAATGATGGCCACGATGATGATGACAGTAAGCATTTGCCTGGCCTCCAAGCCACGACGCGAAACAGGACGACCGAGTGTTTGGGTCAGGGGAGGCGGGGCAGGGATCGGGCCACGCAGTTGGAGTCTAGCATAGCGTGATCCCGGGAACTGATCCGGCAGGCACATCGGTGCTACGCTTCATACGCCGGTCCAACGAGGCGAGCGTGTGTCGCTCCCGTCCGAACCGGCTCGGGATTGTTGGCCGCCTGCCCTCTGGTCATCAGGAGTGCGTCGGCCACGATGGACGACGACCACGTTTCGGCTCGCGTTCGTTCGCAGCGTGGTTGTACATGGTCCAGCGGTGGTCGACGAGGAGGAACGTCATGCTCGTTGTACCTGTCCTCATCGTTGTTGGGCTGGTCATTGTCGGAGCTCTGGCTTCGGTTCGGATCCTGAAACAGTACGAGCGGGGAGTTCAGTTCCGCCTCGGGAAGGTAACGGGAGGCGCTCGCGGCCCGGGCATGATCCTGATCGCCCCTCTCCTCGATCGTGTGCACCGCGTGTCACTTCGGATTGTGACGATGCCCATTCAGTCGCAGGGCATCATCACGAAGGACAACGTGTCGGTCGACGTCTCCGCCGTCGCGTACTTCCGTGTCAAAGATTCCGTCAGATCCGTCATTGCGATCGAGAACGTCAACGAGGCGATCAGCCAGATCGCACAGACGACCCTTCGAGCCGTCGTCGGCCGGCATACGCTCGATGAGACCCTGTCCGAGACAGACAAGATCAATCGAGACATCCGCGCAATCCTCGACGTGCAGACCGAGGAGTGGGGCATCGAGGTCACAGTCGTGGAGCTGAAGGACATCCAGCTGCCCGAGACGATGAAGCGGGCGATGGCCCGCCAGGCAGAGGCCGAACGGGAGAAGCGGGCCAAGATCATCGCCGCGCAGGGCGAGGCGCTGGCAGCCGGGGAGCTGGCACATGCCTCCGATGTCATGATGGCCCACCCGCTGGCACTGCAGCTTCGCAATCTGCAGTCCCTGGTGGAGATCGGCGTTGACAAGAACACGACCGTTGTGTTTCCGGCGCCGCTGATGAGCACGATCCAGGAGCTGACCGCATTCCTCAGCCGCGAAGGCGCCAGTGCCACGCGTGCGGGTGACGTTATTCCGCAGCCGCTCAACGGCGCGGTTACCGCGCCGGCCCCGAATTCTGATTCCCTGAGGAGCACACCATGACCACGCAGGCACCCTTTCGAGCCGAGAAGCCGGTACTCACGACTCACCCGGCGGGAGGCGGCGATGCACTGGTGTTCCCAATATCACCGCCGCCGCCGCCGTGGTGGTGGCGTTCGATGCGCAACCACGCCGGCGCCGACCCTGCCCTGATCCGGCCATGGGATCAGGCGCGCGAAAGCCGGATCGCGGTGATATGCCCCGGCCTGGGCGCGGTCACCGAGGTCATCGACGCGATCGATGCCGCCGTACGGGAGACCAATCAGGACTACGACCGAGAGCTCGACCGGCGCCGCGGTGCTTCGGAACGACTCAAGACCGGTGAGGCTGAGCGCGCCCGCTACCTCAGCGACGTCCGCCATGCGATCGATGAGCGCTATCCAAGCCAAACGTCGGCTTCCGGCGAGGCGCATTCCAATGGCAACGGTCGATCGGCGACGACGCCTGCGGCAGCGCGCATCAAGGACAACCTCGAGGTGCTCGAGGACCGATCCGGCTGATGCGGTTCGAATAGTGTCCGATTAGCTCCATGCCTGCCTGGAGACCCTGAATGGGTCTCCTGGCGGCCACTCCGCTGTGCGGATTCGCGGTCCAGCTGATTGCCGCGGTGAGCACACCATGGCTAGACTCGAGGCCATGACGCAGCGCACGCCGAGAATCCATTGTGAGACCACTCTGTCCGAGATCGACCGCTGGACGATCTTGCGCCTGCCCGAGACTGCAAGCTCGAGGCTGCCGTCGCGCGGGCAGGTGGCGGTGCATGGACGGATGAACGGCGCGGAGTTCGAGACGGTGCTCGAGCCGGACGGCTCCGGGGGCCACTGGATGAGGGTCGATGGCAAGCTCCAGCGTGCTGCCGGTGTCACGGCGGGCGATGCCGCGACGCTCGAGATCGAACCGACCAAGGACTGGCCGGAGCCGACCGTGCCGGACGATCTGGAGGTGGCTCTGGAAGCCGCTCCTCAGACGATCCGGGATCTCTGGGAGGAGATCACGCCGATGGCGCGGTGGGAGTGGGTTCGATGGGTCAATGCGACGAGAAACCCCGACACGCGCCAGCGACGCGTTGACGTCACCATTTCGAAGATGAACAGCGGGAAGCGGCGGCCCTGCTGTTTCAACCTCGCCGCCTGCACTGACGCGGACCTGTCGAGAAACGGCAGGCTTCTGGAGTCGTCGCCGGTCACATGATCCGCGACCCTCTGTCGACCAGCAGCTCCTCGATCGCCGCGAACGCCTGATCCGCGAGCGTCTCAAGCTCCGCGTCGGTCAGGAGCTGCACGGGATGGGCGACGAGCACGACCGGGTAGTTCGGCATCCCGAGCATCCGCGACTGCTCGAGCGCCTCGTCGAGAAACGGCTCCGTTCCCACCACGGCCGTCGGGATCCCACGCGCCTCGAGTCGCACCGCGTCGTGCACACTGCACGACACACACGATCCTCAATCGGCGAGGCCCTCCACCACCAAATCGCCGTGGATCGCCACGCGCTCGATGACCTCGTTCGACGCGGGCCGCGAGAAGGTCTCCTTCGCGCCGCGGACGGTGTGTGCACCGCGGCGCCGCAGGTGCTGCTCGATGCGGTCGAGGAACTCGGCACCGCGGTTCTTGGTGATGTCGAGCAGCACGACGCGGCGACCATCGAGCGCGCCCGGCCGGGGCGCGCGCTCGATCGGCTCGGCCACCTGCGGATCGATCGGGCTCACGTACTCCATCGCACCTCCCGTGTCACCGGCTGTGTCTGCATCCCGTCGCACGGGCCGAGCACCGCCGAGTAGCGCCCGGCCTCGCCGCCTGCGACCACGATCAGGATGCGCGAGGGATCGGCCCACTTGTGGATCGGGCGGTCGTCGGGGCTCGCCCAGACCGTGGGCGTCGTCTCGCCGTGCTTGAGCTCGCCGGCGGGGCGCACCGCGGCGGCAAAGATGGCTCGGCGCAGCCGCTCCTTCGACCAGCCCGCTGCCGCGAACGTGGCCGCGTGCTCCGGGCCGATCACGAACAGCGAGTCGTCGTCCATGGGCCACCAGCACGGGCTCCAGGTGACGGCCGCCGCCTGGGCGAGCACCCACGCGAGCTCGTCGGCGGTCTTCGAGCGATGGTCGGAGACCGAAAGCGGGGCGTCGGCGGCGATCACGGTCACGGCCGACGTGTCCTGGTCGAGCCCCCGTTCGACGTGCAGCGGTGGCCAGGGGCTTCGCTCCTCGTCCTCGGCGATGCAGAGGCCGAGCTTGGCGGGATTCCCGAGCGTGGACCGGTCAAGGCGGCCGGGGAGCGCGCCGCCGGTCAGCGTCAGGACGAGCCGCAGCGCGCGTCCGATCGTCATGTTCGGGCGGGCTCCCGGCCCCAGCGCGCCCATGGCGGTGTTGAGGCCGAGCCGCTCCCGCGCGGGGCCGTTCACGACCATCACGACGCCGCCCGCCTGCGTGGTCACCGCAAGGCCGTGGGGGTTCAGCGCCGGATCGAGGGCCGCCTCGACCGCGGCCACCACCACCGGGAAGTAGTCCGGCCGGCAGCCGGCGAGGACGGCGCACGCCGCGACGCGCCGGAGCGTTGCGGTTCCGCCGGAGGGCGGCACCCCGCCGAGCGAGCGACCGGCGTCACGGCCGCCGAGCATCCGCTCGACCCGCTCGGGCGTCGGCGGGACGACGGGCAGGCCGTCCGTCCATCCCCGCTCGAACATGTCCTCGATCTCGTCCAGACCGGCCTCCACGGCGGGCTCGTGCAGGCGCGAGCCGCAGCCCGGCTTCCGGGCTGGGCCGAGATCAGGAAGCGACGTGCCCAGCAGGCGCTCGTAGCCGGCCCGGTCCCAGCCCACCAGCGACTCCACAGCCGTACCAGACGTGTCGACGAGAACCGCGGTCGGCACCGCCTGGATCTCAAACTGCTCCGAGACCGCGAACGGAGCCTCCTGGGCGAGCACGGGAAACCGGATGCCGCTTCGCCGCGCGATCCGGGCTGCCCGCTCCGGCGGCTCCTCGGCGATCAGGACCGGCTTCACCGGCCCGTCGGGAAGCGCCGCCAGGTGCCGCAGCGCCAGATGGGAGGTCGGGCAGTCGGCGTGGGCGAAGACGAGCAGCCGCGGCCCATCCTCGACGAGCGTCGCCAGCGAGACGGGATCGCCGCCGATCCGCGGCAGCGTGAACTCCACCGTTCCCTCAGCCACCGGCCGCCGCGAGCGCCAGCAGCTGCGTCGGCGCCTCGCCGGTGAGCGGGCACGACTTCCAGCTCTCACCCCGATCGGCGCTCTGCCAGATGTCACCGTTGCGGAGGCCGGCGATCAGGCGCCCGTCGACGGCGACCAGGGAGTAGGGCATCGCCGGCAGAGGCTCGGGCAGCCCACCCATGGCCGGACGCCAGTCCTCCCCCGCTTCGCGGCGGTAGATGCGGGCCTCGGGATCGCCGTCCCGGTGGGCTTTGAAGGGGCCCGTGCTCGCAGAGACATACCACCGCTCCGGGTCATCCGGGTCGAGGGCAAGCGCCCAGGTGTAGTTGCGGTCGCGGCCGTCGTCGGCCGGCTGCCAGGTGGCGCCGCCGTCCTCGCTCCACGCCGCGCCGCCGCCGCCGGCCTCGTATGCCCGGCCCTTCACTCGCGGATGCCACGCCAGGCAATGGACGTCGCGCTGAGCACCGGGCCGGTGGTCCTCCCATGTGTCGCCGCCGTCGGTGGACCGCATGAGCCCGCCGAGCTCGATCCCGGCGAGGATCACATCCGCGTCGTGCGGGCTGGGGGCGATCCAGCGCACGTGCGACGTCCACGGCCTCGGCGGGAAGCTCCACGTCGGGCGCGACGGCAGATCGAGCAGGCCGTCCAGCGCCCGCCAGCGCTCGCCTCGGTCGTCGCTTCGGAACAGCCGGCTCGGCTCGGTGCCCGCGTAGACGGCGCCCCCGGACGGGCTCACCGCCAGGGAGTAGACGCCGGGATCGGGGAGGCCGCAGTCGACCCAGCTTCGGCCGGCGTCGGTCGATCGCCGCACGCCGCCCTCGTGGAGGCCCGCGTACACCGTGTCCGGGTCGGTCGGGTCGACGGCGAGGCACGACGCGCCGGGCTCGCGCAGCACATGCTCGGAAGTCCATTCGCCACCCTGCTCGGTGAGGGCCACGATCCCGTCGCCGGTGGCCGCAAAGAGGCGCGCCATCCCGCCAGCGTAGCTACGGCGCGGGCGGTAGGCGAACGTGCAGGTGATCGTCGTGGTGCTCGAGCACCTCGCCGATGCCGGCCGGGCCGTGCAGGTGGGTGTTGGGGCCGACGAAGACGACCTGCGCCCCGGCGGCCGCGAAGCGGTCGACCAGGTCCTGCGCGAGCCGATGGTCGATCTGGTCGACCCGCCGCGGCGCCCGCTCGCGCCGGTCGATGCGCGGGTAGTAGACGTCGGCATCCAGGCCGTTCTGGTGCGAGGCGTGGCCGATGCCGCCGAATTCCGGCCCGAAGTCGCCGCCGTGGGGACGCGACAGGTCGCCGATCCCAACGCGCGGGGCGCGTGGGTGGGCGGCGGCGTAGGCGTCGATCACGGCGAGAAGCGTGCGCACGAGCCGGTCGGTGCCGTACCGCCGCCACGGCCGGTCGGGCGAGCGGTGAAGGATCGGGTCCCACGTGAAGAAGTGGACGCCCTCCCGCGGCAGCTGCACGCCGCCGATGAGCCGACCGGCATACGGCAAACCGATCGCGCGCGACCGGTGCCAGACGATGCCCGCCTCCAGCCGCCGGCGGACGGCGAGGCGGCGGGCCGAGCCCGACGGCGCTCCGGTCGCCTGCCGCTCAACCCCAGTGGCCGCCGTGCGCGGAACCGGGGGCGCGGGCGCCGCCGGGGTCGTCCCGGGGCGGGTCGCGGCCCAGGTTGCGCCGGCGAGCGCGGCGGCGATCGCCACGAGGCTCAAAGCTCGTCCCACGGCGATGTCTACGCGGCCGGCTGCGGCCGGCGTCCCACGTCGCCGATAAGAGGGTGGGCCGTGTTCTCGCTCCTCGACGGCCTCGCCTGCCTGCTGTCGGGCATGAGCTCATACCCGATGTGCTGACGCCCTGCCGGGCCTACGCGGGTGCGAGCTCGCGTGTCCTCGCAGCGTGCCAGCCGAGACCCATCGCCTCGAACCGCTCGACCGCCCGGTCGGTCAGGGTGCGGTCGCCGCGCACGACACCGAGCGTGCGTAGCGCGAACGGCTCGAGGTACGTCCCGGGCTGAAGCAGCGGGGTTGCCACCTCCTCCGCCTCGGCTGTCCGGCCGAGCGCGATCAGCGCATCGAGCTTCGTCGCAAGCGCGTAGAGGCTGCCGTCCGCCGACCAGTGCCACGTCTCCCCGGACGACTCGATGAGGGCGGCGACCCGGTCGAGGTCTCCGCGCAAGAGCGCGAGGTGCGCCGGCGGCGGATCGAGCCAGAACCCGACGCCGATGTCCTGGAAGCCCTGCGCGACCGCGGCGGTCTCGAGTCGCCGGGCCTCGTCGTCGAGGCCGAGCTCGCCGCACGCGACGGCGCACGAGAAGAGCGTCCTCGCATTGAGCACGCACGGCGTCCCCTGGTTGGCGGCAACCGCCGGCTCGACGCGGTTCTGAAGCCGGCGCACCTCGTCCCAGTGCCCGAGCGCCTCCTCGACGTACAGGAGGACGCCGAGGGCGTGCACCTCGTGGTGCGGGCTCAGGCGCGAGGCGACGAGGTCGTGCTTGCGCACGAGCGTCTCCGCGTCCTGCGGCCGCCCGGCGGCGAGCGCGGCCGTCGCCCCGTAGTAGTGGATGTGGGCGATCTTGTCGGGATCGGTCAGGCCGTCGAGGAGGCCGAAGCGGCGCTGCGCCCAGCGGTCCGCCTCGCAGAAGTCCAAACCCGTGAACGCCGCGCCCGACCGCGCCCAGTACGCGTAGGAGAGGAGCACCGGATCGTCGAGCCGCTCGGCGAGGGCGACCGCCTGCTCCGCTGCGTCGGCGTCCTCCTCCCACGCCCACTTTGCAACGAGCGCACGGGCGTGGGCGGCCCCGCCGGCCTCGGCGAGCTCGAGCGCCGGGGTGAGCCAGCGCTCGACGAGAGCGTGGTCGAGGGGGCGCTTCCACATCCCGCCGCGCATGACCGTCTCGAACGCGAGCTCCGCATACAGGTCGGCGAGCGCCTCCGGTCTCTCGGTCAGCTCGATCGCCTTCTCCATCGCCGGCCACATGGCCTCGCCGTCGAACTTGAGCGCGTTCACCCTGCCGATCGCTTGCCACACCTCTGCGTCGCCCGGCGCGAGCTCGGCGGCGCGGTGAAGCTGCGCGAGGGCGTCGTCGAGATCGAAGCGCGCCAGCGAGAGCTCGGCGGCCCGCCGCAGCCAGCGCAGCGCCGCCGCCGAAAGCCCCGCGAGCTCGTCCTCCCGGTCCCGCCAGGCAAGCTCGGCGATGCCCGGGTCGACGGCCTCCGAGTAGTGATGGGCGAGTACACCCGCACGGCGATCCGTTGCATCCTCGGCCTCGATCCAGCGCGCGAAGGCGGCGTGCATGCGCGCCCGGGCCGCCTTCGCCAGGGTGTCGTAGGCGACCTCGCGCGTGAGCGCGTGCTTGAACACGATCTCGGGCTCCGTGGGTCGGACGAAGCCGCGCTCCACGAGGGTTCGCACCTCGGCGCTCGACCCGGTCAGCGCGGCCAGGCCTCCCGGAGTGAACGAGCGGCCGATCACCGAGGCGGCCTGGAGCGCCTCCTTCGCCTCGGCCGGCAGCAGGTCGATGCGCGCGGCCAGGACGCCGCGGACGGTATCCGGGATGCCGAGATCCACGGCCGCGTCCTGCAGCGACCAGCCGTCGCCGCTCCGCTCCAGCAGGCCTCGGTCGAGGAGATCCGCGAGCACCTCCTCGACGAAGAAGGGGTTTCCCTCCGCGTGGCCGGCGACCAGCTCCAGCGCGCGGGGTTCGAGCGCGCCCGCCAGCGCAGCCTCGGTGAGCTCGGCCATCTCCTCGTCAGCGAGGCGCTCCAGGGTTAGCGCCTCCGCCGCCGGGAATGCGGTCCCATCCGGCCGCGTGGTCGCGAGCAGGAGGACCGGGCCGTCCGCGTCCGACAGCACCCGCTCGAGCACCTCGACCAGAGGCTCGGCGGCCCAGTGGAGATCCTCGATCACCACGACCGCAGGCCCACGCGCGCCGAGCTGCGAGATCAGCTCGACCCACTCGTCCTGAAGCCGCAGAAGCGCGGCCCGCGGGTCGAGGTCGCCGGCGACGTCGAGCCCGAGCGTGAGGCCGAGGATCTCGCGGCCGGCGAGCCGCTCCATGGTGTCTTCGGCCGAATCCTCCTGCCGCAGGCCGAGCTCCGCGCGCAGCACGTCGGCGAGCGCGCTGTACGTGACGCTTCGGCCGTAGGAGAGGCAGCGGCCAAGCCGAAACGCCGTCCCCTCCGGCAGCCGCTCCCGGAGCTCGAGGACGACGCTCGTCTTTCCCATCCCCGCCTCCCCCGTGACCTTCACGAGGCGCGGGCGCCCGTCCGCCTCCGTGCGTGCGACCGCGTCCTCGAGCCAGCGAAGCTCCCGCTCGCGACCCACGAAGCTCGATTCGAGCCCTTGCCCGCCGCGCGGGCGGCGGGGTGCGAGCATCCGCCGGAGCTCCCGGCAGGCGACACCGCCCCTCTTCCCCTTTGCCTCGACCGTCAGCGGCTCGTCGAGCTCGAATGCGTCGCCGACGAGCGCCGCCGTGCGCTCCCCGACCAGGATGTGGCCGGGCTCGGCCGCCTGTTCGAGGCGTGCGGCCACGTTCACCGCGTCCCCGGTCGCGAACGAGCTGCCCTCCCGGGGGCGGCCCACGGCGACCTCGCCGGAGTTGACGCCGATCCGAAGCGACAGCCGGCCGCCGAAGAGCTCCGCCAGCCGCTCCTGCATCCAGAGCGCGACCTGGAGCGCCCGCTCGGCGTGGTCCTCCTGGGCCGCGGGCGCGCCGAAGACGGCGACGACCGCGTCGCCGATGAACTTCTCGACCGTCCCGCCGCCGAGCGCGATCTCGGCCTCCATCGCGTCGTAGAACCGATCGAGCACGTCGCGCGCGTGCTCCGGGTCGAGCGAAGCGCTGAGCTCCGTCGAGCCGACGAGGTCGGCGAAGAGGATGGTCGCGAGCTTGCGCTCCACCGCCCGAGTATAAGTCGCATCTCGCACAAGACTCGCGCGCGCCGAAGCGAGCTCAGCCCTACCGCGGCCCCTCGAGATACCACGTCTCCATCTCGCCCTTGCCCTTGACGACGATCGTCCCCCGCGGCCGGCAGACGAACTCGTCCTTCAGGAGCTCGTAGGTCGCGCGCGTGATCTGGATCTCGCCGGGCGTGCCGTGCGACTCCATCCGGCTCGCGGTGTTGACCGCATCGCCCCACAGGTCGTACAGGAAGCGGTGCGTCCCGATCACCCCGGCGACGACGGGTCCGGAGTTGATCCCGATGCGGAGCACGACGTCGGACCTGCCGGCCACGGCAGAGGCGGCGAGCAGCTCTCGCATCTCCAGCGCCACGAGCGCCGCCCTCTGGGCGTGGTCGGGGTGCGGGTCCGGCACCCCCGCGGCCGCCATGTAGGCGTCGCCGATCGTCTTGATCTTCTCGAGTCCGTGCCGCTCGACGAGCGCGTCGAACTGGGTGAAGAGCCGGTCGAGCACGCCGACCATCTCGGCCGGCGAGAGCCGCTCCGCGAGCGGGGTGAAGTCCGCGACGTCGGCGAACAGGATCGAGGCTGCGGCGAAGTGGTCGGCGATCCGCTCGCCGGCGACCTTCAGCCGCTCCGCGATCGTGTGCGGGAGGACGTTTTGGAGGAGCAGCTCGGACTTCTCCCGCTCGGCGCCGAGTGCGATGAGCGCCTCGTTGCGCTGGTGCGCGAAGAGCGCCAGGAGCGTGAAGGCGAGGGAGGCGGTGCCGACGACGTTCAAGGCCAGGAGCGTGCTCGTGAACCAGGTGGGGAAACCGGCGTCCGGCACGAACGCGTCGCCCGCGAGGCCGGTCGCCAGGAACACCACGATGAACGCCCCGAACCAGCGGACGGCCCGGCGCACGTCGAGGAAGACGAGCGCTCCCAGCGGGCCAAGGAGGCCCCACATCCCGACGCCGCCGGATGCCAGGAATCCGCCGGTTGCGGTCTGTCCGGCCGTCGGCATCAGGAGGATGTCGACGATCTGCGTGAGCAGGAACGGCTCGAACCGCCGGGTTCGCGCGAAGACGACGAGCGAGCCGAGCGAGATCGCGAAGTAGACG
Source organism: Gaiellales bacterium (assembly GCA_035456145.1). Taxonomy (GTDB): domain Bacteria; phylum Actinomycetota; class Thermoleophilia; order Gaiellales; family JAICJC01; genus JAICJC01. The sequence continues at coordinate 14,819 of DATIDU010000208.1, read as the reverse complement.
AATGCAAGCACGCCGCCCGGCGAGCCGAATCCGAGGTACAGGAAGCCCCACACCAGCGAGATGGGCAGGATGATGACGGTCACGATGACGAGCAGCGCCTTCTTCTGGCGGAGCTCGGCGTCGTCGCCCGCGTCGGCCCCGATCCGGGCACACCACGCCGTGAGCGCCGAGACGGGCCTAGCCACGAACTGCGGCCGCGGACTCGGTCAGGTACCGGTGCACCTGCGGGATCACGACCGCACCCTCGCCGACCGCCGAGGCGACGCGCTTGACCGATCCCGCCCGGACGTCGCCGATCGCGAAGACGCCGGGGAGCGATGTCTCGAACATGTGCTCGCCGTCACCGGTCAGGATGTAGCCCTTCTCGTCGCGCTCGATCTCCTGGGGGAGCCAGTCGGAGCACGGCCGGCCGCCGATCAGGACGAACACCGCGTCTGCGGGGACGATCTCCCGGTCGCCGGACGCGTGGCGGAGCGTGACCTCCTGAAGCCGGCCGTCACCGGTCGCGTCGACGGCGATCGCCCCGAGCTTCACGCCGACGCCGGCAGCCTCGATCTCCTCCCGCAGGTAGCGGGACATGCCCTCGCCGAGCGAGGGACGCCGGCAGACGAGGGTGACCTCGGCGGCGTACCGGCTCAGGTCGACGGCCGCCTGCCCCGCAGAGTTCCCCGCACCGATGACGAAGATCCTCCCGCCCGCCACCTGGTGCGCATCCGTGCTGGAGTAGCCGTAGAAGACGCCGCGCCCGCAGAAGCCCTCGACCGCAGGGATCCCAAGCCGGCGATAGGCGACGCCCGTCGCCAGCACCACGCTCTCGGTCTCGATCTCCGATCCGTCCGAGAGCACGACGGCGTGGCCTCGGTCGCGCAGGCGGAGCGCCGCGACGTCGCGCATCACCAGGAAGTCCGTGCCGAAGACCCACGCCTGCTGGTACGCGCGGGTCGCGAGCTCGCCGCCGGATACCCCGCGCTGGAAGCCAAGGTAGTTCCGGATCCGGGCGCTCGAGCCGGCCTGGCCGCCGATTGACTCCCGCTCGACGACGAGCGTCCGCAGCCCCTCGGACGAGGCATAGACCGCCGACGCCAGGCCGGAGGGGCCGGCGCCGATGATGACGACGTCGTACGGGCCGGAGTCGTCGGCGAGCCGCGTGCGTACGCGGTAGCCCTTCTCGGCGAGATCCTGGTTGGACGGATCGGAGAGGACGCTGTTATCCGGGAGGATCACAATCGGCTCGCTCGCCGCGCTGCGCCCGCACGCGTCCAGGAGCCGGCGGCCCTCCTCGGAGCCGTTGGCGTGGAAGGCATGGGGGACGCCGTTTCGGGCGAGCAGGTTTCGCAGCTCGAAGCCGCGTGGGGAGTTGCGGTCGGCCACGACGGTCAGCTCGCGGCGGCCCTGGTCGGTGGCGCGCCGCCACTCGTGCAGGAACTCGCAGACCGTGCGGTGAAACAGCTCGTCGGGCTCGCTCCAGGGCCTGAGGACGTAGTAGTCGATGTGGCCGCGGGCCATCGCCTCCCTGATCACGGCGGCGGTCTCGTCGTCGCCCCAGGCGCCGAACTCGATCAGAAGGCCGCGCTTCGCCTGCGGGTGGAGGTCGCCCACCCGCTCGAGGAGCTGCTCGCCCCGCAGGCCGTGCTCGCCGCGCGCCGCCAGGACAGCGGCGACGCGGCCTCCTGTCCGGCGCATCGCCTCGAGCTCGGCGAGCGCGTCCTCGACGGACCGTCCGCACACGATCCGGTAGTCGCGCTCGTACCGCCTGAGCTCCTCGCCGATCCGCCGGATCGCATCCCCGTCTGGGTCGACCGCAACGATCACCGGCCGCTCGTCCCTCACGCCTTCCGACACCTCCTCACTCTAGTCAGGGCTTCTACCCCACGGCCGGAAACCGCACCCGGGCGACGGTGCCCCCGCCGGGCGCGTCGTCGAGGCTGAGCTCCGCCCCGTGCCGCTCGCACACGCTCCGCGCGATGGCGAGCCCGAGGCCGCTTCCGCCCACTCCGGGCGATGCCGTGCCGCGGTAGAAGCGGTCGAAGGCGCGCTCGCGGTCGGTGGCTGAGAGCCCGGGGCCGTGGTCGCGCACCGCGAGCTCGGGCCGCTCACCGGCCGTCACCGTCACGCTCACGGCGGCCTCGGCGGGGCTGTACTTGAGCGCGTTGTCGGCGAGGATGCGCACCAGCTCCCCGAGCCGGCCCGCGTCGCCGTTCACGGTCGCCTCGGCCAGCTCGGCGTCGACGGTTCGCCCGGGATGGAACGCCCGCATCTCGTTGCACGCCTCGGCGGCGACCCGGTCGAGCCGCACGGGCTCGAGCGGCCGCTCCGGCCCGGCGCTCTCGGCCAGCGAGAGGAGCTCCGCGAGGGTGCCGGCGAGGCGGCGGGACTCGTCGACCACGACCTCGGCGGACTCGCGCGCCTGGCCGAGGTCGCCTCGGTCGATCGCCCGGACGACGATCCGGGCGTGGCCCTGGAGCGCCGTGACCGGCGTGCGCAGCTCGTGTGACGCGTCGGCGACGAAGTGCTGCTGCTCGGCGGTCGCCCGCTCGGCGCGGGCGAGCAGCCGGTTGAACGCGTGGGCGAGGCGGCCGAGCTCGTCGGATCGGCCCTCCGCGATCCGGCGATCGAGCTGCGCGCCGGAGATGTCGTCGACCTCGCGCCGCATGCGCTCGACCGGCCTCAGCGTCCGGGCGGCCAGGATCACGCCGAGCACGGCGGCCACCGCGACGAACGCGGCGCCGACGGCGAGCAGGGTGCGAAGCAGCGTCGAGAGCGACGACTCGATCGTCCGGTTGCGGACGAGGACGATGGCGGAGCCGCCGCCGGGGCGGCGCCAGCGCGCGGACGTCGCCCCCGCCGGTGCGTGGTCGATCTCGCGCCCCGCCGCCGAGGCGGTGTCCTCGCCGCGGCCGGAATGGCTGGCCGCGATCACCACCCCCCGTGAGTCGGTGAGCCAGATCTTGTCGCCGGGGCCGGCGAGCCGGTCGAGCTCGCCCTCGCGGGGCTGCTCGTGCGCGGCGGCGCGGGCCAGCTGGCGGGCGTGGCGCTGGGCCGCGTCGGCGAGGCTCGACCGGACAACCAGGTAGGTCGCGGCCGACGTGGCGATGACGAGCACCCCCATGACGAGCGAGAACCAGAGCGCCAGCCGGACCCGGAAGCTCACGTGCGGATCGTGTAGCCGACGCCGCGCACGGTGCGGATGACCGACGGGCCGGCGCCGTCGTCGAGCTTGCGCCGGAGGGCCGAGACGAAGAAGTCGATGACCTTCGAGTTGCCGAGGTAGCTGTAGCCCCAGACGCCCTCGTAGATCTGGTCGCGGGTGAAGACGCGGCCCGGTGCGTCCATCAGGAAGGCGAGCAGGTCGAACTCCCGCGCCGTGAGCTCGACGGGGCGCCCGTCCGCCGTGACGCCGCGCGTGTCCGTGTCAAGCCGCAGCGGCCCCGCCTCCAGCACCCGCCGCTCGGTGCCGGCCCGCCGGGCAAGGGCCCGCAGCCGCGCGAGCAGCTCCTCGATCGCGAACGGCTTCGCCAGGTAGTCGTCGGCGCCCGCGTCGAGGCCGAGGACGCGGTCGCCCACCCGGTCGAGCGCCGTCAGCATGAGGATCGGCATGCCGTGGCCGGAGCGGCGGGCCTGGCGGCACACCGACAGGCCGTCGATGTCGGGCAGGCGAACATCGAGGACGACCACGGACGGCTCATCCTTCTCGATCGCGGCGAGCCCAGCGGCGCCCGTGGCGGCGAGCTCCACGCCGTAGCCGGCCTCGCTCAGCTCGACCTCGAGGAGGCGGGCGATGGCCGGGTCGTCCTCGACCACGAGCACCCGTTGCGTAGGCGCCATGCGCCCACCATAGCGACCCTCGGGCGCCCTCTCCGAAAACTTACGAAACGCTGGCCGAGCCCTCGCCGTGCGCTCGGGAGCGCCTCAGCCGCGGCCCCTACCGTGAGCCTCATACCACCATCGGAATCGAGTGGAGATGCTCACCACGAAACGTCAGATACTTGCAGTTGCAGCGGCCGTCGCGGCGATCGTGATGACGGCGGGGACGGGTATCGCCGAGCTCATGGCGAAGCAGCAGCAGTCCCACGCCGCGCACCCCGCGCAGGTCGCCCAGTTCCAGCCGCCGGTTGTGGCGGCCGAGGACGGTGAATCGACATGATGCGCCGACTCTGGGCAGCCCTCGCGGCCGCGTTCTCGGTCGCCGCGGTCTTCACCGTCCTCGCGTTCACCCAGCGCGCCGCGCCGGCGACGCCGGCGGCGTCCCCGCAGATCGTGATGGCGCGGACGGCCAACGGCAAGCTCGTCCCCGTCCCCGTCGCCCCCTCGGGCTCGGTGCACGGGACCACCCAGACGTCCCCCACATCGGCCGCGACCGGGGGGAGCCCGGCCGGCCAGGCCGTCACCTACGTGAAGACGGCGTCCGGGGCGTACGTGCCGGTCAGCGCCGGCTCGGCGCCGGCCCAGCCCACCACGAGGACCTCATGATGCGCCTTCTCGAGCACCACACCTTCCGCGCCATGGGCACCGCGTGCGGCGTCGCCGTCACGACGACCCTCGCCGAGCTCGGATCGGCGCATCGGGCCATCGCCGCCGCCGTCGCCGAGGTGGCCGCGTGCGAGCGCGCAATGTCGCGCTTCGACCCCGCGAGCGACCTCTCGCGGCTGAACGCCGCAGGCGGCGCCTGGACGGACTGCGACGCGCGCCTCCTCGGCGCGCTCTCGGCGGCCCTCGACGCCCGCCGGGCGACGGGCGGGCGCTTCGATCCCACCGTGCTGCCCGCGCTCGTGGCCGCCGGCTACGACCGCTCGTTCGAGGAGCTCGAGCCGCGCGCCCCCGACCCCCCCTTCGGCTGGCGTGCGGGAGCAGCCGTCGAGGTCGACCACGCCCGCGGACGGGCCCGGCTTGAGCCGGGTGCGGCGGTCGACCTCGGCGGCATCGGCAAGGGCTACGCGGCCGACCGCGCCGTCGCCGCGATGGCGGCGGCCTGGCCCGGGCTGCCCGGCTGCCTCGTCGACCTGGGCGGCGACCTGTCCTTGTGGGGGGAACCGCCCGAGGGCGGCGCCTGGCGGGTGGCCGTCGCCGACCCGCGCGTGGCCGGTGGCCGCCTGAGCGTCCTCAGCCTGACCGCGGGCGGGGTCGCCACCTCGGGCCGCGACCGGCGCCGCTTCGGCCCCGACGGCGCCCTCCACCACCTGATCGACCCGGCGACGGGCTCGCCCGCCGTGCCCGGCCCGCTCTCGGTGACGGTCGTCGCGGCCGACGCGGCGCTCGCCGAGGCGCACGCCACGGCGCTCGCGATCACGCCGGTCGCGGACGCGGGGGGCTACATCGCCGCGCGCCGGCGCATCTCGGCGCTCGTCGTGCCGGCGGCCGGCGCGCCGTTCATGGTCGGCGACCTTCCGGCGGCAGCGCCCGCCTGGGCCGCGGATGTGGCGTCATGAGCGCCGCCGCCGCTCTTCCGGTCGCCTGGCTCGTCGCCCGCGCCGCCGGCCTCGTCGCGTTCGGGATCCTCACGCTCTCGACGTGGCTCGGGCTCGGGATGAGCACGCGCCTGCTCGGGCCCAAGTACCAGTCCCGGCTGCTCGGCTGGCACCGCACGCTCGCCTGGACGGGCCTCGCCATGGTCGGCCTGCACGCCGGCGCGCTGCTGCTCGACCCGGTGATGCGCTTCGGGCCGGCGGCGGTCCTCGTGCCGTTCGCCTCGCCGTTTCGGCCGGCGGCCGTCGCCGCGGGCGTCGTTGCGGGCTGGCTCATGCTGATGCTCACGGTCTCGTTCCGGATGCGCAAGTGGATCGGCCAGCGCGGCTGGCGGCGCCTGCACTACGCGAGCTTCGGCGCGTTCGTCCTGGCCCTTGTCCACGCGCTCGCCTCGGGGACGGACACCGCCGGCATCGGCGGCCCGGTCCTGGCGCTCGTCGCCGGCGGCCCCGTGCTCTGGCTCGTGCTCGTCCGGATGCTGAGCCCGTCCACGCGCCGGCGCCCGGTGCCCGCGCCGAGCACCGCGACGGGCGGCTGACCACTCCACCGCCACTACGACCAACCACGCACATCACGACGGAGACCATCATGACCTACCGCATCGTCATCGACCACAGCGCCTGCAGCGGCTTCGGCTCCTGCGTCGAGTCCGACCCCGGGACGTTCGAGATCGGGCCCGACGGGATCGCCACCGCGCCGGCTGAGACCGCCGACCGCGCCGCGGCGGTGGCCGCCGCCCGCTCGTGCCCGATGGGCGCAATCACGATCCTCGACGAGGACGGAAGGGAGGTCCGGTGACCGTCGAGCGCGCCGACATCCTGATCGTGGGCGCCGGCCTGGCCGGCGCCCGCTGCGCCGAGTCGCTGCGCGCCGGCGGGCACGACGGTCGCATCGTCGTCGCCGGGGAGGAGCAGCATGCTCCGTACGAGCGCCCGGCGCTCTCGAAGGAGCTCCTGGTCGGGACGCGCACGGCGGCCGACCTGGCGCTGCGCGACCCCGATCATTGGGCCGCCCGTGACATCGAGCTCTGGCCCGGGGCGCGGATCGACGCGGTCGACCTGCGCGGCCGCCGTGCAACCGCGGGTGAGGTCGAGATCCGGTGGACGACGCTCGTCGTCGCCACCGGCGTGCGGGCCCGCCGCCTGCCCGGGCTCGACGGCCTGCCCGGCATCCATCACCTGCGCACGCTCGACGACGCGGCCGCGCTGCGCGACGCGCTCGTGCCGGGGAGCCGGCTTGCCGTCGTGGGCGCCGGATTCGTCGGCCTCGAGGTCGCGTCGAGCGCCCGGTCGCTCGGGGTCGAGGTCGTCGTCGTCGATCCCGCGCCGGTCCCGTTCGAGCGGACGCTGGGCCCGGCCGTCGGCGTCCTCCTCGCCGAACGCGTGCGCGCCGCGGGCGTCGACCTGCGGCTGGACACGCCCGTCCGCGGGGTCGCCGGGCGGGGGAGGGTCGAGGCGCTGGAGCTCGGCGGCGGGGTGCAGCTTCACTGCGACGCCGTCCTGGTCGGCGTCGGAGCACGCCCGAACGCGGAGCTCCTCGCCGGCCTGCTCGACCTGGCGCCCGACGGCGGCATCCCCGTCGACGGCGGCGGCCGCACGGCGGCACCCGGCGTGCACGCCTGTGGCGATGTGGCGAGTGTCCACCATCCGCACCTCGGTGCGGCGGTACGGCTCGAGCACTGGAGCTCGGCCGCAGCGACGGCGGCGGCGACGGCCGGTGGGATCCTGGGGAGGCCGCCCCGGCCGGCGCCGCTGCCATTCTTCTGGTCGGATCAGTTCGGGTGGCGGATCCAGGCGCTCGGGCACGTCGACCCCGACCTGCGGGTGAGCGCCGAAGGCGACGCCGGCGCGTTCGTCGCCCGCTACCGCGCCGCGAACGGCACGCTTCGGGCCGCGGTCGCCGCCGGCCGCGCCGAGGTCCTGCCCGAGCTCCGGCGCGAGCTGGCCGGGACGGGGCTGGCGCTGGCGGGGTAGATGAGTGATACGAGGCGCCGACCGCCGCGCCTCGTATCCTTGCCGTCGGGATGGCGCTCCGGGTCGCGATCACTGCTGCCGCGGGCGGGATCGGCCTGGCGATCGCTCGGGCGTTCGCCGCCCAGGGCGGCGACGTCCATCTCTGCGACGTCGACGCCGCCGCGGTCGCCGCCGCCACGGCGGAGGGGCTCGCCGCGTCGGAGGCCGACGTCGGCGACATCGCCGCGCTCGACCGCTGGATCGACGGCGTCCTCGACCGGCTCGGCGGGCTCGACGTGCTCGTGAACAACGCGGGGATCGCGGGGCCGACGGCGCTCGTCGAGGATGTGGCAGCCGGGGACTGGGAGCGCTGTCTCGCCGTCGGCCTCACGAGCCACTACCGCATGTGCGCGCGGGTGATCCCGGCGATGAAGGCCGCCCGCTCGGGCTCGATCGTCAACATCTCCTCGACCGCAGGCCAGCACGGGCTCGGGATGCGGACGCCCTACGCCGCGGCGAAGTGGGCCGTCATCGGCCTCACCAAGTCGATCGCCATCGAGCTCGGTCCGTATGGAGTGCGCGCCAACGCGATCTGCCCCGGCTCGGTCGACGGCCCGCGCATGCGCGCGGTCATCGAGCGCGAGGCCGCCGCCCGCGGCACCTCCTCGGAGGACGTGACCCGCGAGTACGTCGGCGGCCAGTCGATCGCCCGCTGGGTGCAACCCGAGGAGATCGCGGACATGTGCGTCTTCCTGGCGTCGGACGCCGCCAGGATGGTCACCGGCCAGGCCATCGCCGTCGACGGCCACACCGAGACGTTCCACATTGGATAGCCGGGCGGGCGGGCCCGCTCAGGCCCGCCAGCATGCGGCTCAAGGAGCGCCGGTCAGACCGCCGCGCACTCCCCGCGCTTCTGCCCGAGGACGATGTTCTGGTCGCCCTGCGAGTCGCCGACCTGGGCGGCCGGGTTGTTGTTGAAGCACGCGAGGTTGCCCGCGACGTGGTTCGTCACGATCTCCATCGCGTCGGGGTCGCCGAAGCGGTTGCCGATCAGCTGCACGGAGCCTCCGACGTGGTTTCGGATCACGCCGAGCCAGCAGCTGTGCAGGCGCCGGATGACGAGGTTCCCGCCCACGGTTGCGTCCTCGACCACGCTGTAGAACGGGGCGCCGAACGGCGCGAGCTTCGTGCAGTCCATCGTGCGGCCGCCGCCACGGATCGTGACGTCACCGCCGACGGTCGTCGCGTGGATGATCGTCGCCCACGCCCGAAACGCACGCACGCTCCCGTGGATGACATCGGCGCCGAGCTCCTTGCAGCCGACGTCCGGGGAGCAGCCGATGGCGGCGATGCCGCGGTGCTGCACGGTGACGTCGCCCCAGACCACGAGCGTGGCCGGCGTGGCTGCGTTGAAGAGCCCGGTGCGTGTCACGACGACGCCGTGGCGGACGGTCACGGTGCCCGAGCCGGGCAGCGTGCAGAACCCGGTGATCCGCAGGGAGCGGTACGTGCCGGCGTGAAGCGTGCCGCCGTGACACGTGACGTTCCCGTGATGCGTGGCCGCTCCGGCCGCGGCGGGCCACAGCAGGGCCACCGCGCCGACCGCGAGCGCCAGACCCAGCGTTCGCGCTCTCAACATCGATCTCCCCCTCTCGACGGGTACCAGCTGACGCGCCGCGAGCCTACCAGGAGGCGCCCGGCGCGTTCTGGCTGTTCCCGGGCGCGGGGGAGAGCAAACGGTCAGTCGGCGGTGAGCGGCGGGCCCAGGAGGGTCATGTCGTGACGCGCGAAGACGGCCGCGAGCGTCGCCCGGTCGGTGACGCCGTCGCGGGCGAGCGGGCCGTACTCCTCGAAGAACCGGTGTGCGCCCCCCGGTGTGTAGAGCAGGACGACCCGACCGGGCTCGCCGGTCAGGTTCAGGAACGCGTGCGGCAGGCCGGCGGGCATGTAGGCGAAGCCCCCCTCCTCGCACGTGAACGTCTCGTCGCCGATCCGGACCTTGTAGCGGCCCTCGAGGGCGTGGATCGCCTCGGCGTGGATGTGGTGCACGTGCAGGGGCGGGCCGCCGTGGGGCGCGACCTCGACGATCGAGTAGTCGAAGGCGCCGCCCGTCTGCTCGCCCGTGATCTTGAACGTCAGGTCGCGGCCTGGGCCCGACTGCAGTCGCAGGCCGTCCTCGCGGCCGAGCACGAGGGGGGCGGGACGCGGTTCGATGCGTGCGGGTGTGGCCATGTGAAGCCCTCCTTCTGGGCGGACAGCTACAATAGTTGCTTTCAGAAGCAACTAACTACTACCAGGTGAAAGCATCTATGTCAAGGACGACTGCGCGCACACGGCCCGAACCGCAGGAGCCCCATCCGTTCAGCGAGGCTGAGCTCCGCGCCTGGCGCGGCTTCCTGCGCCTGCACCGCCGCGTGACGGAGGAGCTCTCGCGCCGGCTCGACCGACACCACGGCCTGACGCTGGCCCACTACGGCGTTCTCATCACGCTCGTCACCGTCCCCGGCCGGCGCATGTGGATGTCCGACCTGGCCGAACGCGTGCTCGTGAGCCCGAGTGGGATGACCCGCGCGGTGGCGTGGCTGGCCGACGGCGGGCTCGTGCGGCGCGACCGCGACCCGGACGACGGGCGCAGCTTCGTCGTCGAGCTGACGCCGGACGGCCTCGCCCGCCTGCGCGAGGCCCAGGTGACGCACCACGCCTGCGTGCGCGAGCTCCTCTTCGACGGCATCGAGGGCGACGACCTCGAGCGGCTGGCCGCGTTCTACGAGCGCTCGGTCTGAGACGTCGCCGGCTGCGGTCCGGTGCTGCGCAGGGACCCGAGCTTGGACAGCGTCTCGAACCAGAACGGCGCCCCGAGCGCCACCGCCGCCGCCGTCAGGAGCACGCCCACGCACTTGAGCGCGAAGTCCCACGCCCAGAGGTCGCCCGGGAAGTCGAAGTGGATCGGCCCCCACCCGATCGGGAGCGGGAGGTCGTTGAGGTAGCCGGCCGCGGTGCCGGCGTTGGGCGTGGCGTTGCTCACGCTCTGCGCCTGCGAGGCGACGATCTGGCGGACGGACTCGTCCTTGTAGAGCAGCTGGGCGACATTCAGCGCGTCCACGTTCAGGGCGACCGCGATGGCGAGCCCGAACAGCCACAGGAACAGCTGGACCCGGCGCTTGTACCAGCCCGAGAGGCGATCCATGGCGTCGTCGAACCACCTCTCGGCGAGCTTTCGGAACTGCTCCGCGTTGTCCCCCGCCCGCATGAGCGCGCTCTTCAGCGAGTCCTTGATCGGAGAGTCGGGCAGCTGCTCGATCGCGGCCGTGATGTCACCGATCGTCTCGGCCCCGATCTCATAGCCCTCGCCCGCCGCGCGTCCGACATCGATGAGCGCCGTCACGGCGTGCTCGCTGGGGATATACGACGGCTTGTGCGCCGTTCCGTCGCGCCGGTTTCGCGTGAGGCCATTCACGGCCGGATGCTCGTAGAAGCCCTTCACGGCCTTCTTGGCCTTGGCGGCGCCGGCGCCGGACGTCGCGAGGTTCTGCTCGAGCCACTTCTCGAGCGCCTTCGACCGCCAGCCGCGCAGGCTCGACACCGCCTCGCTGAGCGCGGTCGCGAGGATCGCGAGCACGAAGAAGACGAAGCTCAGCCCGATGGCGACGTCGAGAACGGAGTTGCCCGAGAGGCCCATCTGTCCCTCCGATCCGTCAGGGACGACGACCCTAGCATGCTGTGAACGGCGATACGCTGCCGGCGTGGGCTTCCGCGTCGTCGAGCCGGCCGGCTTCGAGTGGATCACCCGCCCGCACGAGCCGGGCGAGCCGGCGCGGCACGTCGCCGAGCTGAGCGACCTCGCCGGGTTCGCGCACACCCGGGCCAACGTGTGGCGCTACGAGCCGGGCGCGAAGGGCCGCCGCCACCGGCACCCGTTCCAGGAGGAGACGTTCGTGGTGCTCTCGGGGACGCTCTCCATGTACGTCGGCGAGCCACCGGAGCGGCACGACGTCGCCGCAGGCGGGCTCATCCACATCGAGCCGGGGACGCCGCTTCAGAGCGTGAACCATGGAAGCGACGACCTCCTCGTCTACGCCTACGGGATGCCGCCGGAATCGGAGACCGCGGAGATCCTCGGCTCGGCGGTCTGACCCAGCGCGCCGCCGGCGCGGCGCAGCATCACGAGCACCGGCACCGTGAGCGCGAAGATCACGAGGTAGGCGACCGTCCGCGACGTGCTCTGCGCGAGGGCGCCCACGGCGAGCGGAACCACCGTGAATCCGGCTGCCCACACCACGCCCATGAGACCCATCGCCGCGACGTGGGGGACGCCGGCGGCATCGGCCCCGGCGGAGGAGAGTGGGAAGATGGCGCTGCCGACGAGCGCGAAGAGCGGCCCACCGATGACCAACGACCCGAGCTGGACGCCGGTCGTCGGCTCGAACGCGAGCACGACCGGGATGACGACTATGCACGCGGCGGCCGTCAGGCCCACCTGCTGCGGGCCGATCCGGTCCACGAGCCGGCCGCCGATCGGCCCGGTGATCGCGCCGAGGGCCGCGCCGGCGCCGATCGCCGCCGCAATCGCGGCCACCGACGTCCCGGTGGCACCCAGCCGGAGCGGCACGAGCAGGTCGACCGCGCCGAACGTGAGCAGGTCCACGAGCGTGAGCGCGAGCGCGGCGCGGGTCGCGGGCTGGCGGATGGCCCGCCCGAGGGCGTCGCGCAGCCGGGCCGGTGCGCCCGCCTGCGCGCGGCCGGCCGGCGCCAGCGCGGCGAGCGCGACCCCGAGCAGGCTGACCGCGGCGACGAGCCCGAACGCCAGTCCCTGGCCGACCCAGGCGGCGATCGCGCCGACCGCGGGACCCGCGATCGAGCCCGCCGAGAGCATTCCCATCACGATGCCGGACTCCCGCCCCCGGCGGCCCTCGGGAGCGTTGTCGGTCACCCAGGACATGGAGCCGGTCCAGATCGACCCGCTGGCGAACCCCTGCACGAGCCGCGCGGCGATCAGCACCGCCGCGCTCGGGGCCCACGCGAAGATCACGGTTGCGAGCGACATCAGCGCGGCCGAGAAGAGCGTGATCCGCCGCGCGCCGACGCGTGGCACGAGCACGATGCAGCCCAGCGAGACGAGTGGCACCGAGATCGGATACGCGGCGATGACGACGCCGGCCTCGAACGTGGAAAGCCCGAAGCGATCGACGTAGTGCGGAAGCAGCGGAATGACGGCGAGGTAGAGCGCCGCGTCGACGAACATCAGGACGCCGACGGCGAGGGTGATGCGGCGCGATCCGGTCACCCGGCCAGGCTAGCCGGATCCGGGTCCGTCAACCTCCTGCATCAGGACTGTCACGCGGACCGTTCAGGGACTGTCCCCACGGTCACGAACGCGTGTCGAGACCGTCACGCGGACCGTTCAGGGACTGTCCCCGTACGGCCGCTGCGCGGTCACACGAGCGTGACGGTCACGCCTGCTGCCCGGATCGCCTCGACCTCGCCGGGATCCGCCGCGGTGTCGGTCACGACCTCGTCTGCCACGTCGAGCCCGCAGATGCGGGCGAACGCGACCTCGCCGATCTTGGAGCTGTCGGCGGCGACGATCACGCGCCGGGCGCGCTCGATGAGCGCCCGGTTCGTGTGCGCTTCGACCTCGTGGTGGGTGGTGAAGCCGGCCTCGACCGAGATGCCGTCAACGCCGACGACGACCAGGTCGAGGTTCAGATGCGAGAGGGCGCTCTCGGCCAGCGGGCCGACCAACTCGTAGGACTCCGTCCGCGCGACGCCCCCCGTCACCACAAGCTTCAGGTTGGGCCGCACGGCGAGCTCGGACGCGATGCTGAGCGAGTTCGTGACGACGGTGAGCTTCTCGCGGTCGGCGAGCGCCCGGGCCACCTCGGTCGTGGTCGTCCCGCCGGTCATACCGACCGCCGTACCGTCGGCGATGCGGGCGGCCACGGCCCGCGCGACGCGGGCCTTCTGGGCCTGGTGGCGGGCGCTGCGGTACCGCAGCGGAAGCTCGTAGAGGACGCCGTGCGCCACGGCACCGCCGTGCGTGCGGTTGAGCAGCCGCTGATCCTCCATGAGCGCCAGGTCGCGGCGCACGGTGGCGGCCGACACGCCGAGCTCGTCCGCGAGGTCGCCGACGGCCACGGTGCCGTTCGCCGAGAGTCGCTCGACGATCGCCGCGAACCGCTCCGCCTGGCGCATCGGCCCAGTCTACCGGCCAAACGAGCACGAAGCGCATTGCGATCTGCGCGCTTTCTGCGTAAAGTCGCCCGATATGAGCGCAATTGAGCAGGAGGTCGCCAGCCAGCCCGGCGTGTGGCTGGAGGCGGCCGCACTCGATACGGACGGCACCCTGCCGTCCGCAGGGGCGCGCGTGGCGGCGATCGGCTGCGGCACGTCGCTCTACATCGCCCAGGCGTATGCGGCCGCCCGCGAGGCGGGCGGGCACGGCGAGACCGATGCGTTCCCGGCGTCGGAGATCCCCGCCGGCCGCTCCTACGACGCGGTGCTCGCGATCTCGCGGTCGGGCACGACCACCGAGGTGCTGGATGCGTTCGCCGAGGTCGGAGCCGGCACCCCCACCATCGCGGTGACCGCCGTCACCGAGAGCCCGCTCACCCGGGCGGCGGCCCGCGTGATCTCCATACCATTCGCGGACGAGCGCTCGGTGGTGCAGACGCGGTTTGCGACGGCGGCCCTCGTCGTCCTGCGCGCCCACATGGGGATCGACCCCGGGGCGGCCGCAGCGGCGGCCGCCCGGGTGCTCGACGAGCCGCTGCCGGTCGACGTCGAGGCCTACGACCGCTTCCACTTCCTCGGCCGGGGCTGGACGGTCGGGCTCGCCTCCGAGGCGGCGCTCAAGCTGCGCGAGGCGGCGCGGGCCTGGAGCGAGGCCTACCCCGCGATGGAGTACCGGCACGGGCCCATCGCCCTCGCCGACGAGCGGACGCTCGTCGTCCCGATCGGCGGGATCGACGCCGCCCTCCTCGCCGACGTCCGCGCGACGGGCGCGACGGTGCTCGACCCCGACCCCGAGCCGCTGGCGTCCGTCGTGCTCGCCCACCGGCTCGCCATCGCCCTCGCCGCTGCGCGCGGGCTCGACCCTGACACTCCCCGTAACCTGACACGATCGGTGGTGCTTCCATGAGACGCGTCCTGCTCCTCGCCGCCCTGGCTGCGGCGGTCATCGCCTCCGGGTGCGGCGGCTCGGGTTCGTCCTCGAGCGGCGGCCGCGTCAACATCGTGCTGTGGCACGGCTACGTCGACGTCGAGGGCAACGCCTTGAACGCCGCGGCCAAGCGGTTCAACGCCACGCACCCCAAGATCCACGTCACCGTCCAGAACTACGGCAACGCCGACTACGCGCTCCAGAAGGTGCTGACCGCGATCCGGGGCGGCTCGTACCCCGACATC
>DATIDU010000207.1:0-10657 GCA_035456145.1 Gaiellales bacterium | reverse complement strand
AAGAACCCTGGGTTCCCCCGCGGCCGTTAGCGATGGCCCCAGTCCACGGTCCACACCGACGCGCCGGGGTGGCCGAGGAACGTGCCGTACGAGCAGCCGATGCCGACCAGGTGGTAGCGGGAGGAGAGCAGGATCGCCCGGTGCTCAGGGCTGTGCATCCACGCCTTCACGACCGAATCCGGCTTCCCGTAGCTGCCGCTGCCCCAGGCGAGCGTCTCGCCCGCCCACCACCGGCCGTAGGTGACGAAGCCCGACGCGATGACCCGGTGGGTCAGCGTCGAGCCGGTCGGGCTGGTATGCGCGAAGTAGCCGCGCCACAGCATGTCGTGGGAGTGGTGGCGAGCCGCGACCCGCAGCCGCTGCGACGCCGCGATCGGCCGCAGACCGTGCGCGACCCGGACCTTGTTGATGGCCCGGAAGAGATTGACCCACTGCGGAGTTGCTGCCTGAGCCGGCCCCGCGGCGGCGCCCAGTACCCCCGCCACGGCGACCAGCGCGATCACGCGCCGACCCGTCCTCATACCGTCCTTCATCGGCCGGCGTCAGGCGGGCCTTAGTGAAGAATCTGTAAAACGTCAGGCCGCGGCGCGCCAGCCGTCGGAGTCGCGCGCGAGCCGCAGCGGCTCCCCGGCTCGCACCTCCCCCGACCAGCCGGGGGCGACGATCCTCGCCGCGCCCTCGCCGGCCTCGACCAGGAGCTCGTCGGCCGAGACGGTGACGGTGAGCGGCGTTCCGCGGTGGCGCCAGCGGAACCGAAGCTGCGTCCACCGCTGCGGCAGGTGCGGATCGAGTCGGAACGACCCGTCCTCGAGGGCCCGCGCTCCGGCGGCCCCAAGGACGACGGCCTGCCACAGCCCGCCCTGGGTCGCCATGTGCAGCCCCTCTGTCCGGTTGCCGCGGCTGTCCTCGAGGTCGATCGCGGTCGCCCGGCGCAGGTAGTCGTCCGCCTCGTCGTCCATGCGGACGCGCCGCGCGACCAGCGAGTGGACGGCCTCCGAGAGCGACGAGAGGTGGCGCGTGAGCGGCTCGTACAGCCGGTAGCTGGCCGCCCGCTCGGCCTCGCTGAACTGCGGCTCCAGGAGCGCCATCAGCATGACCACGTCGGCCTGCTTGACATCGCGCCACTCCATGCGGTCGCGCTGCCAGGCGAGCTCGTCGCGCCCGGCCCGCTCGTCGGGCGGGAGGGGCAGTGACATGAAGCCCTCGTGCTCCTCGATCAGCCCGTCCTCGGTGCGCAGGACGACCATCCGGTCCGCCGCGTCGCGCCAGATCCGCGCCTCGTCGGGCTCCGCCGGAGCCTGGCCGACCTCGGCCAGATCGGCGGCGCGGCGCAGCGTCCACGCTGCCATCGTGTTGGTGAAGCCGCTGTTTCGGACACGCTCGTGCAGTTCGTCCGGCCCGATCACGTCGTGGATCTCAAGGCCGCGCGCGGTGTCGACGGCCCGGCTCAGGAAGAAGCGGGCCGCCTCCGCGGTGACCTCCCCGCCGCCGGCGGCGAGGAACGCCTCGTCGCCCGACGTGCGCACGTACGTCTCGATCGCCCAGGCGACGTCGGCAACCACGTGGATCTCCTGGTGGCCGGTCAGCACCTCGAGCCGGCGCCCACCCGGCCCGATGACGAACGACGGTGTCACGTCCTCGCCTGTGGCGGCGCTCTCCCAGGCGTACCACGCGCCCTTGAGGCCTGCGCTCTCGGCGTTCCGGCGGGCGGCGTCGAGCGTGAGGACGCGGTACTCCACGATCCGGCGGGCGATGTCGGGGCGGACGGCTGCGAAGAACGGAAGCTGGAAGATGTCGGTGTCCCAGAAGACGTGGCCCTTGTACCCGTCGCCGGTGAGCCCCTTCGCGCCGATGGACGAGCGGCTGCCCTCGGTGGGCGCGGCGGCGATCAGCTCCGCGGCCGCGAAGCGCACGCCGAGCTGGGCATCCTGGTCGCCCTCGATCTCGACGTCGGCGACGTCCCAGACCTGTCCCCAGGCGGCCGCATGGGCCCCGAGCAGCTCCTCGAAGCCGGTGTTCTGCGCGGAGCGGGCCGTGCGCACCGCCGCCGGGCCGGGGAGCGGCGCCTCGCGCTCGGTGTGCACGGCGACGAACCGGTCGACGACGAGCTCCTCGCCGGCCGCGAGGTCGCACCCCACCGCCCTCCCGCACATGTCCTCGCCGGCGGCGTGCTCGCCCGCCAGTGCCGAGCCACGCGCGCTGGCGCTGATCGCGAGCGCGTGGTCGACGCCGACGCGGGCCCCGGGCGTGCGCGAGTGGAGGACGGCGATCTCGCCCACGCTGCCGGTGGCGACGAGCTCGACGTGCGGGAGCGGCCCATGGCCCTCGCGCGTGCGCACCACGCTCACGACCTCGACGTGGGCGCTGGGGCCGTCCTCGATCGCGATCTCCATCCGGATCGTGCCGACATGCCGGTCGGCGAGGCTTGCGATCCGCTGCGAGCGCAGGCGCAGCGTCCGGCCATCGGGGTCGACGCACCGCAGCGTGCGCTCGAGCCGCAGCGCCCGCAGGTCGAGCCGCCGCGTGTGCTCGAGTACCGGCCACTCCCAGGGCCTGAGCGCGCGACCACCGACGTAGATCTCAGTCGCCGCCCAATCGCCGATCACGACGAGGTCCTCCTGCCCCGCCGTTGTGCCGTCGAACAGACCTGCGACGTAGGCGCCCGGCATCGAGCCCGGACCGTCTTCGTCGGCCGTGCCGCGGATGCCCATGAAGCCGTTCGAGAGCGCAAAGAGCGTCTCGGAGGACGCCTCGGAGACGGGGTTGTAGCCCGACCGCTCGACGACCCAGCCGTCGGGCGGCGGCGGTGCCGGGACCGGCTCCTCCTCGACCTCTGGCTGCGGCGGCGGGGCGCGGCGCGCGGACAGCGCCGCCTGTGCCTCGAGCAGCTTCACGAACGCCGCCGGCCCGCCGCCGACCTGCACGACGCCGGTGGGCACGCCGTTCGGCTCGCGTCCGACCGACACGATCGTGGCGCCGGCCGCCAGCCGGGAGACCATGCGGTAGTCGGAGCCCTCGAAGCCGGCGATCGGGCCGAACTCGTCGCCGGCGAGCAGGACCTCCTGGGACAGGATCGCGCGGGCCGGCGCCAGCCGGCGCATCACGTAGGAGATCGAGTCTGACTTGTCGGTGAGGCCGACCTCGACGTGCTTCACGTCGGTCGTGATCCGCGGGTCGCGCAGGCCCGCCTCCTTGGCCGCGTCGGCCGTCATGTCGATGACGGTGCCGATGCCTCCCGGGATCGCCTTCAGCCGCTTCTCCACCGCGGCGAGGAGCTCGCCGATCCGTAACTTCGGCGGATCGGCCCACTCGGGCGTCGGGATCAGGTCGAGCTTGCGCCGGTTCAGCCGGTTTCGGACGATGTCGATCTCGATGCCGTACTCGGCGGCGAGCTTGTCGCGGACGGCGTCGGCCGCGCGGTCGAGCGCGGCGTTCTCGTCGGACGACGCTTCCCTGGCCCAGAGCAGCGAGCGGGTGCCGTCGGCCTCGTGGGCATACACCTCGGATCCGCGGTTCACCATCAGGTAGAGGCGGGAGAGGGCCGACGGTGTGAGCAGAGGCGCGATCTGGCCGCCGACGTTGTCCGCGTTGGTCCCGGTGATCACGACCAGAAGCACGCCGGCGTCAAGCAGGCGCTGCATCGCCTGCGCCAGCTCGTCGGGGTGCTCGCTGCGGTCGGTGACGGCGGTGCCGTCCCAGTCGAAGGCGATCAGGCGGTAGCGATGCTCTCCGAGCGGACCGTGCCCGTCCACGACGCCCCTACCTGATTCGGACGCGCGTCCCGAGGGTCGCGAACCGGTAGACGACGATCGCGTCGCGGTCATAGATGCGGATGCATCCGTGCGAGGCGGGATACGGCGGCACGGATGGGAACTGGTGGAATGCGTCGCCGGCGTAGAAGTAGCTGGCGTAGGGGAGCCAGACGTGGAACGGCTTCGACCACGACATCAGCGACTTGCTGTAGATGTGGAAGCGCCCGGACGGCGTGACGTGCCCCGGCGCGGCCGTCGACACGTGGATGGCGCGCGTGACCTTCCCGCCCTTGCCGATCAGGAGCAGCACCTGCTGCGCCTTGTGCACCTCCAGATGCTTGTGGGCGCGCGACCACGGGTGGGGCCGTAACTTGGCCTTCCGCAGGCGATGGAGCGTGGTCGGCCCGACGACCCCGTCGCGGGGAATGCCGTACCAGCCCTGGAACGCCATGACCGCCTGCGCCGTGCGCTCCGAGAAGACGCCTGTGAGCCCGGACGGCCCGAGGTACCGGAGCTTGATGAGCTTCTTCTGGACATGGTGCACCGCGGGGCCCACGGAGCCGACCGTGAGCGACGCCAGGGCGGGAGCCGGAAGCGCGAGCGCCGCAAGGACGGCTGCAATGACGACAATTCCGCGGCGCATGTCCGGCAGATAATAGGGCGCTCCGCGGCCGAACGCCCAACCGTCTTGCAACGCCGGGGTCAGACCCCGATGTTGCGTGGGGTGACGTTCAGCGCCATGAGGCGCGGCGGCGACTCGTCGAGCGCGACGACGATGCAGTGGCAGTGGTCAAGCCACATCCGCCGGTGGAGCCCCGGGCTCACACCGAGGATGACCGCGGTCACGAGAACGCGCGCGATCGACCCGTGCGTCGCCGCCAGCGTCGTTCCGGGGAGTTCGCGCACCTCGTCGAAGAACGACCTGACCCGTGTCACGGCCGACTCGTACGGCTCGGCGCCGTCCGGCCACGCGGGGTCGGTCTCGGACCGCCAGCGGTGGAACGCCTCGGCGAGCGGGCCGGCCTCGATCTCCGGGCCGGTGAGGCCCTCGAACGGGCCGGCGTCGATCTCGCGCAGGCGATCGTCGATGGTGACCGGCGGCGACCCAGGTGCAAGCGCGGCGATCGCCTCGCCGGTTGCACGCGCGCGCCGAAGCGGCGAGCAGACGACCCGGGCCACCGGGAGGGCGGCGAGGTTGCGACCCGCCGCGGCGGCCTGGTCCGCGCCCTCCGGCGAGAGCTCGACGTCGGTCCTGGTCGTGAACCGGCCCTCGGCGTTCCAGCTCGTCGCGCCGTGGCGGACGAGCACGAGGAGGCGGTCAGGCGGCGGGGAGCCAGAGGCTTTGGTCATCGCCGATCGGCCTCTCGCGGATGGTGCCCGTCTCCGCCAGCCGCGTGAGCTCCGCGCGTGCCGCCGGAAGGTCGGGCGGATCGTTTCGGTCGCGGCAGACCTGCGCGACCTCGGCGGTCACGAGGCCCTGCGGATACTCCGCGAGGAGCTCGGCGGGCTCCGGCCGCGGGCGGCGGGGAAGGTGCGGCGCCAGGTTGGCCACGCAGACGTCGTAGGCCTCGAACGACTGAAAGCCGCCGGCGACGAGCGTCGTCCCGCCGTGGCGGAAGACCAGGCTCGGTGCGGTGAAGCGGGCACCGCCTTCGAAGAGCGCCGCCCGGTCCTGCGCGATCGCAGGGTCGCCGATCCCGGCCGCTGACCGCGCCTCGGCGCGGTCGGCCTGGTAGGCCTCCACCACGCCCGGATCGCGCAGGTCGCCGATCAGCCGGTCCGGATCGAGCCCCGGAACGCCCGCGGCGACCTCGGCGAAGGCGTCGTCCTCGTCGAGCAGAAGGAGCGACGTGAACCAGGCCATCCGCACGCCGCGGAGCATCCCGCGCTGGGCCGCTTCCCCCTGGAGGCCGGCGGCCTTGACCGCCCGGCACATCGGCCCCGACGCCACCAGGCGGGCGCGCGGTGTCGAAAGGAGCGGCATCCCGAACGTCTCCGAGAACCACCGCCAGCCGTTGACGCGCGACTCGGGAGTCGTCCCGCTCTGGACGAGGCTGGACGTGTCCTCGCGCAGCCCGATGGTGACAAGCCGCCACGCCAGGCCGTCCCCGTAGCGCCATTCGAGGGCGCGCATGAACGGCTCGGCCGAGTACGCCCACGGGCAGCTGGGATCCGTGTAGTGGACGACCTCGACCTGCTCCGCCATCGCCAGAAGGGTAGATGCGTCTCGGCGATGGCGTCGCCGCCGCCAGGACCGGCGGGGGCGAGCGGCCGTTGTGCCCACTGATCCTGTGGGAGTGCCTCCCCCGGGATCCCGCGGCGATCATACAGGTTTTTCCAATAATCGGGAAAGTCGTCCGGCCGGTGTGATCGCGGTCACGTGCCACAATCCCGCCGTGCCCACCTACGCAGCCCTGCTCCGCGGCATCAACGTCGGCCGCAACAAGCGGATCGGGATGGCCGACCTGCGCTCGCTCGTCGAGGCGCTCGGGCACGAGTCGGTGAAGACCCACCTCCAGAGCGGGAACGTCGTCTTCGAATCACCGAAGCGGAGCGACCGGGCGCTCGGGGACGCGATCGAGCAGGCGATCGCCTCGGAGCTCGGGATGGACGTCACCGTGATCGTTCGCCGCTCAGACGAGCTCGCCGCGGTGGTCGAGGCGGGGCCGTACGGCGGGAGGACGTCCGACCACAAGCGGATCCATGTCGCCTTCCTTTCCGACGCGCCCAAGGCCGCGGCCGTGAAGGGCTTCGGCATCGAGGAGTTCGCGCCGGACGAGATGACGATCGTCGGCCGTGAGGCGCACCTGCTCTACCCGGACGGCTACGCGCGCACGAAGCTCACGAACGCCGTGATCGAGAAGCGCCTCGGCGTGCGCGCGACGACCCGCAACTGGCGGACCGTCCAGGCCCTCGCCGATCTCACCGCGAAGCCAAGCTGACCGATCTCCGGCTCACGTGATGCCCTGGGCGGCGAGAAGCGAGTAGCGCCAGGACGCAGGGAGCGTCGATACTGGCGAACTATCGGCGCGACCGAGGACGCAGCGATACGAAGCTTCGCAGTCGCAGCCCGCGGCGTCAGGCCCCGGATGAGACAGTCGGACGTCCAGGCCCGCGGCAGCTAGAGATTGGTTAGCTCAGGGCGACCCAGGTAAAGGACGCGGTCGAACGGCCAGTCCGCCCCCAGCCAGGCCGCGACCGCGTCGGCCAGCGGCTCGTCCAACTCCGCATGGTCGGCCCGCACCCACGACGTCACATGCGCGCCGGGCCCGTCCTTCAGCGGATAGATGTAGAGGCATCCGATCACGTCGCCGTCGTCCGGGTCCAGCACCGTGTACGTGAAGCCGGTGCGCCCGGCGAAGTCGCGCTCGTGGCGCTCCAGGTCGGCGCGGTTCTCGTCCAGCGTCATCTCGTGCGGCCACTTGCTCTCGGTGAAGCCGGGCGTGGCGTGGATGTGGTCGAAGGACGACGTCCACGCCGCGTAGTCGCGCTCGTTGTGCTGCGGGCCGAGCGGCTCCAGGAGGAAGCGAGCATGCGCCAGCCCGCCGGGAGGCTCGAACTCGGGCGGGACGAACCGGGCGTCGGTCATCGTGCGCATGAGCGTACCCGGCGGCCGCCGACCGCGTAGGGTTCGTGCCGTGGATGCGCTCCCCAAGGGTTGGCTCGAGACCGCCCGGCAACCGCCGCCACCCGCCGAACGGAGCGGCGACTTCGACTTCTGGCTCGGCGAGTGGGAGTGCACGTGGGACGGGGGTCGTGCGCAGAACTCGGTGCAGAAGATCCTCGGCGGCCGGGTCGTGCTCGAGAGCTTCGACGGGTCGGCCGACGCCGACATTCGCGGAATGAGCGTCTCGGTCTGGGACGCCGCCCACGGCTGCTGGGCCCAGACCTGGGCCGACAACCACGGCAACGTGTTCCAGTTGACCGGCGAGCTGCGTGAGGACGGCGCCATGGAGATCCGCACGGCACCGGGACTCGACGGGTCCGTGCGGCGGATGACGTTCGCGAACATCGAGGCTGACGGGTTCGACTGGGAATGGGCGGCGTCCACGGACTCCGGCTGGAAGCCCCTGTGGAGCCTGCGCTACACCCGCATCACCGGATGACCGAGCCGGCCGGAGCGCGCGCGGAGCGGATCGTGGGCCGGCTCGACGCCCTCTTCGAGATCGACCGCGCGGCCGGCACGAACCGGCCGGGGCTCGGCCGCGGTGAGCAGCGCGCGCACGAGCTCGTGGCCGGCTGGATGCGCGAGGCGGGGCTCGACGTCAGCGTCGATCCGGCCGGCAACCTGTTCGGGCGCGCCGCCGGCGCCGACCCCGAGCTGCCCGAGGTCTGGACCGGCTCGCACCTCGACACGCCGCCCGACGGCGGCCGCTTCGACGGCGCGCTCGGCGTCGTCATGGGCCTCGACGTCGCCGACGCGATCCTCCGCTCCGGCGGCGCCCGCCGCACCATCGCCGTCGTCGCGTTCCGGCTCGAGGAGGGGCCGCGGTTCGGCCGAGGCGTGTTCGGCTCGCGCGCGGTCGTGGGCGAGCTCGAGCCGGATGAGGCCGACCTTGTCGACGCCGAAGGCGTGACGCTCGGGCAGGCGTTCGCGGCGCTGGGCCTGGGGGAGACGCTGCCGTCCGGGCCGCTCGTCGAGCGCCCGCCGGCCTGCTTCGTCGAGGCCCATATCGAGCAGGGCCCGTCGCTCGCGGCGCGGAGTGCCGCGCTCGGCGTGGTGACGTCGATTGCCGGGATGGCCGGCATCGAGCTCGTCTTCACGGGCCGCCGCGGCCACGCGGGCACCGTGCCGATGGGCCTGCGCGCCGACGCGCTTGCCGCGGCGGCGGGGTTTGTCCGGGCGGCGCACGAGCTCGCCCGCGGGCTCTCCGGCGCCGTCGCCACCATCGGCCGGATGGACGTCTCGCCCGGCGCCACCAACACGATCCCCGGCCGCGTCACGGCCTTTGCCGACCTGCGCGCGCCGGACGCCGCCACGCTCGACACGCTCGTGAAGGGTGCGACCGCCGCCGCGGCGGCCGCGGCCGAGGAGGCCGGCTGCGGCGTCGAGATCCTGCCGCGCTGGCGCTACGAGCCCGTGGCGATGGATGCCGGGCCGGCGGGTGCGCTGCGGCGCGCGGTGGCCGCCGCAAGCCTCGATCCCGTCGAGCTTCCCTCCGGGGCCGGACACGACGCCGCCATCCTGGCCGAGGCGGGGATCCCGTCGGCCATGCTCTTCGTGCGAAGCGACGCGGGCGGCGTGAGCCATGCGCCCGAGGAGTCCACCGGGGTGGACGCGGTCGCGGCGGCCGTGGAAGTGCTGGAGGCGGCGATCCGGGAGCTCGCGGCATGACCGACTGGAAGCGGCTCGCGCGGCCGTCGCTGCGCGACCTCACGCCGTATCACCCGGGGGCGACCCGGGACGAACTGAAGGAACGGCTCGGGCTCGACCATCTCGAGCCGCTCAACTGGAACGAGGACCTGTTCGGCCCGCCGCAGGAGGTGCTCGACGCAGCCGCCGCCGAGCTGAAGAACGCGCACTTCTATCCTGAGCGGGCCTACGCCGACTTCCGCGACGCCGCCGCGGCTGCCCTCGGTGTCCCCGGCGAGCACGTCGTCCCCGGGCACGGCGCCCAGGCGCTGGTCGCCGCGCTGGCGACGACGTTCCTCGAGCCCGGCCGCACCGCGGTCGTGCCCTCGGTCACCTACGGCCTCTACGCCCACGTGTCGGCCGCCGCGGGCGCCCGCGTGGTTCGCGTGCCCGTGCCGGGGATCAGCCTCGACCTGGAGGCGATCGCAGCCCGGGCGCGGTCCGAGGCCGCGACCCTCGTCTGGGTGTGCGACCCCAACAATCCCACCGGGTCGCTGATCGAGCCGCCGGCGTGGCGGGCGTTCCTGGCCGTGCTGCCTTCGGACTGCGTCGTGGTCGCCGACGAGGCCTATATGGACTTCGCCGATCCGGCGGCGCGCGCCGACCGTCTGCGCGACGTCGTCGAGGGCCGGCCCGTGATCGTTGTGCGGTCATTCTCGAAGTCCTTCGGGCTCGCCGGCCTGCGCCTCGGCGTCGCGATCGCCGATCCCGCGGTGGCGCGGCTGGTGGGTGTCGTCCAGGAGCCGTTCGGCGTCAACCGCGCGGCGCTGGCCGCCGGCCTCGCCGCCGTCGGCCTGGACGGGTTCCTGGCCCGGCGCCGGGCCGAGGTCGCCGCCGCCCGCGACGCGCTCCGCGAAGCGCTCGACCGCCACGGGCTCATGAGCCACCCGTCGCACGCGAACTTCGTGCTCGTCGAGCTCGGCGTCGACGACGGGCCGGTCTGCGAGGCGCTCCTCGCCCGGGGTGTCCTGGTACGGCCGGGGAAGACCGTGAGCCTGCCCGGAACGGCGCGGGTGACGGTGGCCCCGGCGCCGCTCATGGAGCGGGTCGCGGCGATGATCGCCGAGGAGGTCGCACGGGCGAAATGAGCATGCCATATGATGGCGTACCAATTCATGCTCGTCGCTGACAGGATCGCCGGACTGCTTCAGCGGGAGGGTGCGGAGCACATCGTCGGGTTCCCCGAGAACCGGCTCCTGAACTCCGCCGCGGCGCGCGGCATGCGGCCGATCATCACCCGGACGGAGCGCGTCGCCGTCAACATCGCCGACGGGTTCGCGCGTGCCACGAACGGTGGGCGGCTCCTGCCGTGCGTGACGCAGTACGGCCCGGGTGCCGAGGCGGCGTTCGGAGCGGTCGCCCAGGCGTACGGCGACCGCAGCCCGATCCTTCTCGTCCCGACCGAGCACGCCGTCGCCGAGCAGGACGCGGGGCCGAGCTTCCAGAGCGTCGAGGCGTACAGGCCGATCACCCGATTCGCGGCCGCGCTCAACACGGCCGAGGCCGGCCCGCGCACCTTCCGGCGGGCGCTCAACTCGGTGCTCGGCGCCCG
>DATIDU010000206.1:0-3041 GCA_035456145.1 Gaiellales bacterium | reverse complement strand
GCCGTCTCCGAGCAGCTCGCGCACGGCCGCGGGCGACGCCGTCCGCAGCACCTCCATCGACGCCATGGGCTTTCGCCCCGACGGCGACTCGACGCCTTGAAGCCGCGTCCACGGGAAGTTCTCAAGCCACGAGGCGTGGCTCGCATCGGGATCGATCGACTGGACGACCGCCCAGGTCTTCGGCCCGTTCCACCAGTTGTGGAAGACCACCTGCGCGTCGGGCCGGTCTGCCATGAACTCCGGCGCGAGACCGGCCGCCGGCGAGTTCCCGCCGTGGCCGTTCACGATGAGGATGCGGCGGAAGCCCTGGCCGTAGACCGAGTCGAGCAGGTCGCGCACGACGCCCACGTACGTCTCGACCCGCAGGCTGGGACTGCCGGGATAGGCGGCGAAGTACGGCGTGAGGCCGTAGGGGAGCGACGGCAGCACCGGGACGCCCAGCGGCTCGGCCGCCTCGACCGACACCCGCTCGGACAGGATCACGTCGACGCCGAGCGACAGGTAGCCGTGCTGCTCTGTCGACCCGAGCGGCAGAACGACGCGGTCGTCGGAGCGCAGGTACTCCTCGACCTGCATCCAGTTCATGTCATGCACGCGCATTGAACGCCTCCTCGTGTGCCGCGGCGACCGACAGGAGAAACGCGTCCCGCCCGCGCGCGGCGGCGAGCTGGAGGCCGGCGGGAAGCCCGTCCTCGGCCGGGCCGCACGGCACCGAGACCGCGGGCAGGCCGGCCAGGTTGTAGGGGCCCGTGAAGCGGGCCTCGACGTCGCCGTCGGGCGTGCCGAACGGCGGGTCCTCCGGCGGTGCGACGTACGCCACGGTCGGGCCGGCGAGCACGTCGACCTCGGCGAGGATGCGGTCGAAGCCGGCGGCGACGCGGTCGCGATCGTGAAGCGCCGCCCGGTAGTCGCCCTCCGAGATCTTCGCCGCCAGCTCGAGCAGGTGCCGTGTGCCCGGCCCGTACAGGTCGGCCTCGGCCTCGTACCGCGTGCGGTGGGCCTGCCAGGCCTCGTAGAGGACGATCGTGCCCAGCGTCGCGTCGGCCGAGTCGAGCTCCTCCACGTCCACCTCGCTCACGCCGAAGCCGAGCCGGGCGAGGCCGTCAAGTGCGCCCAGCACCCGGTCGCGCACTCCCGCACGGAGCTGCGGCTCGGCGAGCTGGCGGTGAAGGACGCCGATACGCACGCTGCTCACCGGCTCGATCGGGCACGGCTCGCCCGAGATGACGGCGAGCAGGTCGGCGGCCGCGCGCACCGTGCGGGCCAGCGGACCGACGTGGTCGAGCGCCGGCGAGAGCTCGTAGACCCCGGCGACCGGCACGAGCCCGTACGTCGGCTTCAGGCCGACGATGCCGCAGTAGGCGGCCGGGATCCGGATCGACCCGCCCGTGTCGGTGCCGAGCGCGTGGTTGCAGACGCCCGCCCCTACCAGCGCGGCCGACCCCGACGACGACCCGCCGGACGTCCGGCCGCGGTTGAGGGGGTTGAGCGTCATCCCGTAGGTCGGGTTGACGCTCCCGGCCCCGTACTCGAGCAGATTGGTCTTGCAGAAGAGATCGGCCCCGGCGGTGCGCAGGCGGGCCACCACCTCGGCATCGGCCGCGGCGGGCAGCGGCACGGCAACCGTCGAGGCGTTCGTGGTCACAAGGCCCTGCATGTCCATGATGTCCTTCACCGCGACGGGCACTCCGTGGAACGGCCCGGACGGCGCGCGGTCCGGCGCGTCGACGACGTCGATGACCGCGTTCAGGGGCCGCCCCAGGCGCTCCAGCCGCTCGTAGGCGGCGAGGAGATCGAGGTTCGCGCGCTCGCACACGCGGCGGCCGTCCTCGATCGCGTGGATGAGCTCGCCCGTGCGGCGCACGAGCGGGCCTTCGAGCGAGCCCAGCATGGCGTCGACCTCGGTCTTGCGGTGCCGCACGGCGAGGTCGCGGTAGATGCCCGAATGCGTCTTGGCGGAGCCGCGGTTGAACTCGACCAGGCGGTCGATCGAGCCCTCCAGGTCGTCCGGGTCGAAGCCGTCGAAGGCCTCCGGTGTCGCCGTTGCCTGGCCCAGCACCTCGCGGGCCAGCGCCAGGTGAAGCGGCCGGTAGGCGGGGTCGGCCAGAGCGTCGGCGATCGAGAGGTCGGACACCGCCGTCGCGAAGAGCATCGCGCCGTAGGCCTCCTTGGCCCACAGATAGCCCGACACGTTGGTCGTGACCTCGGCGTCGGCGATGTCGGCGGCCAGGCGGCGGACGCGCTCGGAGTCGGAGCCGTCGAGCTCTCCGATCTTGAACGTGGCCCGGTTCCCGCGCAGGATCCGGCCTGGCCCGACGACGTCGGCGCCGAAGTTGACGAACGCTCCGACCACGCGCTTCGCGCCGACGGCGGCGGCGATCTCGGGCTCGTTCATGCCGTTCTGGAGCGAGACGACATAGCCGTCGGCCGCAAGCCGCGGCGCGATGGTCCGCATCGCCGCGCCGGTGTGGTGGGCTTTGACGGCGAGCAGCACGTCATGGAGCTCGCCCGGCAGATCATCCGGGGCCACCGCCCGCACCCGGGCCGTGAACTGCTCGACCGGGCCCTCGATCGTGAGCCCGTCGCGGTTGATCGCCGCGACATGCTCGGCGTCGCTGTCGCAGACGAGGACGTCGTGGCCGTCGCGGGCCAAGCCTGCCGCGACGGTCCCCCCGATGGCCCCGGCGCCGACGACGACGTAGGTCACGTGGCGGTCCGCGCCGCGTCGGGCGTCTGCCCGTTGCCTGCGGTCCGGTCGAGGATCACGTCGATCAACCGGCCGGTCGCCTGGATGTGGTCCGTCATGAGCTCGCGCGCCGCGCGCGGGTTCCCGGCCCGGAGCGCTTCAAGCAGCGCCCGGTGCTGGCGCAGGTTCTCGCCGTGGAGCCGCTGGACGTCCTCGGAGAGCAGGAGCGGCGGCGTCCGGAGCGCCCGGCGAACGCTGCGCGCCATCGTCCGAAGAAGCGGCATGCCGGCCGCCTCCAGAACGATGTCGTGGAAGGTGTCGTTCACCCGCAGCCATTCGAAGGTGACGTCCTGGC
>DATIDU010000205.1:0-2212 GCA_035456145.1 Gaiellales bacterium | reverse complement strand
CGGCATCCGCCGATCCTGACTGGAGACCGTGATCGATCGTGATCGCGACCGCGCGGAGCCCCCGCTTCGGCGCCTCGAACGCCGTCGCGGCGGTGAGTGCGAGCGAATCGGCGCCTCCGGACAGCCCGATCACGACGGTCGAGCCTGTCGGCAGCGCGGCGAGCGCCCGGCGGACGGCCAGTCGCACCTCGGCGACGGCGGGATCAAGGCTCGGGCGATGGCTCACGGCTCCACGGTAGCGAGCCGTGAGCGTGAAGGCGCCGGGAGATACCCGTCCCGCGACCGTTCGCGCTGCCCTCGAGCCCCGTTCGATCCCGGCGCTTTGACGGCGGCGCGCCGCGGCTAGGCTTGACGGAGCATCCCACCCGCCTTCTTGAAGGAGCACAGCTATGGGCGCGTACGACGCCGTCATCGAGATCCCCCGCGGAAGCCGGGTCAAGTACGAGGTCGACCACGGCACGGGCCGGGTCTTCCTCGACCGCATCCTTTACACCGCGTTCGGGTACCCCACGAACTACGGCTTCTTCGAGAACACCCTCGGCGAAGACGGCGACCCGCTCGACGTGCTGGTGATGCTCGACTACGACCTGCACCCCGGCATCATCGCGAGCGTCCGGCCCGTGGGCGTGCTCAAGATGAGCGACGAGGCCGGCGGCGACGACAAGGTCGTGGCCGTGATCGCCAAGGATCCGCGGTGGGCGCACATTCAGGACGTCAACGACATCCCGGAGTACACCCGCAACGAGATCACCCACTTCTTCGAGCACTACAAGGACCTCGAGCCCAACAAGTGGGTCAAGGTCGACGAGTGGGCGAACGCCGCCGAGGCCGAGCGCCTCGTCGCCGAGGCGTTCGTGCGCTTCGAGGAGCACGAGGGCGAGACCCGCACGCAGGGCGAGGGCGTGGCTCCCAACACGCTGTAGCCGGCGAACGTCGTTCGAAGGGACGGATGCTGCGGCCGCACTCACGGAGTCGGCCGGGGTATCCGTCCCTTCGTCGTTCCGAGGTCGCGCTCAGGTGTCGCGCTGTCGGTTGACGATCAGACCGAGACGCCCCGCGCGGCCATGAAGTCGATCGGGTTGACCGCCCGGCCGTTGACGTAGGTCTCGTAGTGCAGATGACAGCCGAACGAGTTGCCCGTGTTGCCCTCATAGGCGATGACCTGGCCGACGTTGACCCACTGACCGCGGCCCACGAGGATGCCGCCGGGCTGGATGTGAGCGTAGCCCGTTCCGATGCCGCCGCCGTGGTCGAGCTTGATGTAGTTGCCGTACCCGCCGTTCGGTCCCGCGAAAGCGACCGTGCCGGACTGCGCAGCGTAGATCGGCGACCCGCAGGCTGCCGCGAGGTCGACTCCGTAATGGAAACCGCTCGAGCAGTAGCTCGGACCGCACCGCACGGTTCGAGATCCATATCCGGAGGTGCGGCCGCCCGAGGAAGGCCGGCACCAGCCTGACCCGGTGACGACTCCGCCTCCGCCGCCGCCGCCGCCGCCGCCGCCGCCACCGCCGCCACCGCCACCGCCGCCACCGCCAGCGGCTGCCGCCGCCACGGCCGCGGCCTCGGCTTCGCGGGCACGGCGCTCGGCCTCTTCGCGGGCCTTGCGCTCAGCCTCCTCGCGGGCGATGCGCGCGGCTTCGACGCCGGCCTGGTAGTCGGCGATGGTCTTCGCTGTGGTGTCCTGCAGAGCGGCAAGCTGTGCCTGGAGGTCCGACAGATGCGCGGTCTGCGCGTCGAGCGCTGCCTGGGCGGCATCCGCCGCCTGCTGGGCTTCGATCATCTTCTGCTCGGCGACCTGCTGCAGGCGGTCGCGCTCGTCGCGGGCCACCACGGCCTGGTCGCTGAGGCTCTGGGCGGCATCCCGTGCCGTGATGGCCTCGGCATACACATCCTGGTTGCGCTCGATGAGTTGGTCCATCGTGCCCAGGCGCGCGAGCAGATCGTCGGCCGATGCGGCCGAACCTGCGAAGAAGAGTTCGAGTGAGGTGTCGTCGCCGCCGTTGCGGTACAGCTGCGCGGCGACTCGACCGGCCTTGTTGGCGGCATCCACCGCCGTCGCCGCCTGCTGGTCGGCCTGCTGCTGAAGCTGGTCGGCGCGCTGCGTGGCGTCGAAGTACGCCTGCTGCGCCACGTAGAACTCACCGGCGAGCCGCTCAGCCTCGGCCTTCGTGCGGCTCACCTCGGCGGTGAGGCCCGCGATGAGGCCCTGGAT
>DATIDU010000204.1:0-3446 GCA_035456145.1 Gaiellales bacterium | reverse complement strand
CGATCGCGACGCCGTGGCGCTTGGCGCTCGCGACCGCGCCGCGCATCGTGACCGGATCCCCGGCGTGGAAGCCACAGGCCACGTTCGCCGAGGAGATGACCGTCATGTGCTCGTCGTCGGCTCCGCGCCGCCAGGGCCCGAAGCTCTCTCCCAGGTCGGCGTTGAAGTCCACGGAGGGCACAACGGTCCTCTCACTGCAGCGCGCGGGCGAGCGCCCTGGCCGTGTAGACGCCGGTGACGCGCCGCTTGTAGTCGGCCGAGCCGTCGATGTCCGCGAGCGGCTCCGCCTGGCGCGCGGCCGCCTCGCCCGCCCGGGCGAACAGCTCCGGCGAGCCGCGCTCGCCGACCAGCACTCGCTCGGCCTCGGTCGCACGCAGGGTGCGGTTGGCGGCGCCGTTGAGGCCGATGCGGGCCTCCGCGATCGTGCCGTCGGCCGCCGCGACGACGCGCACCGCGACGCCCACGATCGAGAAGTCCAACGGCCGCACCGAGAACTTCAGGTACGACGAGCGAGCGCCCTCGGGCTGCGGCGGGAGGGTCACCGCGGTCACCAGGTCCTCGGGGCCAGCCTGGGTCTCCAGCAGGCCCACAAAGAACTCCTCGGCGGGGATCTCGCGGGTGCCGGCGCGCTTGCCGGCGACGTGGACACGGGCATCGCTGGCGACGAGCGCCGCCGGCGGATCGGCGGTCGGGAAGGCGTGGGCGACGTTGCCGCACAGCGTCCCGCGGTTGCGGATCTGCGTCGTCGAGACCGCCGCCTCCGCCGCGGCCAGCAGCGGCCAGCGCTCCGCGATCCTCGCGTCGTGCTCGACCGTCGCGTGCGTGACCATGGCCCCGATCCGCGCCTCGCCGTCGATGTCCAGTCGCCGCAGCGGCTCGATGCCACGGAGACCGATCAGGACCTCGGCGTCGACCAGGCGCTCGCGGATGAGGATCAGCAGCGACTGGCCGCCAGCGATGACCTTCGCGCGGTCGCCGTGCTCGGCGAGCAGGTCCAGCGCCTCTTCGACGCTAGTGGGATCCAGGTACTCCATCGCTAACTCCCTCCCTTGGCGCGGGCGGCGTCGATCGCGGCGAGGACCGGCTCCGGGGTGAGCGGGATGCGCGTGATGCGCGCCCCGGTGGCGTCGTAGACGGCGTTGGCGATCGCCGCCGCCGTCGGGACGAGCCCCATCTCGCCCAGCCCCTTTGCACCGTACGGGCCCTGCGGGTCGTCGGTCTCCACCCAGAGCGAGCGGATCGGCGGCATCTCGGTCGCCGTGGGGATCTTGTAGGTGGAGAAGCGCGGGTTGAGCACCTGCCCGTCCTCGACCACCAGGTCCTCCAGCAGGCCATAGCCGATGCCCTGGGCGGCACCGCCCTCGACCTGCGACTCCGCAAGCGCCGGGTTGATCACGTTGCCGCAGTCGGTCGCCGCGACGAAGTCGACGATCCGCACGTGGCCGGTCTCCTCGTCGACCTCCACCTCGACGGCGTGGGCACCGAAGCTGTAGCTCATCGCGAAGTCGCCGACTCCGGTCTCGGGATCGGGCAGGTCGCACGGGGCGTCGAAGTGCGCCTGGGCCATGATCTGCCGCCCGTCGCGGTCGCGGAAGAGACTGGACTGCACGACGTCGGCCAGCCCCATCGAGCGGCTCGCGTCCGACTCGACGAACACCTTGCGACCGCCCACCGCGAGCTCGTCCGGCGCGGCATCGAGCGTCTCGGCCGCCACGCGGTAGAGCTGCTCGCGCACCTGTTGGCAGGCGTCGCGCACGGCGTTGCCCGACAGGGTCGTGACGCGACTGCCGTAGGTCCCGAAGTCGGCCGGGATCGTCTCGGAGTCCGAGGTGATGACGTCCACGTCGGACAGCTCCACGCCGAGCTCCTCGGCGCAGATCTGCGCCGTCGCCGTCGTCGCCGCGCCGGTGCCCATCTCGGTCGCGCCGATCATCAGCGAGACCGACCCGTCCTCGTTGACCTTCACGCCGGCCGCGCAGAAGTCGGCGTTGACGTTGGGATGGAACTTGCCGCTGGTGAAGTGGGTTCCGCAGGCGATGCCGATGCCGCGCCCGGGGCGGCGGTTGCGGCGCTTCTCCTCCCACCCGATCGCCTCGGCCGACTTCTCCAGGCACTCGACGATCCCGCAGGTTCGCAGCCTCGGCCCGGAGATCGCCGTGTCGCCCGGCCGCGAGAGGTTCTTGCGGCGGAACTCGACCGCGTCGATGCCGAGGCGCTCGGCGATCATGTCGGTGTGGCACTCGGCCGCGAACGTGAACTGCGGGCTGCCGAAGCCGCGGAAGGCGCCTCCGAACGGGTTGTTCGTGTAGACCGTGTAGCCGTCGTAGCGGTAGGCGGGGATGCGGTAGACGGCGCCGCCGAGCATCGACTGCGTGAGCGACACGCCCGGGCCGTAGGACGTGTAGGCGCCGTTGTCCATGAT
Source organism: Gaiellales bacterium (assembly GCA_035456145.1). GTDB lineage: Bacteria > Actinomycetota > Thermoleophilia > Gaiellales > JAICJC01 > JAICJC01. The sequence goes on along the minus strand of DATIDU010000204.1, from coordinate 1,024 downwards.
GACGCGCGCCGAGCGCGCCGTGATCGTGCCGTCGGCCATGACCCCGGTCTTCATGTCGATGATCTCGGGGTGCCGCGTCCGGCTCGAGGTGAACTCCTCGTCGCGTGAGTGGAACATCTTCACGGGGCGCCCGAGGTTCATCGACGCCTGGATCGCGACGATGTAGATCGAGTGCGGCTCGGACTTCGAGCCGAACCCGCCGCCGAGGTACGGCGAGATGATGCGGATCTTGTTGGCCGGCAGGCCGAAGATCCCCATCAGCCCGAAGCGGTCGAAGAACGTCGACTGGCTCGACATGTGCAGCGTGACCCGTCCGGACGGGTCGTAGTCGGCGATCAGCGCGTGCGGCTCCATGCAGGCGTGGCATTGGCGGCTCGTGACGAAACGGTCCTCGAAGACGTGGTCGGCCTGCTCGAAGCCGGCCTCGATGTCGCCGGCGGCGACGCGGTTATGCGCGACGACGTTGCGCTCGACGCCGTCGTGGAGCTGCGGAACGCCCTCGGCCATCGCCTCCTCGGGATCGAACACGCCCGGCATCGACTCGTAGTCCACGTCGATCGCCTCGATGCCACGCAGGGCGGTCTGCTCGTCGACGGCGATGACGGCGGCGACGCCCTCGCCCTGGTAGCGCACCACCCCGTCGGCCAGCGCGGTCTCGTCCTGCACGAACGCGCCGAACTTGTTCTGCGGCATGTCGGCCTGCGTGTAGACCGCGAGGACGCCGGGGACGGCCGCCGCCGCCGCTGTGTCGATGCCGAGGATGCGGGCGTGCGGGAGCGGGCTGCGCAGGATCTCGCCGTAGACCATGCCGGGCAGGCGCATGTCGTAGGCGAACGCGGCCTTGCCCGTGACCTTCTCCAGGGCATCCGTCCGGGGCAGCGGATGTCCCACCACCGCGTGGTCGGAAGGCCGGTACTCGCGGACGACGAGCTGTCCTGAGGCGGCCAGGATGGCGTCGACGATCTTGGCGTAGCCGGTGCAGCGGCACAGGTTGCCGCGGATCGCCTGGCGGATCTCCTCGGCA
>DATIDU010000203.1:0-6411 GCA_035456145.1 Gaiellales bacterium | reverse complement strand
GTGCTCGATCCGGCGCTTCGGATGGTTGAGCGCGGCGGCCGCTCCATCCAGCTGACCGCCCGTGAGGCCGACCTGCTCGAGCTCCTCATGCGCCGGGCCGGGCGGGTCGTCACCCGCCGCGCCGCGCTCGCCGCGGTGTGGGCGGACGGCCGCGGCGCGAGCGACAACGTCGTTGACCGGTACGTGGCGTACCTGCGCCAGAAGCTCGGCGACCCGCCGGTGATCCACACGGTGCGCGGCTCCGGCTACTTCCTGGGACGGTGACCGCGTCCGGCAGGCGGCGCGGCGGAGTGTCGCTCCGCGTGCGCGTCGCCCTCGCCGCGGCCGGGGCGATCGTCGTCGCTGTGGCGGTGCTCGGCGCCGGCGTCCAGCTTCTGCTCTCGCGCCACCTGCATGCGGCCCTCGACTCCACGCTGCACGAGCGGGCCGTCGAGATCGCCCAGATCAGCGCGACGGCGCCCGCCCTGCTGACGTCGCCGGGCATGCTCGACGTGTCGGCCGGGCCGCGGCTCGTCGACGTCGAGGTCGTCGATCGCCGCCGCCGTATCGTCGCGCGCTCGCTCGGACTCCACGGCCAGACGATCCCGGTGGACGGCCTCGTGACCGCGGCCGTCGACCACGGCCGGAGCGGCTACGCCGACGCGCACCTCGGCGGCGGCGAGGCGCGGGTCTACGTCGCGCCGCTTCCCGACCTGGGCGGGCCGGCCGGAGCGGGGGCGGTCATCGTCGCCGCCTCGACCGACGACGTGGCCGACACGCTGCGGCAGTCGCGCAGGCTCATCATCGGGGGTGCCCTGCTCGCAGCGGCCCTCGCGTTCCCGCTCTCGCTGATCCTGGCCCGGCGCGCCCTGCGCCCGCTCGACCACCTGACGGGCGCGGCCGCGGTCATCGAGCGAACCGGCGACGCGTCGCTGCGCCTCCCCGCCGGCGATGCGCGCACCGCCGACGAGGTCGCGCGGCTGACGGAGACGCTGAACCGCATGCTCGCCGCCCTCGAGGAGGCCCGGGAGGCCGAGCGGCGGTTCGTCGCCGACGCCTCGCACGAGTTGCGAAACCCGGTGACGGCGCTCCGCGGAAACGCCGCCTACCTCGTCGACCACGGCGGCGACGCGGAGGCTCTTTCCGACCTCCATGGCGACGTCGAGCGCCTGAGCGCACTCCTTGACGACCTCCTGACGCTGGCCCGCGAGGACGCCGGCGAGGCGCCGGAGGGCGAGGTGTCGCTGGAGGAGCTGGCCCGCGAGGCTGCGGCCGGGGATCCCCACCTGGTCGTTGCCGCCGACGGGCCTGGTCTGGTGCGCGGCGACCGCGGCTCGCTGGAGCGGGCGCTTCGGAACCTGGTGGAGAACGCGCGCGCGTACGGGCCGCCTGGCGGGCTCGTCCGGATCGGCGTCGAGACCGGGCCCGGCGGGGTCGTGCTATCGGTGACAGACGAGGGGCCGGGGCTTTCGCCCGAGCTCGCCGACGCGGCGACCGGGCGGTTCTGGCGCGGCGCGAACGCCGACGGCCGGAGCGGCTCGGGCCTCGGCCTCTCGCTCGTCCGGGCGGCCGCCGAGCGCCACGGCGGCACGCTCCAGATGGACGGCCCGCGGTTTGCGATCGCCCTTCCCGCTCTCATGCCCCTCTCAGCACCTTCGGGGCACGATGCGGCTGCATCTCAGAGGAGGCACCCGTGAACATCCTGCGCCGCGCATCCACCACCAGACTCGCCATCGCCGGGGCGCTGATCGTCGCGGCCGCGGCGGCGGCGAGCATCGCCCTCGCCAGCCGGTCCGGGCCCACGCCGCCCAAGCGTTCGCTGGCAGCGGCGATCCGCCATTCGCTCTCGGGCGCGCCCGCGACGGGCGTGAGCGCCCGCATCCGCTTCTCGAACCACCTCTTCCCATCCGGCGCGCTGCCGGGCGCGGCCCAGCCGCTGCTCTCGGGTGCGACCGGTCGCCTGTGGGCGGGGGACGGGAAGGTTCGGATCGAGCTTCAGGCCGATAACGGCGACACCGAGGTCGGGTTCGACGGCCACACGGCGGTCGTCTATGACGTCGCGTCGAACACCGCCTACGAGATGGCCGTGCCGAACCACGCCGGGGCGCAGCACCACGCAGGGAACGGGCACGGCGTGCCGCCGGTCGGGCGGATCCAGGGCCTGCTCGACAAGCTCGCCCAGCACGTGCTTCTCTCCGGCGCGATCCCCGGCGACATCGCCGGGCAGCCGAGCTACACCGTCCGTGTGTCGCCCAAGCACGACGGCGGCCTCCTGGGCGCCGTGGAGCTCGCGTTCGACGCCAACCGGCCGGTGCCGCTCAAGGTCGCCGTGCTGAGCCAGGGCGACTCCAACCCGGTGCTCGCGCTCACCGTGACCGACATCTCGTTCGGCAGCGTCCCGGCGGGCGACCTGGCCGTGCACCTCGCTCCCGGCGCGAAGATCGTCCGGGTGCGGCCGCCGCATCCGCCGGCCAGGCCGGCGGGCTCGAAGCACCAGGCCGAGGTCGCCGGGCAGACGGCTGTCGCAGCCGCCGTGCCGTTCACACTGAACGCGCCGGCCTCGCTCGTCGGCGTGCCGCGCCAGGACGTCCGCCTGATCGACGGGTCGGGCAGCCCGGGTGCCATGGTCGTCTACGGCCACGGCCTGGGCGCGATCGTGCTCGTCGAGCAGCAGGCCGGCTCTGCGAAGGACGCCGGTCCGCTGGGGTCGCTCCCGAGCGTCTCGATCAACGGCGCGTCCGGCCACGAGCTCGCCACGGCCCTCGGAACCGCGATCCAGTTCAACCGCGGCGGTGTGCGCTACACGCTCGTCGGGTCGCTCCCGGCGGCTGCAGCGGAGGCGGCCGCGCGCGCGCTCGGCTGATGCACGAGGAGCCGCCGCACGACCGGCCTGTCGAGGCCCGAGGCCTCGTCAAGCGCTACGGAAGGCTCCTGGCGGTCGCCGGCGTCGACCTGGCCGTCGACGCCGGCGACGTGTACGGCTTCCTGGGGCCGAACGGCGCGGGGAAGACCACCACGCTTCGGATGCTGCTCGGCCTCATCACGCCGACAGAGGGCGAGGCGCGGCTCTTCGGCCGCGACCCGTTCCGGCTCGGGCGGCGGGCGCTCGAGGGCGTGGCGGGGTTCGTCGAGGCGCCGCAGTTCTATCCCTACCTGTCCGGCCGCATGAACCTGGAACTGCTCGCCGCCTTCGACGGCGGCGGGGCCGCAGGTCGCATCGGCGAGGTGCTGGACACGGTCGAGCTCTCGGATCGGGCCGGCGACCGGGTCGGCGGCTACTCGCACGGCATGCGCCAGCGCCTCGGGATCGCCGCGGCGCTGCTGCGCCGCCCGCGCCTGCTCCTCCTTGACGAGCCCCACACCGGCCTCGACCCGGCCGGGATGCGCGACATGAAGACGCTCATCCGCGGCCTCTCGGCCCAGGGCATCACGGTGCTCCTCTCGAGCCATCAGATGGCCGACGTCGAGGAGCTGTGCAACCGCGTCGCCATCATCAACCGCGGCCGGATCCTCTACCAGGGTGACGTCGCCAGCCTCACCCGGTCGATGGGGACGTGGTATCGCCTGCGGGCGTCCGACCTCGACGCCGCGCAGCGCACGGCGGCCGAGTTCGAGCTCGCCGACGTCGCCCGCGAGGACGGCGAGCTCCGATTCAGCGCCGACGAGGAGCTGCTCGAGCGGTTCATGATCACGCTCGGCCGGCGCCGGATCGGCGTGCGCGCGCTGATCCCGCAGCACGCAACGCTGGAGCAGCTCTTCTTCGAGCTGACCGAGCGGGACGGCGCGCCGCCCGAGGTTCCGGCCGCACCGGTGGCGGAGGAGGTCGCCTGATGCCGACGTTCCTCACCGCCTACCGCTGGGAGCTGCGCAAGCTCGTCTCGCAGAAGCGGACCTACCTCGGCCTCGGCGCCGCCACCGCCGTGCCGCTGATCTTCGTCACGGCGCTCGCCCTCCAGAGCGGCTCGCCGAACGACGTCGCATTCGGGCGCTACGTCCGCGAGTCGGGCCTCGCGATCCCGCTCGTGCTCCTGCTCTTCTCGTCGGTGTGGCTCTTCCCGCTCGTGACGGCGCTCGTTGCAGGCGACATCATCGCGTCCGAAGATCACAACGGGACGCTGAAGACGATCCTCACGCGCTCGCTCGACCGTGGCCAGATCTTCGCCGGGAAGCTGCTTGCGGCCGCCACGTACGCGCTGCTCGCGCTCGTCCTCATGGGCTCGGTGGCGGTGGTCGCGGGGACGGCCAAATCGGGCTTCAACGGCCTCACGAGCCTCTCGGGCACACGTGTGGCGGCCGCACACGCGCTGGGGCTCGTGGCGGCGAGCTTCGCCGTCTACATGGTTCCCGTGGCGGCGATCGTCTGCATCGGGCTTCTGCTCTCGGCCCTCACCCGAAACAGCGCGGCGGCGGTGGTCGGCACCCTGATGTTCGCGCTTCTCATGCAGCTCGTCGGCATCCTGCCCGGGCTCTCGGGCACCGATCCGTACCTGCTCACCACCCAGTTCCAGGCCTGGCAGGGGTTCTTCCGCACGCCGACCGACTGGGCGCCGATCGTGCGCGCCGTGTGGGTGTGCGCGCTCTACGCGATCCCGGCGGGAATCGGCGCATACCTGGTGTTCGTGCGCCGCGACGTCGCGGGCGGCTGACCGATGAGAGATTGGGGTCTGACCCCGTTTCTTCATCGGTAGGCTTCGGGCGTGGCCGCCGACCCGCTCCGCAGCTTCTCACCGCCTGTCTCGGACTGGTTTCGGCGGAGCTTCGAGCGGCCCACGCCGGCGCAGGCCAAGGGCTGGCCTCCGATCGCGGCGGGCAAGCACACGCTCGTCCTCGCGCCGACCGGGTCGGGCAAGACGCTGGCCGCGTTCCTGACGGCCATCGACGGCCTCGTCCGTGACCCGGCCGAGCGCGGCACGCGCGTTCTCTACGTGAGCCCGCTCAAGGCGCTGAACCACGACGTCGAGCGCAACCTGCGCGCGCCGCTCAGCGGCATCGAGACGCCGCGGCCCGTCGAGGTGGCGGTGCGAAGCGGTGACACGCCCCAGCGCGAGCGCGCGGCGATGCGGCGCCGGCCGCCCGACATCCTGATCACGACGCCCGAGTCGCTCTACCTCATCCTCACCTCGGCGGCGCGCGAGATCCTGGCGGGCGTCCAGACGGTGATCGTCGACGAGATCCACGCGCTCGCCGCGGGCAAGCGCGGCACCCATCTCGCGCTCTCGCTCGAGCGGCTGGCCCACCTGACCGGCGGCGACCCGCAGCGGATCGGGCTCTCGGCCACACAGCGCCCGCTGGAGGAGATCGCCCGCTTCCTGGGCGGCGACCGGCCCGTTGAGATCGTCGACGCCGGCCACAAGAAGCCGCTCGACCTCGAGGTCGTCGTCCCCGTCCCCGACATGCGCGAGCTGGGCGGCGCCCCGGCCGCCGACGGCGAGCCGCGCCAGTCGATCTGGCCCGCGATCTACCCGCGCCTCCTCGAGCTCGTCCGCGCCCACCGCTCGACGCTCCTCTTCGTGAACAGCCGCCGCGCGGCCGAGCGCGTCGCCCACCGCCTGAACGACCTGGCCGAGGAGGAGATCGCCCGCGCCCATCACGGCTCGATCGCCCGTGAGCAGCGGCTTGAGATCGAGGAGATGCTGAAGACCGGCCGGCTGCCGGCGCTCGTCGCCACCTCCTCGCTCGAGCTCGGGATCGACATGGGCGCCATCGACCTCGTCGTACAGGTCGAGTCGCCGAAGTCGGTCGCCGCCGGCCTCCAGCGGGTGGGTCGTGCCGGGCACCACGTCGACGCCGCCTCGAACGGCCGCTTCTTCCCCAAGTACCGCGGCGACCTGCTCGAGACCGCCGTCGTCGTGGGCCGCATGCGCGAGGGCGCCATCGAGCACACCCGCGTCCCGCGCCAGCCGCTCGACGTGCTGGCCCAGCAGCTCGTGGCGACGACGGTGATGGACGACTGGACGGTTGACGACCTGCACGCGATGGTGACGAGAGCGGCCCCGTACTCGGATCTCAGCCGGCCACAGCTTGAGGGCGTCCTCGACATGCTGGCCGGCCGCTACCCGTCCGACGAGTTCGCCGAGCTGCGGCCGCGGGTCGTGTGGGACCGGACCGCGGGCACGGTCCGCGGCCGCGACGACGCCCGCCGGCTCGCGGTCACCTCGGGCGGCACGATCCCGGACCGCGGGCTCTACGGCGTCTTCCTCGCCGACTCCGGCGCCCGCGTGGGCGAGCTCGACGAGGAGATGGTCTACGAGGCCCGCTCAGGCGAGGTGTTCCAGCTGGGAGCGACGTCCTGGCGGATCGAGCAGATCACCCGCGACCGCGTCCTCGTCTCGCCCGCGCCGGGCGTCCCCGGGCGGATGCCGTTCTGGAAGGGCGACGGGGTCGGCCGGCCGTACGAGCTGGGCCGGGCGGTCGGTGAGGCGGCGCGCACGC
>DATIDU010000202.1:0-12295 GCA_035456145.1 Gaiellales bacterium | reverse complement strand
GAGGCGTACGCCTCGCGGCCGGTCGAGGCGGCGCTTCTGGCCGCCGCCGCGGGCAGCACCGCCGCCGCTCGGTATCTCGACCACCTCCGCGGCGTTCGCCTCTCGATCGACGGCAGCGTGCTGCGCGAGGAGCTGGGGCTGGAGCAGTCCCCGCGCGTGGGCGAGGTGCTGCGCGAGCTCCTGCGCCGGAAGCGAAACGGCGAGCTGGAGACGAGGGCCGCGGAGCTCGCCGCGGCGCGGGAGATCCTGGCGGGGAGCGGATGACGGGCCTCGCGTGGGAGGACGGCGGCGTGCCGCTCCTTCGCTGGTCGGCGGCGCCGGCGGGCGTCACGGTGGCGTTCACGTCGCGGCTCGGCGGTGTGTCGGCCGGCCCGTTCCGGTCGCTCAACCTGGGCGCGCTCACCGCCGACGATCCCGCCAACGTCGCCGAGAACCGCCGCCGGGCCGTCGAGGCGGCGGGCGGCGACGGTTCCGCCGCCACCATGGCGTGGCAGGTGCATGGGACCGATGTGCGCGAGGTCGACGCCGGGCCGGCTCCGGGCCGGTTCCTCGAGCCCGGCGCCGAGGCCTTCCCGAAGTCCGACGGCCTCGCGACCGGCCTGGCCGGAAGGCCGCTCGTCCTGCTCACCGCCGACTGCCTCCCGGTCGCGATCGCGCGCCGGGACGGCCGCCGGCTGGCCGTGCTCCACGCCGGTTGGCGCGGGCTCGCGGCCGGCATCGCCGAGCGGGGGGTCGAGGCGGTTGACGGCCCGGCGACCGCGGCGGTCGGACCGGGTGCTGGGCCGTGCTGCTACGAGGTTGGAGACGACGTCGGGGACGTCCTTCGCGAGCGCTTCGGCGATGACATCGTCCGCGACGGCAGGGCCGACCTGTGGCTCGCTGCGCGGCGGGCGCTGGAGCGCGCGGGAGTGGCCGAGGTCGAGGTCGCCGGCGAGTGCTCGATCTGCGGCGGGGACCGCTACTTCTCCCACAGGCGCGACCGCGGCACGACCGGCCGCCAGGGAATCGTGGGGATGCTCGATGCTTGACGCGGCCGTCGTCGCCCGGAATCTGGCGCGGGTACGGGAGGCGGTTGGGCCGGGCGTCGAGATTCTGGCCGCGACCAAGTACGTCGAGGCCGGCGACCTGCCGGCGCTCCGCGAGGGGGGCGTGACGCTGGTGGGCGAGAACCGCACCGACGCGCTCCTCGAGAAGCAGGAGCGCTTCGGCGACACCTTCACGTGGGATTTCATCGGCCACGTGCAGAGCCGCAAGGTCCGCGATCTGATCGGACGGGTGCGCCTGGTCCACGCGCTTGACTCGCTGAGCGCGGCCGGCCAGATGCAGTCGCGCGCCGCCGAGCCCGTCGACTGCCTGCTCCAGGTCAACGTGGCGGGGGAGGACACGAAGTCGGGCGTTCCGGTCACGGAGGTCGACGCCTTCCTCGACGAGCTGGCGCCGCTCGACCGGGTGCGCCTCCGGGGCCTCATGACGATGCCGCCGCTCACGGATGACCCCGAAGAGGCCCGGCCGTGGTTCTCGGCGCTGCGCGAGCTCCGCGATCGGCTGCGGCCGCGGTGGGCGGGCCGCCACGACCTCGACCACCTCAGCATGGGGACGAGCCAGGACTATGCCGTCGCGGCCGCGGAGGGAGCGACGATCGTGCGGGTCGGCACCGTCCTTTACCGGGGCTAGACTCTTTTTATGCCGATGCGAGACCTGTGGCACTCCACGCTCGTGTACTTCGGCGTGCGCGAGGAGGATTGGGACGAGGAGTACGACGACGACGGCGCCGCGGCCAACGAGGACCTCGAACGGTCATACAGCGAGCGCCCCAACGTCCGCCGGCTGAAGCCGCGCCGCGGGCGGGGCGGGGCGGACTACGACGACATCTTCTCCGACGACGAGCCGCGGGCCGCGGTCTCGGCGCGCCGCCGCCCGCCCGAGGGCGCCGGCCAGAGCAACGGCCACCGGGCCGCGCAGCAGGTCTCCCTGGTCGTGCCCAAGAGCTTCAACGACGCCCAGACCGTGGCCGACAAGCTCAAGGCCGACGTCCCGGTCATCATCAATTTCCAGGGTGCCGACGCCGACCTCGCCAAACGGCTCGTCGACTTCTCAAGCGGGCTCACCTACGCGCTCGACGGCTCGATGCAACGGGTGGCCGACCGCGTGTTCCTGCTGACGCCGCACTCGATCTCGGTCTCCGCCGAGGACAAGGCGCTCCTCATGGAGCGCGGCTTCTTCAACCAGTACTGAGCCCGGCGCGGTGGCGTCGTTTCCGTCTCCGCAGCACGCCGCCGCGGCCGCCTCCGTCGTCGTGGAGTTCGTCTCGGCGCTCCCCGATGCCGAGGCTGTGTCGCTGGTCGGTTCGTGTGCCCGGCGGGCCGATGCGAACGACCTCGACCTCTCGGTGCTCGTCGCCGATGCCGCCGCCGGTGCCCGTGTCGAGCAGGCGTTCGCCGACTTCGCCCGGACATCACAGCCCGTCGTCCGGCTCGCCGCGCTCGGCCCGTTCGTCGAGGTCGACCTTGGAGCGATCACGGGTGAGTTCGGACCGGTGCCGCGGGGGTGGACGACGAGCTGCGGGCCCGCTGGCTGCCGTATTACGAGGACGACCTGCGCGCGACCCGCCTCGCCTACGCCCGGATGTACGTCGTGAACGACCTCGACCACGTGCCGCTCATGGTGCGCCGCGACGAGCCGTTCCACGCCTTCCACCGCCTCTACCTCGCGTTCCAGGGCTTCCTCCAGGCGGTCTTCATCGCCCGCCGCACCTATCCGATCGCCTACGACAAGTGGATGCGCGAGCAGGTCGAGGACCTCCTGGGCCTGCCCGACCTCTACCGGTGCCTGCCGGGGATCGTCGGCGTCGACCGGCTCCGGCTGCCCGCGTTAACGGCGGCGGCCGAGGAGCTCAGGGCGCTCCTCGACGAATGGGCGCCGCCGCCCTGATCAGCCACCGCACGGCGGGAAGCCGCGGGGCAGCTTGCGGCACATCTTGCGTGTCATCTCGACGCCGGGGACGTACGGATTCGGGCACAGCCAGCGAGGACTCGTCCAGCCTCCGACCGACTCGATTGCGACGGGGTAGCCACACCGATCGACGACCTGCCACTGGAGGCCGTCGAGCCGGCCGTTCAGGGCCCCCAGGCCGCGGACGAAGGCTTCGTAGCGGCGCCCGAACGCCGACCGCTGGAGGGCGCGAACGACCACCGTGACAGCCTGCCGGTTGGGGTGGAGGATCGACGTCGCAACGACGCGGAACCCGGCTCGCTGCGCCGCGTGGGCGACCGTCCGGCGCACGGCCGCATCGGTCTCGAGAGCGCCGGCGTAGGGGTCCGCGGGCCCCGTCTCGCCCGAGAACGCCTGCGAGTGGTCCCCGACCGAGAGCAGCTCCGATGTGCCGTGGACGCGGGGCTCGCCCGCCGGCTGGCTCGCGAGGTAGGCCTGGTCGAAGACCCTCGCCTGCCAGAGCGGGCCGTTTGAGGCGAGCTGCGAACGGAGCGAGCCGGCGAACGGGCTGCCGTCCGCGACGACGGTCGTCGAGAGCCAGACCGGGCCGCCTCTGCGCCGGGGGTGCGAGAACCCGCCCGACGGGCGGCCGAAGCGCACCTCGGCGATCGCGCTATCGCCCATCCCGTTCAGGATTGCCCGAGCCCTGGCCCGCATGCCCGGCGTGCCGCCGACCACGTGCGTGTGGCCGCGCGCGGCCGCGGTCAGGGAGACGACCGGCGCTCCGAACGCCGACACGTCGCTCGGCGGGGCGTGGTTCGCGGCGCCGGGTCCGCACCCGGCCGCTGCCAGGAGCATTGTGACCAGTGCGCCTCCGGTGCCGAGTGTCGTCCGCATGATCGTAGGACGGGCCGGGTGCCGGAATCGTTCCCCGAGGTCGGCCACGCACCCCGCTCGTTCCCGATACGCTTTCGCGTCCATGAGCGAGCGAGCGCCCATCATCGGCCTGCTCGGGGCGGGCAACATGGCCTCGGCGATGGTCTCCGGCTGGGTGCGCGCCGACGAGGCGATGGCGGAGCGGATCCTCGTGACCGACCGCGGGTCGGGCCGGGCCGCCGCGCTGGCCGACCGGCTCGGGGTGCGGCACGTCGAGGCCAACGCCGACCTGGTCCGGGAGTCCGACATCGTCGTCCTGTGCGTGAAGCCGATCGACGTGGAGCGGGTGCTGCGCGAGGTCTCAGACCTCATCACGCCCCAGAAGGCCATCGCGTCGGTGGCTGCCGGCGTCGGCACCGCGACGCTCGAGACGATCCTCGATGTCGACGCACCGGTCTTCCGTTTCATGCCGAACGTGGGCGTGCGGGTCGGAGCCGGGACGCTGGCGTACTCGTCCGGTCGCTTCACGAACACCACCGCCGAGGAGGCGGTGCTCGAATGCTTCTCGCTCTTGGGAGAGGTCGTGCCGCTGGAGGAGCGGCTCTTCGACGCCGCCACGGCCCTCTCCGGGTCGGGGCCGGCGTTCCTCGGCCTCATCGTCGAGGCGTTCGAGGACGCGGGCATCGTGGCGGGCCTCACGCACGAGAGCGCTCGTCGGCTCATCCTCTCCACGGTCGGCGGGACGGCGTCGCTCCTCACCGAGGAGAACATCGCCTGCGCCGACCTGCGCCGCATGGTGACCTCGCCGGGCGGGACGGCCGCGGCGGGACTGGCCGAGATGGAGCGGCGCGGCGTGCGCGGTGCCATCATCGACGGCGTGCGCGCGGCGCAGCGGAGGGCGGGCGAGCTCGGGTGAACATCTCGACGATCGAGCAGTTCCTCTACTCGCTCTGGCTCGTCTACTCGCTCGTCATCGGCCTCTACATCCTGACCTCGTGGCTCCAGCTCCCGCCGAACAGGTGGGTGGGCGCGCTGCGCACGTTCCTCTACGACACGGTCGAGCCCGTGCTGCGGCCGCTGCGCGGGATCCTGCCGTCGATGGGTGGGCTCGACCTGAGCCCGATGATCGCGATCTTCGGCCTGCGTATCCTCCTGGAGATCGTGTTCGCGATCCTGGACGGGTTCCGATGAGGAGAGGAGCGGGATGAGCCACACCGTGGTCGACGCGGCCGATGTGGAACCGAGCTTCGGCGTCTTTCGCAAGATGCGGCTCGCGCTCGGTGCGAGCGGCTTCGGGATCAACCAGGTCGAGCTCCCGCCCGGCGCGTCCGGCCGCGAGCACGACGAGATCGAGGGCGGACAGGAGGAGGTCTACGTCGTCCTCACCGGCTCGGGCGTCATGCGGATCGACGGCCAGGACGTGGCACTCGTGCCCGGACGCTGGCTGCGGGTCGACCCGGGCCACACACGCATGCCCATCGCAGGGAGCGAGGGCCTCACCTTGATCATGGTCGGCGGCACGCCAGGACGGGGATTCGTGCCACGCAATAATCTGTAGACCCGCCGAACGGCGGAGCGGTCATCCAAGGGCAGGAGGACTCCACATGCCGACGCCGAATCCCCAGGCCATGGGACTCTCACCAGTCGAGCTGCGCCACGAGCGACCGCGGCGGCGGCCGTTCGGATACCGGCGGTCGGACGTCGACACGCTGCTCGAGAGCGCGACCGACGCGTACGAGGTCGTCTGGCGGGAGCGCGCCGACCTCGATGACCGCGTCCACGAGCTCGAGTCGGAGCTGGCGCGCCACCGTGAGACGGAGGAGGCGATGAGAAGCGCGCTCGTGAGCGCCGAGCGCGCCGCCGACGAGCTTCGTGCGGCCGCCTCGCGCCAGGCCGAGCTGATCATCCGCGACGCCGAGGCCAAGGCGCGCGACCTCGTGCACGGCGCCTATGCCGAGCGCGAGCGCGTCCGCCGCGAGACCTCACGTCTCTTGACGGAGGAGGCGGAGTTCCGGCTGCGGCTACGGGCACTGCTCGGGGCCACGCTCGAGGCCGTCCGCGACCACGAGCAGCGGATCGCGGACGCCACCGGCCGCGCCGAGAAGCAGGGCGAGCACACGCAGCTCATGCCGCCGGTCGAGCCCGGCGACTACGCGGGCGGCGACTGACCCACACCGTCCAAGGCCTCAACGGCCCCTCGGTATACTGGATCGCCTAGCTGGGATCCTGGTTTTTGCCGGAGGTAGGGGTATGGCCGTCGTCGACATTGAAGCTGCGCGCCGCCGACTCGAGTCGGAGCGCGAGCGGGTGCTCGAGGCCCGTCAGAACCTGCTCGACGACACCTCGCGCTCGATGGAGGACGCGGTCGACGAGGACGGCAACGACAGCCACATGGCCGACAGCGCGAGCGAGACGCTCGACCGCGAGATGGAGCTCTCGATCGGCGACAACGCAGAGCACCTGCTCGAGTCGATCGATGCGGCGCTGGCCCGGGTCGACGCCGGCACGTACGGCAACTGCGAGCGGTGCGGCCAGCCGATCGCGTCCGACCGCCTCGAGGCGTTGCCGTGGGCGACGAAGTGCATCGAGTGCAAACGGCTCGAGGAACGGGGCTGATTCACGTCCAGGTGGAGCCCGAGCCTGCCCACCGCGCGGGGTCGTTGCAGTGGGCGGGGTTCGCGGCCATCGCCGTCGCCGCGGCCGTCGCCGACCAGCTCACGAAGCGGGTGATCGAGCAGCGGATCGGCCTGAACGAGAGCCATTCGGTTATCCCGGGGCTCTCGATCACGCACGTTCAGAACACGGGGATCGCGTTCGGCGTGCTCCCGGGGCGGCTCGGGATCGTCTCCATCCTCACGGCCGCGGCCGTCGTCTGGATGCTCGTCCACTTCGCCCGCTCCGGCGCCCGCCACACGATCTTCCCGGTCGCGCTGGGCCTGCTCGTCGGCGGAAGCGTCTCGAACCTCGCCGACCGCGTCCGGCAGGGGCACGTCACCGACTTCATCCACATCACGCACTGGCCCACGTTCAACCTGGCCGACTCGTTCATCGTCGTCGGTGTCCTCCTCCTCGCCCTGGCGCTCATGCGGATCGAGCAGCCGCGTCCGCCCGCGCCGCCGCCGCCGGCGGGGGCCGACCCCGGAGCGTGACCGTTGAACTGGTCGTCCCCGGGGAGGCCGGCGGCGAGCGGCTCGACCGGTTCGTGGCCGACCACGCGGAGGTCGGGTCGCGTGCGGCGGCCGCCCGCCTGATCGACACCGGCGCCGTGCGCGTCGACGGCGAGCTCCGCCCACGGGCCCACCGCGTCGCTCCGGGCGCCGTCGTGGTGCTCACCCTGCCCGAGCCGGAGCAGGCGCCGCTTCCCGCCGAGGACGTGGAGGTGGTGCACGCCGACGACCGTCTGCTGGTCGTCGTGAAGCCGGCCGGCCTCCTCGTGCACGCCGTCCCGGGTCACGCCGGCCCGACCCTGGCGGCCGCGCTCGCGGGGCGCGCCGGCGGCGGCCCGCCCGGTCGCGCCGGGATCGTCCACCGGCTCGACCGAGACACCTCCGGCCTCCTGCTCGTGGCGCGCGACGAGGAGACGCTGCGCCGGCTCCAGGCGCAGCTTCGCCGGCGCCGCATCAGCCGGGCCTACACGGCCCTCGTGCGCGGCCGGCCGCCGTCGCGGACGGGGAGGATCGAGGCTCCGATCGGCCGCGACCGTCGCGATCCAACCCGCCAGTCGCTCGACACGGACCATCCGCGCGAGGCCGTGACGCGGTTCGCGCTCGTGGAGGCGCTCACAGAGCGGTCGCTTCTTCGGGTCGAGCTCGACACGGGCCGCACGCACCAGATCCGCGTCCACCTGGCTGCGATCGGCCACCCGGTCGTCGGCGACCCGGTCTACGGGCACGGCCCCGAGCTGGGGCTCGACCGCCAGTTCCTGCACGCGTCGGAGCTGCGGTTCACCCACCCGTGGACGGGCGAGGAGATCGACGTCTCGACGCCGCTCCCGCCCGACCTGGGGGCGGCGCTCGGCCTGGCCCGGAACGCCTAGCCGCTATCATCCCCGCGGTTTCTGACGACCCTCGACCCGGCGGTGTACGCGGCGCGCCGGCGGTGTCCCGAAGCGTATGGGGCTCCGGAGCGCCTCCGCCGGAAGTTCAACCCAACCGATCAGGAGGAGTGCACGTGTCCGCAGTCACCATGCGCGAGCTGCTGGAGGCCGGCGTCCACTTCGGCCACCAGACCCGCCGCTGGAACCCCAAGATGCGGCGGTTCATCTTCGGCGAGCGCGGCGGCATCTACATCATCGATCTCCAGCAGACGATGGAGCTTCTGAACGACGCCTACCGCTATCTGTCGAATATCGGCGAGCGCAGCGGCACGGTGCTCTTCGTCGGCACCAAGAAGCAGTGCCAGGACGCGGTCGAGGAACACGCTCGGCGGGTCTCGATGCCCTATGTGAACCACCGCTGGCTGGGCGGTCTTCTCACCAACTACCGCACGATTCAGGAGCGGATCGTGCTCCTGCATGAGCTGCGCCGCCAGAAGACCGACGGCCAGCTCGACCTGCTGCCGCCGAAGGAGCGCCAGACGACGCTCGCCGAGCTGGAGAAGCTCGAGGCGAATCTGGGCGGCGTCGCCGACACCCGCAAGCTGCCGGACGCCGTGGTCGTGATCGACATGAAGAAGGAAGCCCTCGCCGTGCGCGAGGCGCGCCGCCTGAACATCCCAGTGATCGGCCTCGTCGACACGAACTGCGACCCCGACGACGCCGACTTCGTGATCCCCGGAAACGACGACGCGATCCGCTCGTCGGCGCTCATCATGCGCGTCCTGGCCGACGGCGTCGCGGAGGGCAGGAACCGCGGCGTCAAGGTGGCGGACTTCGTGTCGGAGAACGGCGAGGGCGGGGAAGGCGAGGCCTCCGCAGCCGAGGCCCCCGCAGCCGACGCCCCCGCCGAGGAGGCCGCGGCGGAGCCCGCTCCCGAGGCGGAGGCCGAGGCGCCGGCGGCCGAAGAGGCAACCGCAAGTGAGGAAGCGAGTGAGTGACGTGGCATACAAGCCGACGCCGGCCGACGTGAAGCAGCTCCGCGAGCTGACGCAGGCCGGCATGATGGACTGCAAGCGCGCCCTGGAGGAGACGGAAGGCGACATGGACGCCGCCGTGAAGCTCCTGCGCGAGAAGGGCGTCGCCCAGGCCGGGAAGCGGGCCGGGCGGGGCACCGGCGAAGGCGTCGTCGAGACGTACGTCCACGCCGGCGGCAAGATCGGCGCCATGGTCGAGGTGGGATCCGAGACCGACTTCGTGGCCCGAAACGACAACTTCCGCGCATTCGCGAAGAAGGTCGCGCTCCAGATCGCCGCCGGCCGCGACCTGCGGTTCGTGTCGGAGTCCGAGATCTCCGACGAGTTCAAGGCGGGCGAGCTCGAGATCTTCCGGGCCAAGGCCAAGGCCGACGGCCGGCCCGAGCAGATGCTCGACCAGATCGCCGACGGCATGTGGAAGAAGTCGCTCGTCGACTACGTGCTCCTGAACCAGCCCTCGATCCGGCCCGAGGACGATGGCAAGACGATCGAGACGCTGCGGGCCGAGCTCTCGGGGACGATCGGCGAGAACATCGAGATCAAGCGGTTCGCGCGCTTCGAGGTGGGCGCGGAGTGAGCGCCACCGAGGGCGGCGCCGCCTTCCGGCGCGTCCTGCTCAAGCTCTCCGGCGAGGCCCTGATGGGCGAGCGGGAGTACGGCCAGGATCCGGCCCGGATCGCGGCGATCGCCCGCGCGGTGCGCGACGTCCACGAGCTCGGCACCGACCAGGCCATCGTGGTCGGCGGCGGGAACATCCTGCGCGGCACGAGCGAGGCGGCCAAGGGGATGGACCGCGCCACCGCCGACTACGCCGGCATGCTGGCGACGCTCCTGAATGCGCTCACGATCTCGGACGCGCTGGAGCAGCTTGGCCTCGCCACGCGGGTGCTCTCCGCGATCACCGTCTCGCAGGTGGCCGAGCCGTACATCCGCCGGCGGGCGATCCGCCACCTCGAGAAGGGCCGCGTGGTCATCTTCGCAGCCGGCACCGGGAACCCGTTCTTCACGACCGACACGGCCGCGGCGCTCCGGGCGCTCGAGATCGGCGCCGAGGCGATCCTGATGGGGAAGAACGGGGTGGAGGGCGTCCTCGACGCCGACCCGCGCACCACGCCGGACGCGCGCCTCATCCCCGAGCTCACGCACCTTGAGGCGATCGAACGCGGCCTCAAGGTGATGGACACCACGGCGCTGTCGCTGTGCATGGATAATCGGCTTCCTGTCCATGTGTTCAACCTCGACGACGAGTCCAACATCGAGCGGGTCGTGCGCGGCGAGCGCATCGGCACCGTGATCCAGGCGCAGGTGCCAGCGGAGGTGGCGAGATGATCGACGACGTGTTGACCGACGCCGCACGGCGGATGGACAAGAGCGTCGACACGGCAAAGCACGAGTTCACGACGATCCGCACGGGCCGGGCCTCGGCCGCGCTCCTCGACCGCGTCCAGGTCAATGCCTACGGCACCAAGATGCCCGTGAACCAGCTCGCCACGATCGGAGTTCCCGAGCCGCGCCTGCTC
Organism: Gaiellales bacterium; assembly: GCA_035456145.1. Classification (GTDB taxonomy): domain Bacteria; phylum Actinomycetota; class Thermoleophilia; order Gaiellales; family JAICJC01; genus JAICJC01. The sequence continues at coordinate 1,898 of DATIDU010000202.1, read as the reverse complement.
ACGATCACGCCCTTCGACAAGAGCATCATGAAGGACATCGAGCGGGCGATCCAGGAGTCCGACCTGGGCCTCACACCGTCCAACGACGGCCAGATCATCCGCCTTCCGATCCCGCAGCTCACCGAGGAGCGGCGCAAGGAGCTCGTGAAGCAGGTGCGGCACATGGCGGAGGAGGGCCGTGTGGCGGCCCGCAACGTCCGCCGCGACGCGATCCACAACCTGAAGAAGCTCGAGCAGGACGGCGACGCCGGCGCCGACGACGTGCACCGGGCGGAGGACCGGCTCCAGAAGGTCACCGACGAGCACGTCCAGCAGATCGACGCGGCGCTCAAGGCCAAAGAGGCCGAGATCATGGAAGTCTGATTGCGCCGGTACGTCGGGCTCCTCCGCGCCGTCATCGGCCTGCGGCGGGCCTCGCCCGGTGCCGAGCCCGTCCCCGCCGAGTCGGCCCGGAACGTGGCGATCATCATGGACGGCAACGGCCGGTGGGCGTCGCGGCGAGGCCTGCCGCTCCTCGCCGGCCACCGCGCCGGGACGCGGGCGCTCAAGCGGACGGTCGAGGCCGCGCCCGACCTGGGCGTGCACAGCCTCGCGGTCTACGCCTTCTCGACCGAGAACTGGGGCCGCCCGCCCGAGGAGGTCCAGGGGCTGATGACGCTCTTCGCCGAGACGATCGAGCGCGAGTTCCCGGATCTCCACCGCCAGGGCGTGCGCGTGCGCTTCGTCGGCCGCCGCGACCGCTGCCCGGACAGTCTGCGGGCGCTCATGGAGGACATGGAGACCCGCACGGCACAGAACACGCGGCTCGACCTGTGGGTGGCGTTCGACTACGGCTCGCGCGACGAGATCGTGGGCGCCGTCCGCGCGCTCGTCGACGAGGGGACGCCCGCGGCGGAGATCGACGAGGACGCCGTTCGCGCGCACCTGTACGCTCCCGAGATGCCCGACCCCGACCTCGTCATCCGGACGTCGGGCGAGGTGCGCGTCTCGAACTTCCTGCTCTGGCAGTCGGCGTACGCCGAGCTGGAGTTCGTCCCGACCCTGTGGCCCGACTTCGGCGGCGAGGAGCTCGCGGCCGCCCTGCGGGCCTACGCACAGCGCCGGCGCCGGTTCGGGGTGCGGTGAACAACCTGGCATCGCGGATCGTCGTCGCCGTGCCGCTGGGCGTGGCGGCCATCTACGCCGCCCTCCACGGCGGGTGGCTGCTCGTCGTCGTGGTCGCGGTGGCGGCGCTGATCGCCCTGCACGAGTTCTACGGCATGGTGCGCGACCTGCGTCCGCTCGTCCCCGCGGGGTTCGCGGCCGTGGTCGCGGCGCTCGCCGCGGTGCATCACGGCGGCGTGGCGTGGGTCGCCGGACCGCTCGTGGCGCTGCTCGTCGTCGCGTTCTGGCTCTCGGCCGTGGCCGAGGTGCGCCAACCGGCGGTGGTTCAGCTCGCAGCGACGGTGTTCGGGGCGGTCTGGATCGGGCTCGGGTTCGTCTTCCTCGTCGCGGTGCGCGACCTGCCGGGCGAGCACGGCCTGGGCCGCGAGCTGCTTCTGGCCGTCCTGATCGGGGTGTGGGCGTCCGACATCGCCGCCTTCACGATCGGGCGGCTCTTCGGGCGCCGCCTCCTGGCCGCCGAGATCTCGCCGGCGAAGACGATCGAGGGCTTCCTGGCGGGCCTCGTCGTCGGCACCGCCGCCGTCTTCTTCACGCTCTACCGCGAGCCGCACGGCGACCCGCTCTCGTCGCTCCACGCGCTCGAGTTCGGCGTCGCCATCGCGCTCGCGGCGCCGATCGGTGACCTGCTGGAGAGCTACGTCAAACGCGACATGGGCGTGAAGGACGCCGGCCGGCTCCTGGGCGGCCACGGCGGCATGCTCGACCGGGTGGACGCCCTCCTCCTCGCGGCTCCC
>DATIDU010000201.1:0-12006 GCA_035456145.1 Gaiellales bacterium | reverse complement strand
CATGCCGTGTCGCAGCGCCAGATGCGGGTCACCGGCGGATGCGACCGCGCGGCGGATGCGCGCGAGCTCGTCGGCGGCCTCACCGAACCGGCGCGCCTCGACCGACGCTTCAGCGCGGGCGACGACCGCGGCGCACTCGGCCTGCGCCGCCGGCCCGGCGTCCCCCTCGAGCGCCTCGCGCGCCACGCCGAGCCGGTCGGCGAACCAGGTCATGGCCGCATCCGAGGGCTTTGTCTTGCCGAGCTCGACCTGGCTCACGTACTCCTTCGTGAACCGCTCGCCCCCGAGCTCGGCCTGGGTGAGCCCCGCGTCGAGACGCAGCGCCCGCACTCTGGCGCCGGCCCCATCGGGGGCCCGCCTGACGCGGACGCTGCCGCGGTGCTCGGCTTCACTCGTGCGTGCCATCGATCTCAGAGTAGCGGATGAGCTGGTACTTGACTAGGCCGTCGCTTCAAGTCGGCAGTGGTCGTTCTATTCGGTTTATTCAAGCTGAATCCTGCTAGTCAACCACCCGCCGATCGACTTACTTGATTTCACCCTTTTCGGGTACTTGACTGCGACCGGCCGGATCGGCTATGGTGAGCTCACAACGCGAAGACGGCACGTTCGAGACGGCGATGTCGGAAGCAAGATCAAGAAGCCGGTGGGCCGCCGGTAGAAGGATTCAGGAGCTTCCGGGGTCTCATCGCCCAACTCGGCGCCGGGGGTCGGAGTCACAAAGCGCGGTGGTGAGGACTGGAGCCCCTCACCACCGCGCGACTCACTTAAGCCGTCTGGACGATTGATCTAGGCTCGGTCCCCGGTGGGCGGCGCGACCTGGCACGAGCTTGAACGGGACGGGACGAGGTTGTGGTGCCGCGACCACGGCGGAGCCGGGCCGGCGGTCATGCTCCTGCACGGCCTCGCCGGATACGCGCGCGAGTGGGACGAGACGGCTTCATGGCTCTCGGGGTCATGCCGCGTGGTGGCGCCGGAGCAGCGCGGGCACGGGCGGAGCGAGCGGCGGCCACAAGACATGTCGCGCTCGGCGTTCGTCGACGACGCCGCGGAGTGGCTTCGGCGGCTCCGGCTCGTGCCTGCGATTGTCGTCGGTCAATCGCTGGGCGGGCACACGGCGTTCCTGCTCGCCGCCCGGCATCCCGAGCTGGTGCGTGCGCTCGTCGTGGCGGAGGCCACCCCCGAGCCGTACCCGGAGGCAGCGGACACGGTCGGCCGGTGGCTCGAGTCCTGGCCCGTTCCATTCAACGTCGCCGGCCGAGGCGCGGACCTTCTTCGGCGGTGACACGCTCCGGGGGCGGGTGTGGGCGGACGGGCTGGAGCGCCGCGTCGGCGGCCTCTGGCCGGCGCTTGATCCAGACGTGATGGTCGCCGCGATCGCGGAGGGGGCTGCGACCGGCTACTGGGACGACTGGCGCCGTGTCACGTGCCCGACACTCGTGGTCCGCGCCGCCGGGCCGGACGGCCGGGAGGAGTACGAGCGGATGGCAGCGCTCAACCCGATGGCACGCCTCGTCGAGATCGAGGACGCCGGCCACGACGTCCACCTCGACCAGCCGGCCGCGTGGCGGGCCGCGATCGAGCCGTTCGTCGCGGGGTCAGGCACCTACGAGGAGTGAGCCCGTTTGGGCTCACTCCTCGTACACGTCGGCGACGAACTCGGAGAGCGCGTGCGCGGCGCCGCGCACCGAGCGAATCGCGGCCGCGTAGTCCATCCGCCGCGGCCCGATCACCGAGACGGTGCCGAGGTTTCGGGTCGCGAGGCCGTAGTTCGCGGCGACCATCGCCAGCCCGCGCATGTACGGCACCGGGTGGTCGGCGCCGATCCGCAGGTACGGCCGCGGTGAGTCGAGCGCCGTGCGCAGCATCTCCAGCATGCCGACCCGCCCCTCGAGCACGCGCACCAGATCGTTGATCTCGGCCAGATCCTCGAAGTGCATCTCGTCGAGCAGTCTCGCGCCGCCGCCGACGTAGAGCTGCTGCTCGGCGGCGGCGACGAGCTCGGTGAACGCCGGCCGGATCGCGTCCAGGAAGGCCCGCTCGGTCGGCGAGAGCCCCGGCTCGTCAAGCCGGGTCACGAGCATCCGCCCGCCCAGCCGCACGCCGGTGAGCTGCTCGTTCAGGAACGCGTTGGCCCACTCGGCCAGCATCGGGTCGACGACCACCGGGAACGGGAAGATGCGCTTCGTGACGCCGCCCGTCGCCGTGATCACGACCACCATGACGACCTGCGGCTGGAGCAGCAGCACCTCGATGTGCCTGATCTCGGTGGTCTCGAGCGGCGGGGCCGTGACGAGCGCGACGAGCGACGTCACCTGCGAGAGCATCTCGGTCGTGATCCGAAGCGCCGTGTCGACCTCGTTGCGAACGCCGGAGAGGTCGACCGGGAGGACGGCCGGCGGCAGCGGCTGCTCGAGCAGCGACTCCGCGTAGAGGCGATAGCCGGCGTCGGTCGGAACCCGGCCGGCCGAGGTGTGCGGATGGTCGAGCAGGCCGAGGGCCTCGAGCTCTGCCAACTCGTATCGCACCGTCGACGGCGAGGCGGCGACGGCACCAAGCTCGACGAGCGTCTTCGAGCCGACCGGGTGCCCGGTGGCGATGTACGCGTCGATGAGCTGCGTCAGGATGACGACCTGCCGCGGGGTGAGGGGCGCGCGCGAGCTCATCGCAGCATGGTCGCGACGACGTCGTTTGCCAGGAACCGGCCCCGGTCGGTGAGGGCCAGCGACCCGTTCTCGCGGCGGAGCATGCCGGCCGCGGCCAGCCGGTCACACGCGTCCTCGTCGACGAGCGCCGCAAGCCCGTTCAGCTCGAGCGGCACGTCCAGGCGCAGCCCGAGCATGAGGCGCTCCATCCCCCGCTCCGCCGGTGACAGGTGCTCGATCTCGACCGGCGGCCGAGCTCCGGCTGCGACCGCCTCCAGGTAGCCGCGCAGGCCGGGCCGGTTCCGCCGCCGCTCGAGGCCGATCGTCGAGACGGCGCCGACGCCGACGCCGAGGTAGTCGTGGCCGAGCCAGTAGCCGAGGTTGTGGCGGCACTCGTGACCGGGCCGGCAGAAGTTCGCGGTCTCATACCAGCGGTAGCCGGCCGCCCGCAGCGTGGCGACGACCTCCTCGTAGTAGGCCTCCATCGCCTCGCCCTGCCGCTCCAGCTCGCGGCCGTACCGGTGCGTGAAGCGCGTGCCGGGCTTGGCCTCGAGCTCGTAGGCGCTCACGTGATCGGGCTCCAGCGCGAGCAGGTCATCGAGGTCCGCGCTCAGGTCATCGCCCGTCTGCCCCGGAACCCCGAAGATCAAGTCGAGGTTGAGGCTTTGGATGCCGGCCCCGCGCAGGATGGCGACTGCGGCCGCGATCTGCGGCGGCCGGGCCCGCCGCTCGAGCACCTCCAGCAGATGAGGCCGGAAGCTCTGCGCGCCCAGTGACACCCGCGTCACACCACCCTCAACCAGAACTTGAGCCTTGGCCGGTGTCACGGTTTCGGGATTGCACTCGACGGTCACCTCCGCCGCCGGCGGCAGGGCGGCCAGCAGGCGGGCGAGGTCCCGGTCCGGCAGGATCGACGGGGTCCCGCCGCCGACGAAGACCGTCTCGGGCGCCACGCCGGCCCGCTCCAGCTCGGCCAGGAGTGCGTCGACGTACCGCCCCCGCAGGTCCTCGTGCCCCGTGACGGTGACGAAGTCGCAGTACCCGCAGCGGTGCGCGCAGAACGGCACGTGGACATAGAGGTGGCGGGTCACGCTGCCCCCTCGCGGTTGATCTCGAGCACGGCCAGGAACGCCTCCTGCGGTACCTCGATCGACCCCACCTGCTTCATCCGCCGCTTTCCGGCCTTCTGCTTCTCGAGCAGCTTGCGCTTGCGGCTGACGTCGCCGCCGTAGCACTTGGCGAGCACGTCCTTGCGCTTGGCCTTCACCGTCTCGCGCGCGATCACGCGCGAGCCGATCGCCGCCTGGATCGCGACCTCGAACATCTGGCGGGGGATCCGCGCGCGCAGGGCCTCGACCAGCGCCCGGCCCTGCCGCTGGGCATTCCCACGGTGGGTGATGAGCGAGAGCGAGTCGACCCGCTCTCCACCGAGCAGGACGTCGACCTTGACGACGTCGCCCGGCCGGAAGCCGATCAGGTCGTAGTCCAGCGACGCGTACCCGCGGGTGCGCGACTTGAGCTGGTCGAAGTAGTCGAGCACGACCTCCGCCAGAGGGATCTCGTAGGTGAGCTGCACCCGCTCGGGGCTCAGATACTCCATGTGCCCGTAGACGCCGCGGCGCTCCTGGTTCAGCTCCATCACCGCGCCCACGTGGTCGGACGGGCAGATGATCGATGCCCGCACGAACGGCTCCTCGGTCGCGAGGATGTCGCTCTCCGGCATCTGCGCAGGGTTGTGGACCTCGACCCAGTCGCCGTTTGCATCCTGCACGCGGTAGGCGACGTTGGGCGCGGTGACGAGGAGGTCGAGGTTGTGCTCGCGCTCGAGCCGCTCGCGCACGATGTCCATGTGCAGGAGGCCGAGGAAGCCGCACCGGAAGCCGAAGCCGAGCGCACGCGAGGTTTCGGGCTCGTACGACAGGGCCGCGTCGTTCAGCTTCAGCTTCTCGAGCGCGTCGCGGAGCTCCGGGTACTCGTCTGAGTCGGTCGGGAAGAGCCCGGCGAACACCATTGGCTTCACCTCGCGGTAGCCCGGCAGCGGCTCGGCCGCACCGCGGCGAGCCTGTGTGAGCGTGTCCCCCACCCTGAGCTGCGAGACGTCCTTCAAGCCGGTGATGACGTAGCCGACCTCACCGGCCGACAGGTGCTTGGCGGATCGCATCGCCGGCGAGAAGAAGCCAAGCTCCTCGACGTCGAAGACCGTTCCCTGCGCCATGGCCTTCACCTTCTCGCGCGGGTGGAACGAGCCGTCGACCGTCCGCACGAACGCGACTACGCCGCGGTACTGGTCATAGGACGAGTCGAAGATGAGCGCGCGGCCGGGCGCGTCCACCTCTCCCCGCGGCGGCGGGACCCGATCGACCACGGCTTGAAGCACGGCCTCGACGCCGGCGCCCGTCTTGGCCGAGATGCGGATGACGTCCTCGGGCGAGCCGCCGATCAGGTCGGCGACCTGGGCGGCGACGCTGTCCGGGTCGGCCGACGGCAGATCGATCTTGTTCACGACGGGCACGATCTCGAGCTCGTTCTCGATGGCAAGGTACGCGTTGGCGAGCGTCTGGGCCTCGATGCCCTGGGCGGCGTCAACGACCAGGATCGCGCCCTCGCAGGCGGCAAGGCTTCGGCTCACCTCGTAGCTGAAGTCGACGTGGCCCGGGGTGTCGATCAGGTTCAGCTCGTAGGCCCGTTCGTCGGCCGCCCGGAAGAGCACCCGCACCGCCTGGGCCTTGATCGTGATGCCGCGCTCGCGCTCGAGCTCCATTGAGTCGAGCACCTGGTCTCGCATCTCCCGCTCGGCGACCGTCTGGGTCACCTCGAGGATGCGGTCGGCCAGCGTCGACTTGCCGTGGTCGATGTGCGCGATGATCGAGAAGTTGCGGATCCGCGAGAGCGGCATGGATGAAGGTTATCCAGCGCGCTGGCGGCGCCTGGCGAGCGACGCCAGGACGTCCATCTCGGCCAGGTGCAGTATGCGGCCCGCGGCGAGGTAGGCACCGGCGCCCGCCGCCAGCCCGAGGCCGACGGACGCGAGCTGCGCCGGGAGTGACCGCCCGAGCAGCTGGTCGAGCGGCCACCACACCCCGAAGGCTGCCGCCGTGCAGTAGACCGTCGCCACGCCGATCCGGGCGGCCTCCCCCGCCACCTCGCGGATGTGCAGGCTCCCGACGCGGCGGCTGAGCAGCATCGCCAGCACCGTCGCGTTGCAGGTCGTCACGACGGCCGTCGCGAGCGCGATCCCGGCGGCGCCGAACGGCTTGTAGAGGATCAGATCGAGAATCAGGTTGAGGACCAGGTTCCCCGCCGCGACCTTCGTGGGGATGCTCGCCTCCTGGAGCGCGAAGAAGCCGCGCGTCATGAGCAGCGCCACGCCGTTTGCCACGAGGCCGAGCGAGAAGGCCGCCAGCGTCTCGGCGACGTGCGTCGTGTCGGAGCTCGTGAAGCTGCCGTGCTGGAAGACGAGCCGGACGATCGGCGAGGCGAGCGCGATCGACACGGCGGCGGCGGGGAGCAGCAGGAACACGATCGTGCGCGCGCCAGTCGACACCGTGCGGGCGAAGGCGGCCGTGTCGCCGCGAGCCGCGAGCCGCGAGATCTGGGGGAAGAGCACCACGGTGACCGCGACCGAGAAGAGGCCCTGCGGCAGCATGAAGAGCCGGAAGGCGTAGTTCAGGTCGCCGTCCGCATGAGGGGAGGCGAGCGTCGCGATGACGAGGTCGAGGGTCAGATTGAAGTTGATGAGGCCGAGCCCGATCGTCACCGGCAGCATCTGGCGCAGCATGCGCTGCACGTCCGGGTGCCGCCATGCGAGGCTCACGACGAAGTGTGACCGGCCGCGCAGGAGCGGCAACGGGATCAGAAGCTGGCTCACGGTGGCGACGAGCACGCCGATCGCGTACGCCTCGATGTCGCCCGCGAACAGGACGAGCGCGAGGATGATGATGCCGTTCCAGGCGACGGGGGCGATCGCCGGCACGCCGAAGATGTCGTACGAGTTCAGGATCCCCGTGATGACGCCCGTCATCCCGAGGATCACGACGATCGGGAAGAGGTACCGGGAGAGCGTGACGACGAGGTCGGGGTCGATGTGCTGGTCGCCGGGGACGAAGAGGGGCATGATCCAGGGCGCGGCGATGATGAAGAGCGCCGAGATCGCCCCCAGGACGACCGCCGCCAGCCAGAGCACGATGCTCGCCACCCGCCACGCCTCCGGCTCGCGCCCCTGCTCGCGGAGCTCGACGAAGACCGGCACGAAGGCGGCCGAGATCGCGGTGTCGGCGACCAGAGCGCGGACCAGGTTCGGCACGTTGAAGGCGATCAGAAACGCGCCGAGCGCGGGCCCCGAGCCGAAGTAGTACGCCGCGGCCTGCTCGCGCACGACTCCCGCCACCCGGGACAGCGCCGTCGCCGATCCGAACGCCGCGGTGGATACGGCCAGGCGCCGGCGATCGCTCATCGGCGCCGAGTCTACCGGGCGCGCTGCTACCATCCGCGGCGCCCATGGCGAACTCCAAGCAACAGGCCAAGCGCGTCCGCACGGCCGCCAGGCAGCGGCTCGAGAACCTGCGCTACAAGACGCAGATCAAGACGCTCCAGCGCAGGCTGCGCGAGGCCGTCGACTCCGGCGACGGTGAACAGATCGCCGCGGCGCACACCCGGCTCGTGGCCGTCGTCGACCGCGCAGCCGCCCGGCGCGCGATCCACCGCAACGCCGCGTCCCGGCGCAAGGCGCAGGCCGCTCGCGTGGTTAACGAGGCCCGAGTCTCCGCGTAACCAGCCCGAGCAGGATCAGGGTGACGCCGGCCGCCTGGCCGAGCGCGAACGCGGCGTAGCTGCCTGCGCGGGTGGCGGTCGAGGCAACGGCGATCACGGCGACGCCGGCCGCAACGAGGAGCGGGCGCGGGTCGCGCCGTCTGCGGGCCGACACGACCGACCCGACCAGAAGCACCGCCGTCCCGGCCGAGTTGAGCCCGATCGCCATCACCTTCGGCCACGGCCCCTCCAGGGCGTCGTTGGGCGGCGTCGCGCCTGCCCGGGCCAGCTCGGCCCCGTCGACGCGGGCGGCCAGCACGGCCGCCATCGCAGCAAACGTGAGGAAAAGCATCGTGGCGGCCGCCATCCGGGTCACGGTTCGGCCGGGGAGCACGAGCAGGAGCTCGCCCACCGCCAGGTAGGCGACGACGAGGACGCCTCCGGTCAGGTAGTAGACGCGAAACGGCGCGTCCGACCACCCGCCGGCCGCTCCCAGCCAGAGCGCCGCGGCCGCTGTCGTGAAGAGCGCGAAGCCGATCGCCCACGCGATGAAGGCCGGCCGCCGCGACCCGGGAGCGAGGGCGCGCCGGGCCGCGATGGCCGTGCAGGCCAGGGCCACCGCGGTGGCCGCTGCCGCCGCCGCGGTCTGCCCGCTCATCCGCCGGTGATCTCGGCCAGCGCCAGCTCGAGCTCGAACCGGGCGTCGAGCCGGCTTCCGCCCTTCACCGCCAGGTCCAAATCCGCCAGCCGCACGACAGCCCGCCCGAGCTCGTCGCGCGCGAACGAGCGCGCCTGGCCGACGAGCTTGCTCGCCGGGAACGGCTTCAGGTTGAGGTCGCGGGCCACGTCGGCCTGAGACCCACCGTCATCGAGGATGACCGCCGCCCGGTGCACTTTGCGGACATGCGCCGCGAGCTGGGAGATCAGCCGGCCCACGTCCTCGGGCCGTTCGACGTCGGCCGTCGAAAGGGCGATCACGGCCGCCGCGTCTCGCCGCCCCCACGCGTCGGTGATGTCCCACGGCTTCACATCGGCCTGCGCGATGACGAGCAGCTCGACGTCCTCGACCTTCGCCTCGCCGGTCGCGCAGTACGCGGCGACCTTCTCTACCTCGACGGCGAGATCGCCGATGTCGTCGCCCGCGAGGTCGACGAGGCGGCGGGCGACGGCGGCGGAGCAACCCACGCCGCGCTCGCCCAGACGGCGCACGACCCAGTCGGCGGCCTGCTTCCGGTCCGGCGCGTCGAAGAGCCGCACGTCGCCAACGGCGGCGACGGCGACCGCGAGGGCGTGCTTCGGCGTGATCCCGGCCGCCCCGAAGAGCGCGAGGACGGTGTCCGGGGCCGGATCGGACAGATAGGCCACGATACCGGCGACGGTATCGTCGTCCAGTGCCTCGGCATTGCGGACGAGCACGAGGCGGCGGCCGCCGAAGAGCCCGAGCGCGTTGCAGGCGCCGACGACGTCGACCGGCTGGTCGCCTCCCGCCGAGAGTTGCTCCACGGCCTCCTCGGGGAAGTGGGCCCGAAGGCGGGCGATCGCCGCGTCCACCTTGGGCCAGTCGCCGCCCGCGATCAGATAGGCCGGCTTGAGATCCGGCAACCCTAACCCTCTACTTGAGCTGCATTCCTGTGTGGCAGCCGCCGGGCTCGGCGCTCGCCCTGAGCTGCGATCACCCGGGAGCGCTCGACGAGCTGGGCGAAGGTGATCGTCTCGAGCACCGACCGCAGCATGCCGCGCGCCTCCAGCCACACGCCGGGCAGCGCCTCGGCGCCCGGCGGGTAGGTCACCTCGTCGGGCCGGACGCCAGCGACGGCCGCGATCGGCCCATCCACGACCCGGATCACCTCGGCGAGCGAGATCTCGTCCGCCGGTACGGCGAGCCGGTAGCCACCCTCCGGGCCGCGCTGTGAGGCCACGATGCCCGCGTGCTTCAGCTCGCCGAGGATGTTCTCGACGAACTTGAGCGGCAGCTCCTGGGCCCTGGCGACGAGTTCGCCCTTGATCGGCCCCTCGCCCTGGTGGGCCGCCAGTACGAGCACCGCCCGCACGGCGTAGTCGGCCTTGGCGGAGAGCTTCACAGGGGCATTCTCGCACGCCCGGCTATACCATCGTGCGGATGGCGGATGTGAACTCCGGCCTCGAGGGAATCCTCGCGGCCGAGACGACGATCAGCCTGGTCGACGGTTCGGCCGGGCAGCTCCTCTACCGCGGCTACGAGATCGGAGACCTCGCGGCACGCGGGACGTTCGACAGCGTGACCGCGCTCTTGCTCGACGGCGAGTGGCCGGCCGTGCCCGCGTCGCTCCCGCCGGCAGCGCTCGACGAGCCGGTGCTCGCGGCCCTACGCGGCCTGCCTCAGGTGGCCGCGCCGCTCGACGCGCTTCGCAGCGGCGTCTCCGCATGGGGCGCCGCCCGCGGGCTCGACCGGCCGCCGATGCCTGACGAGGCGCGCGAGCTGATCGCGCTGGCGCCGGCGATCGTCGGCGGCTTCGCGCGCCTCCGCGCCGGCGACGCCCCGATCGACCCCGCCGGTGCGGCCGGGCTCGGAGTCGCCGGGCGCCTGCTCCACGCGATCACCGGCGAGGCGCCCGAGGCTTCCCGCGAGCGCGCGCTCGACGCCTACTTCGTCTGCTGCGCCGAGCACGGGCTGAACGCCTCGACGTTCACCGCCCGCGTGGTGACATCGACCCAGTCCGACCTGGCAAGCGCGGTGTGCGGGGCGATCGGGGCTCTGAAGGGCCGCCTCCACGGGGGCGCCCCGTCCAGCGTGCGCGACCAGCTCACCCAGATCGGAGACGTCGATCACGCGGAGCTGTGGATCCGCGAGGCGCTGGCGCGGGGCGAGCGGCTCATGGGCTTCGGCCACCGCATCTACCGCACCACCGACCCGCGCGCGGAGGCGCTGCGCCGGGTGGCCGAGGGCCTCGCCGGCGACGCGGAGTGGCTGAAGCTCGCGATCGACGTCGAGGACGTGGCGCTGCGCTTGCTGGCCGAGCACAAGCCGGACCGGGTGCTGAAGACGAACGTCGAGTACTACGCGTCGGTCGTGCTCGACGGAGTGGGCCTGCCGCCAGACCTCTACACGCCGGCATTCGCGGTGGCCCGCACGGCGGGGTGGTGCGCCCACGTTCTGGAGCAGGCCGAGCACGGACGCCTGATCCGCCCGGACGCCGCCTACATCGGGCCGGGACTTCGCCCGCTTCCCACCTGATATCCGATTCGATATCGCACCGGATCCGGTATCATCCACAGGATGGAGCTCCTGAGGGACGCACGCGCCGGTGCCGGGCTCTCGCAGCGCGAGCTCGCCCAGCGGGCGGGGACGTCGCAGGCGATGGTGGCGCGCATCGAGCGCGGCCGGCAGTCGCCGAGCCTGGCGACGCTGGAGCGCCTCGTGCGCGCGTGTGGGCGCGAGCTGCGGGTCGAGGCGGCCGGCGAGCGGGAGGTGTCGACGGAGCGCGCCGCCGGCGCCGCCGACTCGAGGCTCCTCGTCTGGCGGACCGGCGGCGCGGCCTATGCCTTCCGGATCGAGGCGGTCGAGCGGATCGCGGAGCTTCCCCCGCTCCACCGCCTCCCCGGCCAGGCGGCCGGGGCCGGAGTCGTCATGGTCGACGGCGCTCCCGTCGCGGCGCTCGACGCGGCGAGTCGGCTCGGGATCGACGACGCGTCGCCCGCGCAGATCGTGGTCGTGGCGACGGGCGGCGGCCGGCGAGCCGTGATCGTCGACCGGGCCGAGATGCTCGCCGGCGAGACGACGGTCGTGCCGCCGCCGGCCGGCTCGGGTGCCGCCGCCTTCGTGACCGGGCTGGCCGAGGTCGAGGGCGAGCAGGTGATCGTGCTCGACCCGGACGGGCTCTGCGCGTAGTCACGAGCAGGCGCGCGCCACCCAGAGGACGTAGGAGGCCAGGAGGTCGGCCAGGCCCAGGAACGGCGTGGCGAGCGGCGCCCAGGCTGATCCGGCGAGGGCCGCCAGCGCCGCCAGCCACAGGATGGGCGCGACGGCCGGGAGCGCGAGCAGGTTCGCGGGCACCGCCAGCGGCGTCAGGCGGCCGAAATGCCGCCAGGCGATCGGTGTCGTCACGACCGTGCACGCGATCGACACCCCCGCGGCCTCGCCGACCACGTCGCGCAGGCGCGGCGCGACGAGATGGATCGCCGCCACGGCGGCGAACGAGAGCTGAAAGCCGGGGTCGTAGAGCTCGAGCGGGTCAAATCCCAGCACGACCGCGGCGCCGCAGGCGAGCAGATGCCATGGTGGTGCGGGGCGCGACGCCAGCCAGGCGGTCGACACGAGGATGCCCGACACGCCCGCCCGCACGATCGACGGGCCCGCACCCGAGACGAGCACGTAGGCCGCCGTCAGCGCGCCGGCTGTGATCCGAGCGGGAGTGCCGATCACACCGCCGATCCCGAGGGCCACGAGGGTGAACGCGATCAGGAGCGCCACGTTCTGGCCGCTTACGGCGACGACGTGGTAGAGGCCGCTGGCGCGCAGCTGCTCCCGTTCGGCGTACGGAAGCCCGCCGGTGTCGCCGAGCGCGATGCCGGCCACGAGTGCCCGCGGCGGCGCCGGCTCGGCGGCGGCGCCGAGTCGGGCGAGGACGTATCGGTG
>DATIDU010000200.1:0-8211 GCA_035456145.1 Gaiellales bacterium | reverse complement strand
GCACCGTGCCGGCGGCGGCCAACGCCCGCCACTACGCGCAGATCGTGCGCGACACGGCCACGTACCGGGGCCTGATCCGGGCCGGTACCGACATCGCCACGCTCGGCTATGAGCATGTGGGCGAGCCGCAGGAGCTGGTCGACCAGGCCGAGCAGATCGTGTTCTCGATCGGCGACCAGCGCATCTCGACCGACTTCGAGCGCATCGACGGCCTGCTCAAGCAGTCGTTCGAGCGGCTCGACGAGATCCAGAACTCCGACCACGACATCACCGGCGCGCCGTCGGGCTTCCGCGACCTCGACGGGCTCACCGCGGGGTTCCAGAAGTCCAACCTGATCGTGCTGGCGGCCCGGCCGGGCATGGGCAAAACGTCGCTTGCGCTCAACATCGCCACCCATCTCGCGGTCCGCGAGCAGATCCCGGTGGCCATCTTCTCGCTCGAGATGTCGCGCGAGGAGGTGACGACGCGGCTCATGTGCACCGAGGGCCGGGTCGACTCGAAGCGCCTCCGGGTCGGCCGCCTCTCCAAGGCCGACTGGCAGAACCTCACCAACGCGTCCACCCGCCTCTACAACGCCCCGATCTACGTCGACGACTCCGCCGGCGTCTCGCCGATCGAGATCAAGGCCAAGGCGCGCCGGCTGAAGGCCCGCCTCGACGGACACCTCGGCCTCGTCGTCGTCGACTACCTCCAGCTCATGGGGAGCACGACCCGAGTCGAGAACCGCGTCCAGGAGATCTCCCAAATCTCGCGCGCGCTCAAGCTGATCGCCCGCGACCTCGACGTCCCGGTCATCGCGATCTCACAGCTGTCGCGCGCGGTCGAGCAACGGACGGACAAGCGGCCGGTGCTCTCCGACCTGCGCGAGTCCGGCTCGATCGAGCAGGACGCCGACCTCGTCATGTTCGTCTACCGCGACGACTACTACGACGACGCGAGCGACGACAAGGGCACGGCTGAGCTCATCCTCGCCAAGCACCGCAACGGCCCGATCGACAAGATCCGGCTCTCCTACATCGGCCGGTACACCAAGTTCGACAACCTGGCCCGCGGCGTCGAGCAGCAGGTCTAGGCCCGATGCCGTTGACGGTCGTCGTCGGGGCGCAGTGGGGCGATGAGGGCAAGGGCAAGATCGTCGACCTCCTCGCAGAGCGGGTCGACGTCGTCGCCCGCTACCAGGGCGGAAACAACGCGGGGCACACGCTCGTCATCGGCGAGGAGACCTACAAGCTCCGGCTCGTCCCGAGCGGCATCCTCTACCCGGGCACGCTCTGCCTGCTCGGGAACGGCTGTGTGATCGACCCCGAGGTGCTGATCGAGGAGCTCGACGGCCTGATCGCGCGGGGCATCGACGTGAGCGGCCTTCGCATCTCCGGAAACGCGCACCTGATCATGCCGTGGCACCGCATCATCGACGCCGACTCCGAGCTCCGCCTGGGCCGCCTCCAGATCGGCACCACCCGGCGCGGGATCGGACCGGCGTACGCCGACAAGGCGCTTCGGGTCGGTATCCGCGTCCAGGACCTGCTCGACGAGAAGATCCTGCGGCTCAAGATCGCGACCGCGCTCTCGGTCAAGAACGAGCTCCTGCGCAAGCTCCACCACCACCGCCCGCTCGACAAGGAGGAGCTGACCGTCGCGATGCTGGGCTACGCCGAGCGCATCTGCCCGTTCATCGCCGACACCTCGCTCGAGCTCGACCGGGCGCTCCAGGCCGGCCGCTCGGCGCTCGCCGAGGGCGCCCAGGCAACGCTGCTCGACATCGACCACGGCACCTATCCGTTCGTCACGTCGTCCAACCCGATCGCAGGCGGGGCGTGCACCGGCCTCGGCGTCGGGCCGACGCGGGTCGACCGCGTCCTCGGCGTGACCAAGGCCTACGTCACCCGGGTGGGCGCCGGCCCGTTCCCGAGCGAGGCCGACGACGAGCGGGGCGCGGCGATCCGCGACCGCGGCGCCGAGTTCGGCACCGTCACCGGGCGCGAGCGCCGCTGCGGCTGGCTCGACCTGGTCGGCCTGCGCTACGCGGCCCGGGTGAACGGGCTCACCGGACTCGCGGTCACCAAGCTCGACGTGCTCTCGATGCTGGACTCGATCCCCGTGTGCACGGCCTACCGGCTCGCCGACGGCACCGAGACGACCGACTTCCCCGCCCACCAGAGCGACTTCCACCACGCCACGCCCGTCTACCGCGAGCTCGACGGCTGGGTCACCGACATCTCGTCGGTGACCGCCTACGACGCGCTGCCGGCCGCGGCACGCGCGTACCTGGAGCTCGTCGAGAGCGAGGTCGGCGTCCCGATCGCCATCGTCGGCACCGGCGCCCGCCGCGACCAGACGATCGTCGTCCGCGAGCTCCAGCCCGCAGCCTGATCGTCAGGCGCTGAGGGCCTCGCCCGGGATCCGGTTCAGGCGGTCGAGCCACGGCGTCGCGCCGAGCTGGGTGAACACCTCGCCCGCGGTCTCGATCAGCGGCTCGGCATCGGCCGTCGCGCCCGCGCCGGCCAGCCAGCGGGCGTGGTCGAAGAGCGTCACGGCCATCGGGAACGGCATGGCGAGCTCGCGGAAGAGGGCCGCCGCGCGCCTGAAGAGTTGGTCGGAGCGGCTGTCATCACCGGACACGATTCCGATCAGGGCTCGGTGCCGCATCGCATGTGCCGCGAGCGACTGCGGCCGACCGCCGGCTCCCAGCTCCTCAACCGTCTGAGCGATGCCGTCGGCGCGCTCTGCGTCCCGCAGCGCAAGCGCAGCGTCGACGGCGAGCACGTAGGACTCCTTCCCGACCTCGGACGAGATGCCCACCTCGTCGCGCGTCTCCCATGCGCGCGCAGCGTGATCCAGCGCGCCCCCGGCATCACCCGCAGCGAGGAGCACGGTGGCGTGCGCCCACATGTACGCCGCCCGCTCCGTCAGGTCGTCGGACGTCGCGATCTCGGGGTGAAGCGCCACGAGCCGGCGAGCCGCCTCGATGTCGCCGCGGTGGACGTGGATCGAGACGACCGATCCCAGAAGGCACATGAACGGGAACCGCGTCTGGGCGAACGACTCCTCGGGGACGGCGCCGGCAAGCTCGAGCGCCTCATCCCAGCGGCCCAGCGCATAGAGCGGGTAGACCTGGCCCAGGAACTGCCACTCGCTCTGGCGCAGGCCCACTCGACGTGCCAGCGCCAGCCCGCTTCGGAACCCCTCGGCCGCCTGCTCGTAGCGGTCGGCGCGCGCGTCGAAGTCGGCGGCGTTGTTGTAGGCGCGGATCGCGGCGGAGGGCAGGTCGTTGTCGAGCGCGATCTGGAGCGCGAGCCGCATGAGCGCGCCGCCCTCGGCCATGCGGCCGCGGTTGCTCAGGAGCATCGCCTTGGTGTTGACCGCCTGAGAGATGACGTCCGGCAGGTTCAGCCGCTCGGCGAGCACCAGCGCCTGCTCGACCCGTTCGGCCGCCACGTCGGGGTCGCCGGCGAAGAACCGGAACCGGCCGACCTGGTGCGCCAGCTCGGCGACGTCGGCGTCGGGCTCCTCCGTCGAGAGCAGGTCGAGCGCCGCGTCCATGCGCTCGAGCGCCTCCCGGAGCCGGCCCGTGTCCCACATCACCTCGCCCAGGCGGGCCGACACCCGCGCCCGGGGATGGCTGGCGCCGGCCTCTCCGAAGAGCTCAACCGCGCGCTCGAAATGCGCGAGCGCATCGGCCGACCGGGCGCCGTCCCGCGCCATCATGCCCGCGCGCTCGAACAGCCGGGCCCGCTCGAACGGCTCGGCCGTGAGCTCCGCCGCCTGCTCGAAGTAGCGCTGCGCCTCCATGCTCGCGGCGAGCGCGCCGACCCGCTCGCCGGCCCGCACGAGCGCCGCAACCGCGTGGCGCGTGATCTCCTCGGCGTCGTCGGCCTCGGGATCG
Organism: Gaiellales bacterium; assembly: GCA_035456145.1. GTDB lineage: Bacteria > Actinomycetota > Thermoleophilia > Gaiellales > JAICJC01 > JAICJC01. The sequence goes on along the minus strand of DATIDU010000200.1, from coordinate 4,324 downwards.
GCGTCACGGGCCGCGAGATAATGGGCGGCGACGACCTCGACGACCTCGTCGTCGTCCTCGTCGAGCGCGGCGGCGGCGAGGTGCCGCGCCTTGCGCTCGTGCTTCGAGAGCATGTCGTAGGCGACCCGTCGCATCAGGTCCTGGAGGAAGCCGTACTGCCCCCGCTCGGGCGACAGCGGGTCGGACTGGAGCGTCAGCACCTCCTTGCGGACGAGCTGCGCCAGGGACGGCTCGAGGTCGACCGACGAGCGCCCGGTGAGCTTGGCGAGCGCGTCGAGCGCGAACGTCTTTCCGAGCACGGCCGCGTCCTGCACGATCCGGCGCTCGTCCGCCGAGAGCCCGTCGAGCCTGGCGGCGATGAGGGCGTGCAGCGTCTCGGGCACGTCGAGCGCGCCGATCGGCCCGGCCGGTTCGTAGGTGCTTCCGCGCGGGACGAGCAGGCCGCGGTCGAGCAGCATGCGCACCGTCTCGACCGCGTACAGCGGCACGCCCTCGGCCCGCTCGCGGATGGATGCGCGCAGCTCGTCCGTCAGGCCCGGCACGAGCCCGGCGAGGAGCCGGTCCATGTCGGCGCTCGAAAGCGGCTCCAGGTAGAGGGACGTGAACGCCCGCTTGCCGGCGCCCCACGTCGGCCGCCGCTCGGCGAGATCCGGCCGCGCCAGCACGAGCACGAAGAGGGGATGGTTCTTCGACCAGTCGACCAGGTACTCGATGAAGTCGAGGAGCGACGCGTCGGCCCACTCCATGTCCTCGAACACCATGACCGTCGGCATCTCGTCCGCGAGCCGCTCGTAGAAGAGCCGCCAGGCGCTGAAGAGGTTCTCACGGTCGGCCGGCGCCGCAGTCTCCAGGCCGAGCAGGTGGGCCAGCCGCGGCTCGACGAACCGGCGCTCCTCGTGGTCCGCGATCGACTCCTCGACCGCGGCGTGCAGCTTCTCGAGCTGAGCCTCGGGGCCCTCGCCCTCGACGATCGCGGCGCGGGTGCGGACCATCTCGGCGAGCGCCCAGTAGGTGACGCCCTCGCCGTAGGGCAGGCAGCGACCGCGATGCCAGCGGACGTCGTCGGCCAGGCCGTCGATGTACTTGAAGAACTCCCAGGAGAGCCGCGACTTCCCGGTTCCGGCGACCGCCATCACCGAGACGAGATGGGCGCTCGACTCCCCCGCCGAGGCGTGGAAGAGCTCCTTGATGACGCGCAGCTCGCGGTCGCGGCCCACGAACGGCGACTCGAGCCCGGCGGAGCGAAGTGCGCCGCCGCGGCCGCCGATCACGCGCACCGCCCGCCAGAGCTGCACCGGCTCGGCCTTGCCCTTCAGCTCGCGGACACCCGCGTCCTCGTAGACGACCGCCGCTTCGGTCGCGCGCTTCGTCGCTTCGCCGACGAGGACGCCGCCGGCCTCGGCCACAGCCTGGATGCGCGAGGCGGTGTTGACGAGATCGCCGGCGACCATCCCCTCACCGACCGCGCCGACGGTGACCGCTGCCTCGCCGGTGAGGATGCCGGCTCGGGCCCTGAGCTCCGGGATTCCGACCTCCTGGCCGAGGGCGTCGACTGACGCCGCCAGGTCGAGCGCGGCCCGGACGGCGCGCTCGATGTCGTCCTCCTTGGCCACAGGGGCACCCCACACGGCCATCACCGCGTCCCCGATGAACTTCTCGACCGTGCCGCCGTAGCGGTCGATCAGCGTGCGACAGAGCTCGAAGTAGCGCGACAGGAGCTCGCGGACGTCCTCGGGGTCGCGGGCCTCGGCGTGCGAGGTGAACCCCACGAGGTCGGCGAAGAGCACCGTGACCAGCCGGCGCTCGGCGGCCGGGGCGGGTACCGGCGCCGGAGCCGCCGTCAGGCTCGCCCCGCACTCGCCGCAGAACTTCGCCCCGGGGGCGTTCGGACTGCCGCACGCCGCACAGGTCAGCCGCATCGGCGCGCCGCACTCCGCGCAGAACTTCCGCCCGGCCTCATTCTCGGTGCCGCAGGCGGAGCAGCGCATACGGCAAGGCTAGCGTCCTATCGTCGGATCTGTGCTCCCTCAGGGTCCCACAGCGGCTCGGCGGCGACCTCGGCCGCGACCCACTCGCCGAACACCTCGACCTCGACGCCGGTTCCGACCTCGGCCGCGGCCGCGGGCACGTAGGCGTAGGCGATCGAGCTCCCGACCGCGAATCCGTACCCGCCGCTCGTCACGCGGCCCGTGATCTCGCCCGCGACCCGCACCGGCTCCTGGCCCAGGCAGACCGCCCGCGGGTCGGCGAGCACGAGGCAGGCGAGGCGACGCTCCGGCGGTGTCTCCCGGGCGCGCAGGAGCGCCGCGCGGCCGAGGAAGTCCGCGCCCTTGCCCGGCTTCACCGCGAAGCCGAGCCCGGCCTCGTCGGGCGAATCCTCGGGCGTGATGTCGGCCCCCCACACCCGGTAGCCCTTCTCGACCCGCAGGGCGTCGATCGCGCGGTAGCCGCAGGCCAGCATCCCGTGCGGCGTCCCCGCCTCCCACAGGAGATCCCACAGGCCGGCGCCGTACTCGGCCGGGCAGTAGAGCTCCCAGCCCAGCTCGCCCACGTAGGTGACGCGGGCAGCAAGGCAGGGGACGTGGCCGACGGCGATCTCCCTTGCCGTCATGTAGCGGAAGCCCTCGTTTGAAAGGTCGGTCTTCGTGAGCGGCTGGAGGATGTCCCGGGCCCGCGGCCCCCAGAGGCCAAGGCAGGCCCAGGCCGAGGTGACGTCGGCAACCTGCACCGATCCGTCGTCCGGGGCGTGCTTGCGGATCCACCCCAGGTCGTGGTTTCCGAACGCCGTCCCCGTCACGATCCGAAACCGGTTCGGAGCAAGCCGGGTCACGGTGAAGTCACACTCGATCCCGCCGCGCGAGTTCAGCATCTGGGTGTAGGTGATCGAGCCGGCCGGCTTGTCCACGTCGTTGGCGCACATCCGCTGGAGGAAGTCGGCCGCACCCGGCCCGGACACCTCGATCTTGGCGAACGAGCTCTCGTCGAAGAGCCCCGCTCGCTCGCGGGTCGCGATCGCCTCGGCGTGGATCGCGGGCGACCAGTGCTGGCCCGCCCAGCCGCGCGGCCGCAATCCCTCGTCGCCGGCGGCGGCGTTCGGCTCGAACCAGTTCGGCCGCTCCCAGCCGGACTTCTCGCCGAAGACGGCGCCGAGCTCGGCGACCCGGCCATAGGCGGGGGAGAGCCGCAGCGGCCGGCCCGCCTCGCGCTCGTGGTTGGGGTACTTGATGTCGTAGTACGTCGCGTAGATCTCGGTAGCCCGCGCGAGCGTGAACGCCTGGCTTCGGTACTGGCGCCCGAACCGGCGCGAGTCCATGTGCCACAGGTCGAGGCTGGGCTCGCCGTTCACGATCCACTCGGCCATCTGCCAGCCCATGCCGCCGGCGCCGGCCAGGCCGTGGGCGCAGAAACCCGCGGCGAGCCAGAAGCCGGGCACGTCGGATTCGCCCAGGATGAACTCACCGTCGGGCGTGAACGCCTCGGGGCCGTTGAAGAGCTTTCGCACCTCGGCCGTCTCCATCGCCGGCACCCGCTCGATCGAGTTCGCGAGCAGCTCGTCGAAGCGCTCCCAGTCCTCCGGCAGGAGCTGCGCCTCGAACCCGTCGGGCACACCGTCGAGCGCCCACGGGGCGGGGTTCCGCTCGTAGCCGCCCATGATGAGGCCGCCCACCTCGGTGCGGAAGTAGATGAGCCGGTCGGGGTCGCGCAGGGTCGGCAGCGGCGCGAGCGCCGGGTCGAACGCCTCGGTCACGAGGAACTCGTGGGCATACGGGATGATCGGCACCTCGACGCCGGCCATCCGGCCGATCTGGGGCGCGTACATCCCGCCGGCGTTCACCACGACGTCCGCCCGGATCTCTCCCTTGTCGGTCACGACGCCGCGGCAGCGGCCGTTCTCGACGATCACGTCGAGCACGCGGGTGCGCTGCTCGATCTCGGCGCCGAGCAGGCGGGCGCCGTCCGCCAGGGCGAAGGTGAGCTGGCTGGGATCGAGGTAGCCGTCCTGGGGCAGGAACGCGGCCGCGACGACGCCGTCGGTCGACATCGGCGGGAAGAGCTCCCTGGCCTCGGCCGGCGAGACGATCTCGATCGGGAGGCCGAAGCTCTTCGCCCACCCGGCCTGGCGCTGGATCTCCTTGTAGCGCTCCTGCGAGGAGGCGAGCCGAAGCCCGCCGAGCTCGTGCCAGCCGGGATCCTTGCCGGTCTCGCGGGCCAGGTCGGCGTAGAGCCCGACGGAGTACTGCATCATCTTCGTCAGGCTGACGGTCGAGCGCAGCTGGCCGACCAGGCCCGCCGAGTGCCACGTCGAGCCGTGGGTGAGGCCGTA
>DATIDU010000199.1:0-2687 GCA_035456145.1 Gaiellales bacterium | reverse complement strand
CGCCGTCGGCGTCGGCTCGATCGAGGAGCTCTTCCACGAGATCCCCGAGGCCGTCCGGTTCACACGTGGACTCGACATCGAGCCGGCTCTCACGGAGGCCGAGCTGATGGCCCACCTGGCCGAGCTCGCCTCGCGGAACGCCGACGCGGGCCGCGAGCTCCTCTTCCTGGGCGCGGGCGTCTACGACCACTACGTGCCGGCCGTCTGCGATGCGCTCATGCAGCGCGGGGAGCTTCTGACCGCGTACACGCCCTACCAGCCCGAGATGAGCCAGGGCACGCTCCAGGCGATCTTCGAGTACCAGACGGCGATCTGCGAGCTGACCGGCATGGACGTCTCGAACGCCTCCGGCTACGACGGGACGACGGTCGCCGCCGACGCCTGCTACGTCGCCCGGGCCGCCACCAAGCGCTCGAAGGTGGTCGTGGCCCAGACGCTCCACCCCCAGGTGCGCAGGGTCGTCCACACCTTCGCGCCCGGCTTCGGCCTCGACGTCGTCGAGGTGCCGCACGACGGCGGGACGACCGACCCGGACGCCGTGCGGGAGGCCGCCCAGGACGCCGCCTGCGTCATCTTCCAGCAGCCCAACTTCTTCGGTTGCCTCGAGCCGGCGCCGGACATTGCGGCGGCAGCCGCCTCGGCCGGCGCGCTCCCGGTCGCACATGTCGACCCGCTCTCGCTCGGCGTGCTCGAGGCCCCCGGAAACTACGGCTGCGCGCTCGCGATCGGGGAGGGCCAGTCGGCCGGGAACCACATGAGCTACGGCGGGCCGCACTACGGGTTCATGGCCGCCAAGGGCGAGCACATCCGCCGACTCCCCGGGCGCATCGTCGGCGAGACGCACGACCTGGAGGGGAAGCGCGGCTACGTGCTCACGCTCCAGACCCGCGAGCAGCACATCCGGCGTGAGAAGGCGACGTCCAACATCACGACGAACCAGACGCTCCTCGCGCTCGCCGGCCTCGCCTACCTGTGCTGGCTTGGGCCGCAGGGCCTTGAGGACGTGGGGCGGGCGTGCCTCTCGCTCGCCGAGGAGGCCAAGCGCGCGGTGGGCATCCCGCTCGCGTTCGACCGGCCCACGTTCAAGGAGTTCGCGCTCGACCTGGGGCGGCCGGCGGAGGACGCCGTGCGTGCCGCCCGCGCCCGGGGCGTCCATCCCGGCTATCCGCTCGGCCGCGACTACCCGGGGATGGGGAACCTGCTCCTCGTCGCCGTCACCGAGAAGCGCACGCCTGCGGACATCGCCCGGCTCGCGGAGGTGCTTTCGGCGTGAGACTCGTCTACGAGCGCTCGCGGCCCGGCCGCCGGGGAGGGCGCGTGTCCGAGACCGGCGTCCAGCCGGCCGAGGTGCCGGCGGGGCTCCGGCGTGCGTCCCCGCCGCGTCTGCCCGAGATCGCCGAGCCCGACCTGGTGCGCCACATCACCGAGCTCTCGACGCGGACCTTCGGGATCGACACAGGCTTCTACCCCCTCGGGTCGTGCACGATGAAGTACAACCCGCGCGTCAACGAACGGGCGGCGGCGCTGCCCGGCTTCCGCGACCTGCACCCCCTCCAGGAGCCCGAGGGCGCCCAGGGCGCGCTCGAGCTGATGTGGCGGCTCGAGCGAATGCTGGCCGAGGTGGTCGGGCTCCCAGCGGTGACGCTCCAGCCGGCTGCGGGCTCCCAGGGGGAGCTGACCGGGCTCACCCTCATGCGCGCCTACTTCGCAGACCGCGGCGAGGAGCGCACCGAGGTCATCATCCCCGACACGGCTCACGGCACGAACCCCGCCAGCGTTGCTATGGCCGGTTACACGCTGGTGGGCGTGAAGACCGACCCGCGCGGGAACATCGACGTCGACGACCTGCGCCCCAAGGTCGGGCCGCAGACCGCCGGGCTCATGCTCACCAACCCGTCGACGCTCGGCCTCTTCGAGGAGCGCATCACCGAGATCGCCGACATCTTCCACGACGCCGGCGCGCTCCTCTACTACGACGGAGCGAACCTGAACGCGGTCTGCGGGATCTCGCGACCGGGCGACATGGGTTTCGACGTCGTCCACTTCAACCTCCACAAGACGTTCTCGCAGCCGCACGGCGGCGGCGGGCCGGGCGGAGGCCCTGTGGCGGTGCGGGCGACGCTCGAGCCGTTCCTGCCGGTTCCGCGCATCACCCGGAGCGACGACGGGTTCGGCTACGACTGGGACGAGCCGAAGACGATCGGCAAGGTACGTGGGTTCGCCGGCCCATTCGGCGTCTTCGTCCGCTCGTACGCGTTCATGCGCATGTGGGGGCCGGCGCTGAGGCACATGTCCGAGGTGGCGGTGCTGAACGCGAACTACGTCCTCGCCCGGCTCAAGGACGCCTACGACCTGCCGGTCGACCGGCTGTGCATGCACGAGTTCGTCGTGTCCGCGCGCACGCTCCGGCGTGAGCACGGCGTGACGGCGCTCGACGTCGCCAAGAGGCTGATGGACCACGGCTTTCACCCGCCGACGATCTACTTCCCGCTGATCGTCTCGGAGGCGCTCATGATCGAGCCGACCGAGACCGAGGCGCTCGAGACGCTGGACGCGTTCTGCGACGCGATGCTGGCGATCGCCAAGGAGGCGGCGGAGGACCCGCAGCAGCTCAAGGACGCGCCGCACACCCGCCCGGTGCGCCGGCTCGACGAGGCCGAGGCGGCCAAGCGGCTGACGGTCCGGTA
>DATIDU010000198.1:0-9475 GCA_035456145.1 Gaiellales bacterium | reverse complement strand
GACTGCTCGGTTGCGATCGCCATCAGACCGTCACCCCCTGCGCCGCCGTCCGCACCGCGGCGACGATGTTCTCGTAGCCCGTGCAGCGGCACAGGTTGCCCTCGAGCCCGTGGCGGATCTCATCGTCACTCGGGTTGGGGTTGTCCTCGAGGAGCTTGATCGCCGCCATCACCATGCCGGGCGTGCAGTAGCCGCACTGGAGGCCGTGGGTCTCGTTGAAGGCGCGCTGCATCCGGTGCAGGTCGCCGTTCTCGGAGATGCCCTCGATCGTGGTCACGTCTGCCCCGTCGGCCTGGACGGCGAGCACCGTGCACGACTTGACGGCCATCCCGTCCAGCCAGACGGTGCAGGCCCCGCAGTTCGAGGTGTCGCAGCCGACGTGGGTGCCTGTCAGATTCAGGTGCTCGCGGAGGAAGTGGACGAGCAGCGTTCGCGGCTCCACCCCCGTCGTGTGAGACACCCCGTTCACCGAGATGGTGACCGCCCGTTTCACCGGATCTCCTTCCTCAGGGAGCCTGGATGTGAGTGCGCCGGATGGTCTACACCCTGGGCGACGCGGCTGCAAGGGGCCTCGAGCAATTTCGCCACCCGTAAAGGAATCGTATGGACTCCCGGAAACGCATTGACGTCCGTCCGGGGGTGGGCTATCTGGAGGGTATTGGGCACGGCGCCGCCGACTGTACGGGGGTCACGAGGCGGCGCCGCCCACTAACACCAGGGGGTCGTCACATGCTCGTCGCACCAATCGCAGCAACGGATCGCACCATGGACGCCAGGATGGCGGCAAAGCACGCCGACGCCGCGCTCCGGCGCATGACCGTGGTCTCCGCTGCGGGCGACCGGCCGGCGGGTCGTGACACCAGGCGTTTCGAGTTCGCCCTCGTGCGCCGAATCGCCAGCGCGCAGTAGGAGTCCCTTCCCCCTCCTACAGCCGGAACGCCTTGGAAAGGCTTCGTGCCGAGCAGGCCTTTCCGAGGCACCTCCGGATGCCGAGCACGTTCGCCGTCGTGCGCATCAGCGAGAAGTGGCTGTAGCGCCGGTGTGACACCTTGCCGGCCGGCGTGTACGGGCTGACGACGACCGTCGCGATGTGACCGTTTCGGTTCGAGCCCTCGTCGAAGGTGAGGAAGATCGCCGTGTGGCCGGCGCGGTAGGCGCGGGTCTTCACGATCATCCGCACCCACGCCGACACCCACAGATCGCCGACGGCGACCGAGCAGTCGTGCATGTCGTGGCACAGGTTGGGCGTGACGAACATGTACGCGGGCGTGCCGCGATGGTCGAGCGCCTTTCGCAGCCGGCCGGATCCGCGCGTTCCCAGCGGGACGACGTGGCGGCGGCACTGGCGCCTGCTGATCCGGCGGTAGTAGACCGCCGGATTGTGCCGCGCGGCGTAGCGGCCCGACGACGAGCGCACGCAGCGGCCCGGCATCGACTCCTGGAAGACCCGCCACGGGACGCGGTGGCGGGCAAGCTGGGTGAAGATGCTCGCCCCCCGGATCGGGCACTGCTTCGGGGTGCAGTTCCGGCGCAGGCCGTGTGTCGAGCCGCTCGTCATCGCGAGGTAGTTCGGAAGGCTGACGCGGGCGTTGTGGTGGTAGTTCGCGGCCAGGCCGCAGCGGTGGGCGAGCGCCGTGATGAACCCGGCGTGGCCGATGATCTTCGTGATCGGCTTGTTCTCCAGCACGATCACGATCACGTGGCGGATGTCGGGCCGCATGTGCGGTGTTCGTCCGCAGGCGTGCGGGACCCGCAGATGGGGTTGCGCCCCGGTCTCGGCGAGACCGGCGGGAGGCGCCGTCACGCCCGCGGCGAGGACGGCGGTGACGAGCGCTGTGAGCGTGAGCCCGCGGCGCACGCGTTACGCGGCCCCGACCTCGGCGGTGCAGTGAGCGCATCGACGCGCCGCCGTCGGGATCTCGCTCAGGCACTCCGGGCAGGGCCGCGTCGTCGGCGCCGGCTCGTCCTTCGCACGCCGCGCGGCGATCGCGTTCATCGGCTTCACGACGACGAAGAAGACCGCGGCGGCGATCAGCACGAACGAGATCACGGCGTTGATCAAGTCGCCGTACTTGAACGTGCTGCCGTTGATGGTGAACGTCAGCGCAGAGAAGTCGTGGCTGCCGAAGATGGCGGCGATGAGCGGCGTCAAGATGTCGGCTACCAAAGCCGTGACGACGGCGGTGAACGCGAGGCCGATCACCACCGCGACGGCGAGATCGACGATGTTCCCGCGGAACAGGAATGCCTTGAACTCGTTGAGCATCGAGCGCCTCCCGGGTCGGCTGAGCGCTAGACCGTAGCGCGAAGCGACGCCGTGCGCATGCCCGCGAGGTGGGTGCGGAGCGCGTGGTGGAGCTCGCCGGGGAGATCGTCGTCGCCCAGCGTCGCCCTGAGCCCCGCAGCCGCGGCGAGGGCGGTGCGCATGAGCCGGGCGCCGCCGTCGTCTCCCAGGTAGGGGAGGACCGCATCGAGCGCGCGGGCGGCGGGGAGGTCGTCGAACGCATCGGCGGGGAGGAGGCCGCGGGCGGCCAGCACCAGCAGGTCGCGGCGGCCGGCGAGCGACTCGACGAGGAGGCGGGCGGCGGCGTCGGGCGCCGGCGGGCCGTTGAGGCGCCCGAGCCGGCGCTCGAGATCGTCGCTCCAGCGGGCCAGGTGCGCCTCGGCCAGCGCCCGGCCGAGGTCCTCCTTGGTCGGGAAGTAGCGGAAGATCGTGCCCTTGGCGAGCCCGGCCCGTTCGGCGACGTCGGCCACCGCGAGCTCGTCGTAGCCGGAGCGGGCGCACAGCGCGGCGGCGCAGTCGAGGATATGGCGGCGGCGTCCGGCCTTCGCCTCGGCGCTTCTGGCTCGTAGCTGACCCACGGTCAGTAACGTAAATGACCGGTCGGACGACAAGCGCGCAAACCGCCTCCGTGCCTATCATCCGCGCCGTGACCGTCGCGCCCGACGCCCCCCGCAACCGGCTCTGGCTGGCCGCGGCACTCGTTGCCTTCGCACTCGTCTCGCTGACCGTGGGGGTGGTGGCGAAGCACAACACGCTCGCGCCCGGGCTCTACCCGCCGAGTTACCTGAAGCTCTTCTTCTCGGACCCGATCCACCTCAAGGTGTGGCTGGCGACGGCCGCCTTCGTGCTCGCGTGCTTCCAGGTGGTGACGGCAGCGCACATCTACTCCCGCCCGCGCCTGCCGATGGGGGCGGCGGTGACGGCGGTGCACCGCTGGTCGGGGCGGCTGTCCGTCCTTCTGACCCTCCCGGTCGCCTACCACTGCATCTTCCTGCTCGGCTACGGAGATTACTCGACGCGTGTCCAGGTGCATTCGCTCCTCGGCTCGGTCGTCTACGGGGCGGTCATCGCCAAGGTGCTGATCGTCCGCGGCGGATCGCGCTTCCCCGGCTGGGCGCTCCCGCTGGCCGGCGGCACGCTCTTTGCGATCCTGCTCGGGCTGTGGCTCACCTCCAGCCTGTGGTTCTTCCAGAACGTCGGGGTGGGCATCTGAGCCGGCTTGCCGAGGCGCTGGCATGGGCGATCGACGCCCACGGTCAGCAACGCCGCAAGGGCACGAACGTGCCGTACCACGCGCATCTGCTCGGGGTCGCCTCCCTCGTCCTGAACGACGGAGGAGACGAGGACGAGGCGGTCGCGGCCGTCCTCCACGACCTGGTTGAGGACACCGACGCGACCGTCGAGGACGTCCGGGAGCGGTTCGGCGAGCGGGTGGCGCGGATCGTCGACGCATGCACCGACGCCTACGAGCGGCCGAAGCCCGAGTGGGGCGAGCGCAAGCGCGCGTACATCGAGCGGATCCGCACCGCCCAGCCGGACGAGCTGCGCGTGTCGCTCGCGGACAAGCTCTACAACGCGAGCAGCATCGAGTGGGATCTGCGCCTCCGCGGCGACGATCTGTGGCGGGTCTTCGGGTCGGGCCGGGACGGCCAGCTTTGGTACTACCGCACCCTGGCGGACATCTTCCTGGAGCGGGCGCCCGGGCCGATGGCCGATGAGCTCGACCGCGTGCTGCGAAGGATCGAGGAGGAGACCGGATGAGCCTCGTCGTCGTCGAGGAGCACGGGCCGGTCGTGCTGGTGCGGCTCAACCGGCCCGAGAAGCTGAACGCGCTCTCGACGGCGCTCGAGCGCGAGCTCGACGCGGCCGTCTCGGACGACCGGGTGCGGGCCGCCGGCGCGGTCGTCTTCGCCGGAAGCGAGCGGGCGTTCTCGGCGGGCGCCGACCTCGGCGAGGTGCAGGACGCGGGTGCGGCCGAGGCGCTCGCCTACTACCGCGACACCGGCGGGGTCTACGACCGCATCGCCGCGCTTCCCCAGCCGACGATCGCCGCCATCCGGGGCTGGTGTCTGGGCGGCGGATTCGAGCTGGCGCTGGCGTGCGACTTCCGGATCGCCGACCGGGCTGCGATGTTCGGGCTGCCCGAGGTGGAGATCGGCATCCTTCCGAGCTCCGGCGGGACGATGCGGCTCGTGAAGGCCATCGGCGCGGCCAGGGCCAAGGAGCTGATCCTCCTGCGGCGGCGGCTGCCCGCGCCGGCGCTCGCCGAGATGGGGCTCGTGAGCGAGGTCGTGGACGGCGACCCGGAGCCGCGCGCGCTCGGCGTTGCGGCCGAGCTGGCGGCGCTTCCCCGGCTGGCCGTCGAGCTGGCGAAGAGGGCGGCCGACGCCGCGGCCGACGCATCGCGCGAGGCGGCGCTTCTCATCGAGCAGCTGGCGTATGCGGCACTCGCGGAGGCGGGCGGCACGCGGCCGGAGGGGTAGGCGGACCCCGTGGGGCCCGGCCCCGAGCGCGGCCTGGCCCCGGTTGTTCCCGCGTAACGCCTGACCGCTCAGGGCATACAGTCCCCGCGATGCCAGGCGACGTCCTCATCATCGGCGGCGGGTCGACCGGCGAGGCGTTCGCGGGGGCGCTGCGCGGGTTCGAGCCCGACACCAAGATCACGCTGGTCGAGCGTGGCCTGGTCGGCGGCGAGTGCTCCTACTACGCGTGCATGCCGTCGAAGGCGCTCCTGCGCCCGGCCGAGGCACTGGCGGCCGCGCGGCTCGTGCCCGGCGCCGCCGAGGCCGTGACAGGCGAGCTCGACCCGGCCCGCGTCCTCTGGCACCGCGACCAGGTGACCGGCGGCCGGGACGACTCCTCCCAGGAGAAGTGGCTGGCCGACCGCAACATCGAGCTCGTCCGCGGCGAGGCGGCGGTACGCGAGCCCGGCATCGTCGAGGCCGCCGGCCGCGAGCTTCGCTACCAGCGGCTCATGATTGCCACGGGCTCGGTACCGTCGATCCCGCCGATCGACGGCCTGGACGGCGTCGAGTACTGGACGAACCGCGAGGCGACGAGCGTGCGCGAGCTCCCCGCGAGCGTCATCGTCCTCGGCGCCGGTCCGGTCGGCTGCGAGCTGGCCCAGCTCTTCGCCCGCATGGGGGCGAATGTCGCCCTGGCCGACATCGCCGATCGCCTCCTCCCGCGCGACCATCGCGACGCCGGCGCGCTCCTGCACGACGTGCTCGCCAGGGAGGGCATCGACATCCATCTCGGCCGCCGGATCGAGCGGGTCGCCGCGGGGATCGAGGTGCACGTCGAGGGCGGCGCGGTCCTGCGCGGTGAGCGGCTGATCGTCGCCACCGGGCGGCGGGCGGGGGTCGAGGGGTTCGGGTTCGAGAAGCTGGGCGTCGAGATCGGAAGGCGCGGCATCGAGGTCGACGATCGGATGCGGGCCGGCGAGGGCATCTGGGCCGCGGGCGACGTGACCGGCATCGCCATGTTCACGCACGCCGGGAAGTACCAGGCCCGGGTCGCGGCCGCCGACGCCGCCGGGAAGCCGGCGAAGGCCGACCATCGAGCCGTCCCGGCCGTCACGTTCACCGACCCGCAGGTGGCGTCGGTCGGAACCACGACCGGCGACGGGCTCGTCGTGGGCGAGCGCACGACCACCGCCCGTCTCTCGACCTACGAGCGCCCGAAGCGGCCCGGCTTCCTGAAGGTCTTCGCCGACCCCGGTCGCCGCGTCCTCGTCGGCGCCTGCGCCGTCGGCCCGGAGGCGGGCGAGTGGCTCGGCCAATTGACACTCGCGATCAAGGCCGAGGTGCCGGTCGACGTCCTCATCGACACGATCCAGCCCTACCCGACGTTCTCGGAGGCCGTCTTCTTCGCGGTCCGCGATCTCGACCTCTAGCCGCGCTCCGCGACCAGGCTCAGATACGCGATGTGCCCGAAGAAGGTCCCGGTCTGTGCTCGCCGGCGGGCCTCGCGCTTGAGCGCCTCGGCGGTCGCGGCCGCGATGCGGCCCGCGGCTGCGAGCGCGTCCGCTCCCCGGTCGATGAGCGCCAGCATGTAGACCGGCTCGGCGGTCTGGACGTAGCCCAGACTCCGCGTCCGCACGGGCTCCCAGCCGGCGCTCCGGACGAGGCCCGTGAGTCGGCGGACAAAGTGTGGGTCGTACACGAGCGTCGAGACTGCCGCCTCGGCGCATGCCTGGAGCGGATCGGCGGGTGACGTGGCCACCGTCGTCGTTGCGTAGTCGCCGTCGAAGACCGCCAATTGGCCGCGCGGCCGAGCCACTCGGGCCGCCTCCTCCAGCACGCGCTCGGGGCCGGGGATGTGGCAGAGCGACGTGTGGCAGACGATCGCGTCGAACGCCCCGTCCTGGAACGGCAGCTCCCGCCCGTCGCCGACGATGAACGACACGCGGCCGGCTCCTCGAGCCAGGCGCCGGGCGTGCTCGACGAAGACCCGCGAGGGGTCGATACCGATGACCTCGGCGCCGTCGAACCGCTCGGCGATTCGGCGCACCACGGCTCCCGTCCCGCAGCCGATCTCGAGCACGCGTGACCCGGCCGTGAGCGCCAGGTCGGCCAGATACTCGTCGAGCATCTCCCGCTGCCTCGCGTCGGCCGCGCGCAGCTCGAGCAGGTCTGCGAGCCGCTCTTGGACGCCCTCCTCCGCGTCGCCGATCGTCAGATAGACGTCTTCCATCTCGCCCTCCGTTCCGTGGGCCGCGGATGCGCCTGGCCGGGTTCCCGCTCACCCCCTCGAACGCTACCGGCCTCGGTCAGGCGACGCTGAGCCGAAACGCCGCGGTATACGCGTCACCGGGCCGAACGCGCGTCAACGAGTCGCCCGACGCGAGCGCGTTCGTCGGCGCGGTCATCGGCTCGTAGCAGATGAAGTCGCTCCCCTCCGGCGCGTAGACCTGGGCGAAGCCGTAGCCCTCCAGGAAGGTGACGGTGACCGTGCGACCCGGTCCGCCCACGACGAACGCCGCCCCATCGGCGACCTCGGCGAAACCGTCGTCGAACGTGCGCTCGGCCAGCGGGCCCCGAGTGACCGGAGCGCGAACCCGCTCGCCGGTCGGGATCCGGCGGTCGTCGAGCACGAGCCGGGTCGGCACGGGAATGTCGATCTCGGCGCTCGGCCGCGACCCGCCTGGCAGTCGCAGGTAGGGGTGGTAGCCGAAGGCGATCGGCACCGGCCGGCGGCCGAGGGCGAGGAGCGTGGTGCGGATCTCAAGCGCGTCGTCGGTGAGCGACGCCTGCACCCGCAGGCGATGCGGGAACGGGAACACCTCGAGCACGCCCGGGTGGTCGTCCGTCGAGAAGACGGCTTCGAGGCTCGAGGCGGTCTCGTGTTCGACCGTGAAGGGGAGCGCCGAGGGGAGGACGCCGTGGATGGGCACGCCGTTCGGGTCGGTGTGCAGGAGCGGCGAGGCCGCCACCGGCGCGGCGAGCCGGTTCGCCCAGGGATGCAGGAGCGGGATCCCCATCGTCGAGCCGTGCTCGGCGTAGGCGTCGAGGCCGCCGCGCAGCTCGAGCAGCTCCTCGCCCGCGTGCAGGAGCGAGCAGCACACCATCCCGAGCGACGGCGCGAACTGGGCGACCATGCCGGGCGCGGTCAGCGTGCGGATGCCGCTGCCGGTCTCCGCCGCCATCACTCCGGGAGCTGCACCAGCTCGACGGTCACGCCGTCGGGGTCGACCGTGTAGACCACCCGGCTTCCGTCCCAGCGTGGCCCGGAGCCGGCGAGCGTGACCGGCTTCGACCGCAGCGTGACGCCGGCCGCCTCGAGCCGCTCGCACGTGGCGTCGATGTCGTCGACCGAGATGGCGACGTGGCAGGCGCCGGGGTCGCTCGTCCGCTGGGTCAGCGGGTGCCCGCCGCCGCTCGTGTACTGGATGAGCTCGAGCAGACGGCCGTCGGGCAGGTCGAGGTCGGCGATCGAGCAGCGCGCCCCGGGGATGCCCGTCACGTTCTCGGCGGGCACATCGACGGCGCGCGCCTCGATGTGCAGGCCGAGCAGTCCGCGGTAGAAGGCGAGCGAGCGGTCGAGGTCGGAGACGGTGATCCCGACGTGGTGCAGGCCGCCGATCACCGCAGCCGCTCCGGGACGACGTCGCGCGCGAAGACATCCTCGACGGTCTCGGGTCGCTTGATCCATTCGGCGCTCGACCCAGAGACCAGGACCGTGCCCGGCCTGGGGAGCCCGTTGAAGTTGGACGCGCATGCGTCCTGGTATGCCCCGTTGTCCAGGAAGGCAAGCACGTCACCGGAATCGAGGGCGGGAAGGCGGGCGTCGGGCACGAGCAGGTCGAAGCCGCACGACATGCCCACGACGTCGGCGGTCTGCTCCTGCGGGGCGTCGGCTCGCGAAGCGGGGACGAACTGGAAGTGGGCGTGCTCGATCAGGAGGTCGGCCATGAACATCTCGGTCGTGTCAGTCTCGACCCAGCGCATCGGCACCGGCGCCGTCTGCTCCTTGAGGTGGCGGACCCTGGCGAGCTGAATGCCGGTGTCGGCATAGAGGGAGCGGCCCGGCTCGGCCTCGAGGCGGATCCCGGCCGGGTCGATGCCGGCGGCCGTGAGGCCGGCGCGCAGGCCGGAGGTGAGCGCGGCGGCGATGTCCTCGATCGGCGGCGCGGGCTCGTTTCGGATTGGGTCGCGCGGGGACGGATAGCCGCCGCCGACGTCGAGCTCCGAGGGCCGCCAGCCACCGAGGCCGGCGCAGACGCGGCCGACTGCGGCGGCAAAGCTTCCGGCCATCGCCCGCCACACGTCCGGGTCGGCGCGGTGGCGGCCGAGGTGGGCCATGAGACCTATGAGCTCGATCCCGGGCGTTGCGAGCGCGCGCCGGGCGACGTCGCCGGCCTGCTCCAGCGGGATCCCCGGCTTGTAGCGGTGGGCGCCGGCGCGGACGGTCACCGACGGGTCGAAGTCCGACGGCATCACGAGATCGTCGTAGTCGGGCCGGAGCCTGAGGCGGATGCGGGCGGTCTTGGCGGTCGCCTGGGCCGCCGCCGCGGCGAGGTCGAGCTCGGCGGCGCTGTCGAGCGTGAGCCGCGCGCCGGCCTCGACGGCGCGCGTCACCAGCGCCGCGTCCTTCACCGAGCCGTTCACGGAGATGCGGCCCGGCTCGATCCCGGATGCGAGCGCCGCGTGCAGCTCGCCCGGCCCGAACGTGTCGCAGCCCAGGCCCTCG
>DATIDU010000197.1:0-2065 GCA_035456145.1 Gaiellales bacterium | reverse complement strand
TAGCTGGGTTGATCAGTGGGCGAAGTAGACGTTCTTCAGCTCGCTGAACGACTGGGGGGCGTCGGGCCCGAGCTCGCGGCCGAGGCCGGACTGCTTGTAGCCGCCGAACGGCGTCCAGTAGCGGACCGAGGAGTGCGAGTTCACGCTCAGGTTCCCGGCCTCGACGGCGCGGGCGACGCGCAGCCCCCGGCCGAGGTCGTTGGTGAAGATCGAGCCCGACAGGCCGTACTCGGTGTCGTTGGCCTTCGCGACGGCATCGGCCTCGTCGTCGAACGGCATCACCGCGACCACCGGCCCGAACACCTCCTCGCGCCAGATCCGCTCCGCCGGGTCGTCCACGGTCACCACCGACGGCGGCACCCAGAAGCCCGGCCCGTCAGGCGCCGAGCCGGCGAACGCCACGTCGACCCCGTCGAGGTAGCCCCGGACGCTGGCCTGCTGCTGCGCGGAGATCAGCGGACCCATCTCGGACGACTCGTCGCCTGGGTCGAGCACCCGCAGCGCGGTCACGGCGGGCTCGAGGTGGGACAGGAACTCGTCGTAGGCCGAGCGCTCGACGAGGATCCGCGAGCGGGCGCAGCAGTCCTGACCGGCGTTGTCGAACACGGCGTACGGCGCGCTCGCGGCCGCCGCGGCGATGTCGGCGTCGGCGAACACGATGTTGGCGCTCTTGCCGCCGAGCTCGAGCGTCACCCGCTTCACCTGGTCGGCGCAGCCGGCCATGATCCGCTTGCCGACCTCGGTCGAGCCGGTGAAGCAGACCTTGCGCACCAGCGGGTGGGTCACGAACCGCTCCCCGACAACCGAGCCCTTGCCGGCGACGATCGTGAGGACGTGCTCGGGCAGACCCGCCTCGAGGGCGAGCTCGCCGAGCCGGATCGCAGTCAGGGGCGTGAGCTCGGCGGGCTTGAGCACGACGGTGTTGCCGGCCGCGAGTGCAGGCGCGAACCCCCAGCCCGCGATGGGCATCGGGAAGTTCCAGGGCACGATGATGCCGACGACGCCGAGCGGCTCGTAGAACGTGACGTCGATGCCGCCGGCCACCGGGATCTGGCGACCGAAGAGCCGCTCCGGCGCGCCGGCGTAGTAGTTGAGGCAGTCGCGGACGTTGCCGGCCTCCCAGCGCGCGTTGCCCCAGGTGTGGCCCGCGTTGCGGACCTCGAGCTCGGCGAGCTCGTCGATGTGGGCGTCGACGACGGAGGCGAAGCGACGCAGCAACGCGGCGCGCTCGCCCGGTGGCAGCGCCTTCCAGGCGGGGAACGCGGCGTGGGCGGCCTCGATCGCGGCGTCGGCGTCGGCCAGGCTCGCCTCGCGCACGTCGGTCACCGGCTGCGCGGTCGCCGGGTTGATGACGGTGAACAGGTCGGTCACTTACAGCCTCTCGAATCCACGGTGGAGCTCCCAGTCGGTCACGGCGGCGTTGTAGGCCGCGAGCTCGACGTCGGCCATGTTGGCGTAGTGGTCCACGACCTCGTCGCCCAGGGCCGCCCGGGCGATCTCCGATGACGAGAACGCCTCCCGCGCCTCGGCCATGGTGTGCGGCACCTTGGGCCGGTCCGAGGTGTAGGCGTTGCCCTCCAACGCCGGTTCGAGCTCGAGCTCGTTCTCGATGCCGTGCAGGCCGCCGGCGAGCATCGCCGCGAGCGCCAGGTAGGGGTTCACGTCGGCGCCGGGGATCCGGTTCTCCATCCGAGCACTGGCGTCGTGGCCGACGAGCCGCACAGCGCAGGTGCGGTTGTCGAGCCCCCACGCGATCGTGGTCGGCGCGAACGAACCGTCGGCGAAGCGCTTGTAGGAGTTGATGTTCGGCGCGTAGAGCAGCGTGAAGTCCGCGACCGTCGCGAGGACGCCGGCCACGAACTGGTCGTAGAGCGGGGTGCGGGCGCCGTCCTCCCAGAACACCAGCCCGCCATCCTGCCCGCGAAGCGACAGGTGGATGTGGCACGAGCTGCCCTCGCGCTGGTTGTACTTCGCCATGAACGTGATCGCCTTGCCCTGGTGGGCCGCGATCTCCTTCGCGACGTTCTTGTAGACGACGTGGTTGTCCGCGGTCGTCAACGCGTCG
>DATIDU010000196.1:0-10119 GCA_035456145.1 Gaiellales bacterium | reverse complement strand
CCGTGCGGAACTCCTGGTGGGGCACGGTCGTCTGGTCGTGGTGCAGGACGAGCGTCCGCCCGTCCTCGTCGAGCAGGCGCGCTGCGTGCGCGTCGCGCGTGCGTGCGAACGGCTCGTCGTCGGCGCAGGCGTGGACCGTGTCTGCGCCCAGACTCGTTGCGAGCCGGGCGACCTCCCGCTCGGAGGTTCCCTGCCGCAGGTGCAGGCCGCCGCCGAGCTTCCGCAGGCTCCGCTCCAGGTCGGCCAGGCCCTCGAGCATGAAGCGCACCCGCACGCCGGCCGCGCCGGGGCCGCGGAAGATGCGCGGGTCGAGGACGAAGCAGCACGCCACCGGGCCGCGTCCGGCCGCGGCACGGAGCGCCGCGTTGTCGTCGATGCGGAGGTCGCGGCGGAACCACACGAGCTGGAGCGGGCCGTCGCGGGGCACCGGGGCATCCTAGGTGGAGGTGCGACCCCGCCCGCCGCGCCTGTGCCACGATCGCAGGGCATGCCTCCCCTCCAGAGCAGGGCGGCGCGGCGCCTGCGCGGCGTCGCCGTGGACACGACCGCGCTACGCGAGTCGCGCGACTACCGCCTGCTCGTGATCGGCGGGCTGATCTCCGGGATCGGCACGCAGGTGACGCTCGTGGCGCTCCCGTTCCAGGTGTTCGTGCTCACAGGCTCGTCGTTCCAGGTCGGCCTGATCGGGCTCGTGGAGCTGGTCCCGCTCGTGATCGTCGCGTTGCTCGGCGGCACGCTGGCCGACCGCACCGACCGGCGCCGGCTTCTGCTCGCCTCGCAGGTCGTCCAGGCGGGGACGTCGCTCTGCCTCGTCCTCGGCGCCGCCGCCGGGTCGCCGCCGGTCGGAGTGCTCTACCTGATCGCGGCGGTCGCCGCGGGCGCCTCGGCCGTCGACCGGCCCACCCGAGCCGCGATGGTGCCCGCGCTCGTCGGCCCCGAGCGGCTGCGGTCGGCGATCTCGTTCAACTACGGCCTCGTGCAGGTCGCGCAGGTGGTCGGCCCGGCGATCGGCGGGATCGTCATCGCCGCCGCCGGGCTGACCTGGGCCTACGCCCTCGACGTGGCGACGTTCGTGGCGATGATCGCCGCGGTGCTGGCGATCGCCTCGCCGCCGCGGCCGAAGAGCGAGCCGGGCGCGTCCTTCCTGGCGGCGGTGCGCGACGGCCTCCGTTTCGCCTCCCGAAGCGGCGAGTTGATGGGGAGCTTCGCCATCGACATTCTCGCCATGACGTTCGGGATGCCGCGGGCGCTCTTCCCGGCGCTCGCCCTCACCGTCTACGACGCCGGCCCGGCGGGAGTCGGCATCCTGTACGCGGCCGTCTCGGCAGGCGCCGTGGTCGCCGCGTTCTCGACGGGCTGGCTGATCCACGCCCGCCGGCTGGGCCGGATCGTCGTCTTCGCCGTCTTGATCTGGGGCATCGGGATCGCGCTCCTCGGTCTCACGTCCGAGCTCTGGGCCGGTGCCCTCTGCCTCGTCGTCGCCGGCGCGGCCGACAGCGTGAGCGCCGTCTGCCGCTCGACGATCCTCCAGACCGCGACACCCGACGAGATGCGCGGGCGGATGTCGTCCATCTTCACCCTGGTCGTGGCCGGCGGCCCGCGGCTGGGGGACGTCGAGTCGGGGACCGTCGCCGCGGTGACGAGCACCCGGTTCTCGGTCGTCTCCGGTGGCGTCATCTGCGTGCTCGGCATCCTGCCGGTGGTCGCCGCCTTCCCGGCCTTCTGGCGCTACGGTGAGGAGCCCGCCGCATGAGCGCGCCGACCCTCCGCACCGAGCGGCTCCTCATGCGCGGCTGGCGTCCGGCCGACCGTGACGGGTACGCGGCCATGAACGCCGACCCGCGCGTGATGGAGCACTTCCCGGGCACGATGAGCCGGGCCGAGAGCGACGCGCACGCCGACCGCGTCGACGAGCACTTCGCCGAGCACGGCTTCGGCCTGTGGGCCGTCGAGGTGCCCGGCGAGGCGGAGTTCGTCGGGTTCGTCGGCCTGGCGGTGCCGCGCTTCCAGGCCCACTTCACGCCGGCCGTCGAGGTCGGTTGGCGGCTCGCGGCGGAGTGGTGGGGCCGCGGCTATGCGACCGAGGCGGCCCGCGAGGCGCTCAGGTTCGGCTTCGAGGACGCCGGGCTCGCCGAGATCGTCTCGTTCGCGGCGTCCGCCAACGAGCGATCACGGGCGGTGATGCGCCGGATCGGCATGACGCACGACCCGGCCGACGACTTCGACCATCCGGCACTCCCGCCCGGCCACCATCTGCGCCGGCACGTGCTCTACCGGCTCCGCCGCGAGAGCTGGGCGCATGAGGGGGACAGTCCCTGAACGATTCGCGCCACGCGGGCGTTGCGCCGGCGTTGCAATCGACCGGAGCGTCGGAGCGGGCGGTGTCACGCAACCGCCGCCATTTCGCGCCGCCGGGCGTTCAGGGACTGTCCCCCTACGACGTTGGCCCAGGCGCTGCGGCGAGCACGGCCCTGGCGATCTTCTGGTAGCCGGTGCAGCGGCACAGGTTCCCGCCCAGCGCGAGCCGCACCTCGTCCTCGCTCGGGTCGGGATTCCGGCGCAGGAGCGCCTCCGCCGAGATCAGCATCCCCGGCGTGCAGAACCCGCACTGGACGCCGCCCTCGTCGAGGAACGCGGCCTGGAGCGGATGCAGCTCACCGTCCTTCGCGAGTCCCTCGACGGTCGTGATCTCGCGGCCGTCGGCCTGGAGCGCCAGGTAGGAGCACGCGTTCACCGGCCGGCCGTCGACGAGCACCATGCAGGCGCCGCACTCGGAGTCGTCGCAGCCTTCCTTGGCGCCCGTGAGGCCGAGCTCGCCGCGCAGCACGGTAAGGAGCGTCCGGCCCGCGTCGAGCTGGAGCGGATAGGAGATGCCGTTGACGTTGAGCGTGCAGGCGTGGCTCATCGGGTACCTCCCACCGTCATCGTGGCCGGAACGGGAACCGCCTCGCCGCCGGCGCGGCGGGCGGCGACGTCGATCGCCCGCCGGGCGATGACCTCGATCATCGCCGTGCGATAGGCGTCCGACCCGCGGACGTCCGAGATCGGGCTTGCGGCGTCGTGGACGGCCGCCGCCGCCGACGCGATCGCCTCCGGTGTTGGCCTCCCGCCGCGAAGCGACTCCTCGGCAGCGGGCGAGCGGACGATGGTGGGCGCCACAGCCGTCAGCGCGACTCGTGCGTCGGCGACCGTCCCGTCGCCGGCCAGCGTCACGAGCGCCGCCGCGCCGACGACCGCGATCTCCATCGACCGCCGGTACTCGAGGCGGACGTATGCGCTCCCGGACCCCTCGGCGGGGGCGGGCACGCGGACGCCTGTGATCATCTCGCCCGGCGCGGCCGTCGTCCGGCCCGGGCCGGCCCACAGCTCGCCGACTGCGACGGTGCGCGAGCCGGCAGCCGA
Organism: Gaiellales bacterium; assembly: GCA_035456145.1. GTDB lineage: Bacteria > Actinomycetota > Thermoleophilia > Gaiellales > JAICJC01 > JAICJC01. The sequence continues at coordinate 6,717 of DATIDU010000196.1, read as the reverse complement.
GCGCAGCGCGACCTCGGCTCCGAGGACGGCGAGCGGCGCGCCGGTCTCCATCGCCGGCGAGGCGTTGGCCAGGTTGCCGCCGAGCGTGCCGACGTGCCGGGTGGCGGGCGACCCGACGATTGCCGAGGCGTCGGCCAGCGCCGTCCATCGACCACGCACGAGCTCGGAGCGCTCGATCGCATCGTGGGTGGCGAGCGCACCGATCGCGAGCGCGCCGCCGTCCTCCGCGATGCCGTCAAGGCCGGGGAGGCGGTGGATCGCGACCAGCGTCTCCGGGAGCGTCCGCTTCCCCTGGCGGGTGCCGACCACGAGGTCGGTTCCGCCGGCGACGAGCGCCGCCCCGTCGTGCTCGGCGAGGAGCCGAAGCGCGTCGTCGACGCTCGCGGGCTGGAGGTAGGTCCCCGCGCTCACGCGTCGACCCCGTGGGACGCGGCCCAGACTCGCTCGGGCGTCATCGGGAGGCGATGGACGCGCGCGCCGGTCACCTGCGCGATCGCGTTTCCGATCGCGCCGGGGGTCGGCACGCATGGGGGCTCGCCGGTTCCCTTCGACCCCTTCGGCCCGCCGTAGGGGCTGGGCGCGTCGACGAACGCGATCGAGATCGGCGGCGCGTCGGCGGCCGTCTGGAGCTTGTAGTCGAGCAGGTGCGGGTTGCGCTGGCGGCCGTCGTCGCCGACGATCGAGCCCTCGAGCGTCGCCATGCCGATCCCCATGACGACGCCGCCCTCGACCTGGCCCTCGGCGCCGACGGGGTTCAGGATGACACCGCAGTCGTGCGAGGCCGCCACCTCGAGGACGCGGCAGACGCCCGTCTCGCGGTCGACCCGCACCCGCACGGCGTGGGTGATGAAGGTGGGCGCGGCGAAGGTCTCCATCCCGAGCCGGCCGGTGCACCCCGAGGCGTCCACGTCCGGTGTGAGCGGCGGCGAGCCCGAGCCCTTGCCGAGGAGCAGCCGGTCGCCCTGCGCCGTCTCGGCGAGCGTCGTGATCGGCACCGACTTGGTCGGCGAGCCCTTGACCCGGGCCACCCCGTCGACCAGCTCGATGTCCTCGCGGCTGGCCTCGAGCTCCTCCTCGGCGAGCTCGAGGAGCTGGGCGCGCACCTCGCGCGCCGCCTCGATCACCGCCCGCCCGTTGTTGAAGGTCGTCTGCGAGCCGGACGCGCCCGCGTCCCAGCCGCCGGCGTCGGTGTCCTGCGCGAGGATCGAGAAGTCCTCGGGACGCATACCGAGCTCCTCGGCGACGAGGATCGGAAGCGCCATCACGGCTCCCGTGCCGCATTCCTGCGCGCCGGTGATGATCGTGCCCGAGCCGTCGCCGTTCAGCTTCACGAACGCGCCGGACGGCCCTCCGAACGACGGCCACCAGCCGCAGCCGACGCCGATCGCCTCGTCCTCGGGCAGCTCCCTGCCGTAGGCGATCAGCTCGACCGCCCGCTCGAGCGTCTCGGCGGCGCCGATCGGCTCGAGCACCTGGTTGGTGGCGGTCGTGTCGCCCTCCTTCAGGATGTTGCGACGGCGCAGTTCGACCGGATCCATCCCGATCGCCGCCGCGACGGAGTCCATGTGCTGCTCGACCGCCCAGCAGGCCTGCGGCGCGGTGGGCGCTCGAACCGAGCCGGAGGGCGTCGTGTTGGTGTACGCCAGGCTGGCGTCGACCGAGACGTTGGGGATGCGATACGGCCCGACCGCGTGCATCGCGGCGAGCTGGGGGAAGAACGGGGCGTCGGCCGAGTAGGCGCCGTTGTCGAGGATGAGCCGGCCGCGTCGCGCGACCAGCGTCCCATCCTTCATGACGCCCGTCTCGAGCTCGATCACCTGGCCCTCGCGGCGATGGTCGGGCGCGATGAACTCCTCGCTCCGCGAGAAGACGAGCCGCACCGGCCGGTCGGTGGCGCGGGCCAGGGCGGCGACGTGGGCCTCGTAGTGGAACTCGCACTTCCCGCCGAACCCACCGCCCAGGTGAGGGACGATGATGCGCACATGGCCCTCGGGGATCTGGAGGGTCGTGGCGACGCCCGAGCGGGCGATGTAGGGCACCTGCGTCGACGACCACACGGTCACCCTGTCGCCCTGCCACTGCGCGATCGCGGCGTGCGGCTCGATCGGCACGGCGTGCGACATGTCGGCGACGTAGCGCTCCTTCACGACCGCGTCAGCCGACGCCAGCGCGGCCTCGACGTCGCCCTTCACGATCGTCGAGCGCGAGGCGTCGTTGCCTTCACGGACGACGTCCTCGGAGGCGGAGTAGCCCGACCAGCCCTCGTGGATCAGGGTGGCCCCGTCACGAAGCGCGGCCTCCACGTCGCTCACAACCGGCAACGGCTCGTAGTCGACGTCGATCAGCGCCGCCGCCTCGCTGGCGATCTCCGGCGTGGTGGCGGCGACAGCGGCTACCACCTCACCCTCGTAGCGGACGACGTCGCGGGCGAAGAGCGTGCGGTCCTCGACGAACGGGCCGTAGCGGACGTCCGGCACGTCGTCCTGGGTCAGGACGCAGAAGACGCCCGGCAACGCCCGGGCGCGCGAGGCGTCGATCGAGCGGATGCGCGCGTGGGCGTGATCGGCGTACCGGAAGCAGGCGTGCAGCATCCCGGTCATCGTCAGGTCGGCGGTGTAGCGGCCGAGGCCCGTCACCTTGTCCTTGCCGTCCGGCCGGATGAACTTCTTCTGTGCCGCGGTCGCCACGTGGCCTCGCCTCCGAGGGTCGGGAATTGCGTATGAATACCTTATGAGAAACGGCCCGGTCATCGGGTACACGATCGAGATCGAGGACCCGATGCTGCGCGAGGTCGAGCCCGGTTTGCGGGAGCCGCTGGAGCGGTTCGGGGCGACGGCGCTCGCGCTTCCGCGCTCGACCCCGGCCGACCGCATCGACCACCTGCTGGATATCGTCGACGGGGTCGAGCTCTGCGGCGGCGCCGACGTCGACCCGACCCACTACGGGCACGAGCGCCATCCGCTGACGAAGACGTTCCGGCCCGAGCAGGACGAGTTCGAGATCGAGCTCACCCGGCGGGCGCTCGACCGCGGCATGCCCGTGCTCGGCATCTGCCGCGGCATCCAGGTGCTCGCGGTCGCCGGCGGCGGGTCGCTGATGCAGGACGTCGAGACGCTCCATCCCAACGCCCTGCGCCACCGGCAGCCGTGGGTCGATCTCGCGCTCGAACCGCCGGGCGACCACTGGCACGACGTCGAGGTCGAGGCCGGCTCGGGCGCCGAGCGCTGGTTCGACGGCGGCCCGGCGCGCGTCAACTCGTTCCACCACCAGTGCGTGGCGGAGCCGGGGCCGCGGCTGCGGGCGACCGTGCGCGCCGCCGACGGCGTCATCGAGACGATCGAGCGTGCCGACGGCGGCGGGTTCGCCGCCGGGACGCAGTGGCACAACGAACTCATGTGGCGCGCGGACGAGCGGTTCCTGCGGCCGTTCGAGGACCTCGTCGAGGCGGCGCGGGCGTACCGCCGCTAGGCCGCGGCGTCGATCCAGGGCGTGCGGTCGGGCGGACCCGGCGCGATCCGGATCGCCGGCGGCGAGCCGAGCTCTATCGCGATCGACCCGAACGTGAGCCAGTGGTGCTCGGCCTCGGGTGCCACGCACAGCGGCGCCTCCTTGTCGGCGAGGAGCTCCTCGCAATCCGCCGCGGACTCGACCCCGGGCGCGGTCTCGGCGAGCCGGGCGAGGCGCCGCTGGGAGTCGGCCGTGCCGCCGGGCTCGTCGTCGGCCGGATCGATGTCGCGGCTCGCGAGCGGGTGGTTCGTGTGCCAGAAGCGGGTCGTGCCGCCGTCGGACGCGACGACGCTGCCCGCGGAGCACTCGAAGCCGGCGACGTCCTCGCCGCAGCCGACGGCGTAGTGCTGGCCGGAGGCGTGCGGGACCGTGTGCAGGAAGGTCTCGGCGGCGGCCAGCGAGCGCCGCTCGAGCAGGCCGCGCAGCACGAACGCCACCGGCAGGCCCTCGGCCGAGTTGTGCAGCATCGAGAGCGTGTTGACGCACACGCCGAGGCCATCCGAATTGCAGCCGGTGAGCCCGATCATGCCGGCGGCGGTCAGGACGACCGTGCGGCTGCCGTCCGCTGCGGTCGACCGCAGGATGGCCTGGCCGCCGTCCATGACCTCGGGCAGGTCCATGTTCTGGGCGAGCAGCGCGCCGCGGCCCTCGCCGCCCGCGACCGCGACCAGGCTGCACGCGTGCCGGTGGCCGCGCGCCTGGGAGTACCACCACTCCTCGTCCATCAGGTTGTAGGCGAGGATGCGCTCGTGCGAGACCGAGGCGCCCTCGGCGATGCCGTGCACCTCCTCGAGCAGATCCGGCGTGGCCGCCTCGATCGCCGGCAGGAAGCGGGTCGCGCCCAGGAGCCCGGCGACGTGCTCGGCGGCCGGGATGCCCATCCGCTCGCCGACCTCGGCGTCCCAGCGCTCCAGAGCGTCGGCGATCCGGTCGCGCAGGATCTCGCCGTGCATCCGGCCGCGCTCGCGGCCGGAGCCGGAGACGTCGACGATCACGTCGGGGGCGACGGCCATCCCGGGATGGTACCGGCAGGCCGGGTAGAGTCGGCACGCCGATGGGACGCGATCCGCGCCACGACATCCTCTTCGAGCCCGTCGAGATCGGCCCGAAGACGCTCCGAAACCGCTTCTACCAGGTGCCGCACTGCACCGGGTTCGGGGTCGAGAAGCCGTGGTCGCAGGCCGCCCACCGGGCGGTGAAGGCCGAGGGCGGCTGGGCGGCGGTCTGCACGGAGTACTGCACCGTCTCGCCCGACGCCGACGAGACGCCTTTCATCTCGGCCCGCATGTGGGACGACCACGACCTCGCCCATCTCCGGCTCGTCCCCGAGGAGGCCCACCGGCACGGGGCGCTGGCCGGCATCGAGCTCTCGCACTCCGGAGCGCACGGCGAGAACTGCGAGACGCGCCTGCCGCCGCCGGCGCCGTCCCAGATCGCGAGCGACTTCTCGAACATCACGCCGAAGCGGATGGAGCGGTGGGACATCGACCGGATCGTGTCCGACTGGGTGACCGCGGCGGTCCGCTCGCGCGACGCCGGGTTCGACATCGTCTACGTCTACGGCGGCCACTCGTACCTGCTGGGCCAGATGCTCTCGCCGTTCTACAACCAGCGCGACGACGACTACGGCGGCTCGCTCGAGAACCGGGCCCGGATGTGGATCGAGACGCTCGCCGCGGTGCGCGAGGCGGTCGGGTCGGACTGCGCGATCGCCTGCCGGGTTGCGATCTCGGCCGTCGGCGGCGCCGGCGTCGAGCTGGACGAAGGGCTCCAGTTCGTGCGGCTCGCCGACCATCTCGTCGACCTGTGGGACGTCCACATCGGCTCGATCGAGGAGTGGTCGAAGGACTCGGGTGCGTCGCGCTTCTTCGAAGAGGGCTGGCAGCTCGAATGGACGGGCAAGGTGCGCCAGGCGACGGCCAAGCCGATCGTCGGCGTCGCCCGGCTGACGACGCCCGACCGGATGGCCGAGATCGTCGAGTCCGGCATGTGGGACCTGATCGGCGCGGCCCGCCCCAACATCGCCGACCCGTGGATCCCGCGCAAGATCGACGAGGGCCGGCCCGGCGACATCCGGGCCTGCATCGGCTGCAACATGTGCATCTCGAAGGGCGACAACCGCCGCCACATCGGCTGCACCCAGAATGCGACGGCGGGCGAGGAGCACCGCCGCGGCTGGCATCCGGAGCGGTTCGAGCGGGCCGCGAACGCCGATTCGGAGGTGCTCGTCGTCGGCGCCGGCCCGGCCGGGATGGAGTGCGCGATCGTGCTCGGCCGGCGCGGGATGCGCCGGGTGCGGCTCGTCGACGCCGCCGACGAGCCCGGCGGGATCACGCGCTGGATCCCGCAACTGCCGGGGCTCTCGGAGTGGGGCCGGCTCCTGGAGTGGCGGCTGGGCCAGCTCGCACAGCTCCCGAACGTCGAGGTCGAGACCGCGACGCGGATGGACGTCGAGGCGGTCCGGGCCGCCGGCGCCGACATCGTGGTCGTGGCGACCGGGGCGGGGTGGGCGACCGACGGGCTGAACGGCGTCAGCCGCGGGCCGATCCCGGGTGCCGACGCCTCGCTGGCCCACGTCCTCACGCCGGAGCAGGTCATGCTCGCCGGGAAACGCCCGCCCGGCTCGCGGGTTGTCGTCTACGACTGCGAGGGCTACTTCATGGGCGCCGGCATGGCGGAGCTCCTGCGCGGCGAGGGGTGTGCGGTCGAGCTGGTCACGTCGTGCGAGAAGGTCGCGCCGTTCTGCGACGAGACCCTCGAGGGGCCGCTCCTGCGCCAGCACCTGCACGATCTCGGGATCGGAATGCGCGCGGAGTGCGCGGTCACGGCGGTCGAGCCGGGCGGCATCCGCGGCGAGACGACGCTGGGCGACCCGTTCGAGGTCGAGTGCGACGCCGTCGTCCTCGTCACCCAGCGCGTGTCCGACGAGCGGCTCTTTCTCGACCTGCGCTCCGCCGGCCTCTCCGCCCTCTACCGGATCGGCGACTGCGTCGCCCCGCGGCTTCTCGCCGACGCGATCTGGGACGGCCACCGCCTGGCGCGCGAGATCGACTCGCCCGACCCGGCGATGCCGCTTCCCCACCACCGCGAGCGCCCCGCCCAGACGCTCATCCCGGCCTGAAACACCGGCGCCTGTCGCCAGTGTTTCAGCGGCCGCACCCCGGTTGTTCCGACATGTAACGCCGCCGCCGCTCGGGAGACTGAACCAGT
>DATIDU010000195.1:0-2077 GCA_035456145.1 Gaiellales bacterium | reverse complement strand
ACGGTCGGGTTGGCGACGGCGGTGATCGCCGGCAGGTGCTCCAGGATGCCCGCGATGTAGGAACGGGCCTCGGGCGAGAGCTGGAGCTCGTCGCCCTCGTCGAGGAAGGCGTTCTCGTCGCCGCGGGCGAGGGACTGGTTGATGTGCATGCCCGAGCCGTTCTCGCCGTGGATCGGCTTGGCCATGAACGTGGCGTGCATCCCGTGGCGGGCGGCGATGGTCTTCACGACCATCCGGAACGTGATCAAGTTGTCGGCGGTGGCCAGCGCATCGGCGTGCCGGAAGTCGATCTCGTGCTGGCCGATCGCCACCTCGTGGTGGGCCGCCTCGAGGAAGAAGCCCATCTGCTGGAGCGTCACCTCGATGTCGCGCCGGCAATCCTCGCCGCGGTCGATCGGGGCGACGTCGAAGTACGACGCCGCATCGTGGGGGTCGACCGTCGGGTTGCCCTCGGCGTCGAGCTTGAACAGGAAGAACTCGGCCTCCGGGCCGACATGCATGGTGTAGCCGAGGTCGGCCGCCTCTTTGAGCACCCGTCGGAGGTTGGTGCGCGGGTCGCCCGCGAACGGCTGGCCGTCAGGGTCGGCCACGTCGCAGATGAGCCGCGCCGTTCGCGCCGACTCGGTGCCGCGCCACGGCAGAACCGCGTACGTCGCGGGGTCGGGCAGGAAGTACATGTCGGACTGCTCGATCCGCTTGAAGCCGCGGATCGACGAGCCGTCGAACATGAGCTCGTTTTCGAGCGCCTTCTCGAGCTCGTCGACGGGGATCGACACGTTCTTGACCGCGCCGTACGGCTCGGTGAACTGCAAGCGCACGAAGGCGACGCTGTCGCGCGCGCACTGCTCCAAGACCTCCTGCTTGTCCATGGCAGTCCTTCCCCTGTATTCCGGAGCGAGTGTCATTAGCCCTGATTCCTTCCGCTTCGGTGTCCCGGCCGGGGCCAGTGTATAGCGTGTCCCGGATGATCCCTCCCGGCCCCGAGAGCTCTGCAGAGGGCCGCCCGCGAATTCCCCGCAACGTGCGTGCAATGGGGTGGACGAGCCTCGTGAACGACGCCGCATCGGAGCTCCTCTACCCGGTCCTGCCGCTCTATCTCGTCGTCACGCTGCACGCCCCGGCGGCCGCCGTCGGCCTGGTCGAGGGCGCCGCCGGCGCCGCCTCGCAGATCGTCGGCTACGTCGTCGGCCGGCACTCGGATCGGATCCACCGCAGGCTGCCGTTCGTGTGGATCGGCTACACGCTCTCGAACATCGCCAAGCCGCTCGTCGCGCTGGCGCCGGCCTGGGGCTGGGTGCTCGGTGCGCGCGTGCTCGACCGGGCCGGCAAGGGCGTCCGCACGGCGCCTCGCGACGCCCTGCTGCGGGACTCTTCCGACCCGAGCCGGATCGGGGCCACCTTCGGCTACCACCGCTTCATGGATTCCGCCGGCGCCACGGCCGGACCGCTCATCGCGCTCGTCCTTCTCGCGCTGGGCCTTTCGCTTCGGGAGGTGATCGCCCTCTCGATCGTGCCGGCGATCCTCACGATGTTCGTGCTGCGGGCCGTCCGCGAGGCGGCACCGCGCACCGCACCTGTGAGCGCCCCTCCGCCGACCCGGAACCTCCCGCGCGCGTTCTGGGCGCTGTCCACTGCCTGGGTCGTGTTCTCGCTCGGGAATTCCGCCGACGTCTTCCTGCTCCTGCGCTCCCGCGATCTCGGGCTCTCGGCCACGGGGGTCGTCGTCGCCTATGCGCTCTACAACACGCTCTACTCGGGGCTCTCGTGGCCGCTCGGCCATCTCTCGGACCGGGTCGGGCGGCGGCGGCTGCTCGCGGCGGGACTCGCCGTCTTCGCCGGCGTCTACGCCGGGTTCGGGCTGGCGACGACGTCGCTCCTCGTCTGGCCCCTCTTCGCCCTCTACGGGTGCTACATGGCGGCCACCGACGGCGTGGCGCGCGCGTACGTCGCCGACCTCTCTCCGGTGCCGCTCCGGGCGACGGCGCAGGGCACGTTCCGCCTCCTCACGGGAGGCTCGGAGGTGATCGCGAGCATCGTGGCCGGCGTCCTCTGGTCGAGCATCGCACCGGGCGCCGTC
>DATIDU010000194.1:0-16279 GCA_035456145.1 Gaiellales bacterium | reverse complement strand
AAAATCGGGGTCAGACCCTAATTTTTCAGGCATACGCCGGCGGGCGCGGCTCGTTCTTTCGGACCCACCACCGGATCGTGAGGAGGCCGAACGCGAAGCCGCCGATGTGGGCGAAGTAGGCCACGCCGCCGCCGGCGCTTCCGACCTGCACCGAGCTCGCCGCGAGGATCTGAAGCCCGAACCAGCCGATGAGGAAGAACATCGCCGGGAGCGGGATGAAGAAGAACGGCGGGATGAAGGTGATGACGGCGGCGGTCGGGTAGAGGAGCAGGTAGCCGCCGAGCACCGCGGCGATGGCGCCCGAGGCGCCGATGTTCGGAACGTCCGAGGACGGGCCGACGGCGAGCTGGAGCGCCGAGGCCGCCAGGCCGCCCAGGAGGTAGAAGATGAGGAAGCGGCGCCGCCCGACCCGATCCTCGATGTTGTTCCCGAAGATCCAGAGGAAGAGCATGTTGCCGAGCACGTGCGCCCAGCTCCCGTGCATGAACATCGACGTGACCAGCGTAAGGATGACGGGCACGTGGTGGACGCGCACGACGGCGGGCGTGCCGTCCCGGAATGTCCCGACCGAGACCGTGTCATCGCCGAGCGGGCACCGCATCGTGAGCTCGCACGGGACGAAGCCGTACTCGGCGGTGACGGCCGTGAAGCCCTCGACCCGCACAGGCCCGCGGTTCGACTGGAGCACCTGGGTCGGAGCGGCCTGCGACCAGACGAAGACCGCGAGGTTGACGACGATGAGCGCGACGGTGAGCACCGGCCGCCGGCGCGTCGGCACACTGTCGTGGAGCGGGATCATCCCGCCGGGCGAAGCGCCGAGAGCGGGTCGGGGTCGGCGGCACGCGCCTCCGCGATCCGCTCCTCGGCGATCCGGTCGGCGGCGACATGCGTCGGCACGCCGTCCGCCCTGGCCCGGGCGAACACCCGCCTGAGCGTCTCGGCGATCCGCTCCACGCTGGTTCGCGCCCGCTCGGCGTCGTAGGGCTGCCCGAGCTCCTCGGAGATGTTGATGACCCCGCCCGCGTTGATCACGAAGTCGGGCGCATACAGGATGCCGCGTGCGTGCAGGGCGTCGCCCATCGAGCCGTCGAGCAACTGGTTGTTGGCGGCGCCGGCGATGACGCGGCAGCGAAGCTGCTCCACCGTGTCGGGCCGGATCACCGCGCCGAGCGCGCACGGCGCGTAGACGTCGCACTCGATCGCGTGGACGGACTGCGGGTCGGCGGTTTCGGCTCCCAGTGCGAGGAGCGGCGCGACCCGGTCGGGGTAGATGTCGGCCACGGTGACGCGTGCACCGGCGGCGAGGAGGTGGCGGACGACGTCCGCCCCGACATGGCCGGCGCCCTGCACAGCCACGCGCACGTCCGTGAAGGCGTCGCCGATCCCGGCCTCCTCGACGGCGGCGCGCATGCCGCAGACGACACCCCAGGCGGTCATCGGCGAGGGATCGCCGGAGCCGCCCTTCTCGACGGGCAGGCCGGTGATGTGGTGCGTCTCCCGCGCGACGATCTCGGCGTCGGCGGTCGACGTCCCCACGTCCTCGGCGGCGAGGTAGCGGCCGCCGAGCGACTCGACGAACCTGCCGAGCGCCCGGAAGAGCAGCTCGCTCTTCTGCGTGCGCGGATCGCCGATCACGACGGTCTTGCCGCCGCCGAGCGCCAGGCCGGCGGCCGAGTTCTTGTAGGTCATCCCCCGCGCGAGGCGCAGGACGTCGGTGAGCGCGGCCTCGTCGCTGTCGTACGTCCACATGCGGATGCCGCCGAGCGCCGGGCCGAGGGTCGTGTCGTGCACCGCGATGATGGCGCGCAGCCCGGCCTCGGGCTCGTGGCAGATCACGACCTGCTCGTGCTCGTGGAAGAGCCGCAAAGCGCCGCGAGTATAACCGTCGAGGGCTACGACCCCGGCCCGATCTCTGCCCAGATCTGCGTGCGCTGGGCGAGGCCGACGGGGGAGACGAGCGCGGGTGTAAACCCGTTCCCGAGCCCGGCGCCGAGGCGCGTGCGCGGGTCGGTGCGAAGACCGGCGGAGACGAGCCCGGCCGCGTTCGGCACCGCGGCGGGAGTCCGCGAGAACGTCCAGTCGTGCGCCTGCGCGGCGGGCGAGAGCTGGTGGTTTACGAAGGCGTGGGCGGCCTCGGGCCGGGGCGTGGCCGCCACCACCGCCCACGCGTCGATCCACGACTCGGCCCCGCCGTCGGGGAACACGAAGGTTGCCGCCGGCGCCTGGCGGGCGAAGGCCGACGCCGCCCCCATCGTGAGCACCAGCGCCTCGGGTGCGAACGACGCCGCCGGGTTCGTCGAGAAGCCGTTCACGTGGGGCATAGCCTTCGCGAGCAGCGCGCGCGCCGCCGACAGGTCGTCCGGGTCGTCGGAGTTGATGTCGGCGCCGCCGGCGGCGAGGGCCGCCGCCACCGGCTCGATGCGGCCCGGGAGGAACGTGATCCCGCGGCGCGAGTAGCGGGGAAGGAGCGTGAAGAAGTCCTCCCACGACGCGGGCTCCTCGGTCACGGTGTCGGCTCGGTACGCGAACCCGAAGGCGCCGTGACGAGCCGGAGCCGAGTGCCGGTTTCCGGGGTCGTACGGCTGGTCGAGGAGCGGCGGCGCGACGTCGTCGAGGTTGGGGACGAGCGAGTGGTCGAGCGGAGCCAGGAGACCCTCGGCGACGAGTGCCGCGATATCGTCCTGACGCGCGAGCACGGCGTCGACCCCTGGCCGCGAGATGAGGTGCACGAGGCCGGGCCCCCCGGTGTGCACGATCAGGTCGACGCGGGGGCCGCGCACACGTGTGAAGTCGGCGGCGTCGGCGGCGTCGAGGCTCCCGGCGGGGACGGCGGCCCGGACCGGCCCGACGAGCCGGGGCGGAGCGGGCGGCTGGGCCGGGGCTGCGGTCGCCGGGCCGCGGTCGCCCCCCAGGCAGCCGGGTGCGAGGAGGCCCACGCCGGCGGCTGTCAGGAGCTGGCGGCGGGTGACAGAATTCGGACGCAACGGGCTTGGACGGCGGTTTTTTGTCGCAGTTTCCGGGTTTTGGAAGATGGATTGGGGTTTGGCGGCCGGGTTTTGGGGTACAAACCCGGCCGTCGTGCGACCAGCTCTCATCACAGCCGCCGCATGCGTCCTTGCTGCTGCAACGGCCGATCCGGCTGCCGCATCGTCGCAGACTGCTGCTCCGTCCTCGCCGGGATCCCCGGTCTCAAGCGCGGGCACCACAGCTGCGGGGTCGTCCACGAGCACCCTGCGCACGGTCGGGACGATCAAGCGCGACATCCGCTGGACGCGCAAGCACGCGGTCCACAAGGCTCGCAAGGCGGCGCTCCCCATCCCGCGCCACGGTCACGCCGAGCGGCATGCGGTGACGCGCGCGGACCTCATGGAGATCCTCGACAAGTGGGACCGCAAGCTCGACCGCTACCGCGCGGCGTACGCTCGCCGGCTGCCGGTGCTCGAGAACCTGCGCTGCATCCACACCTACGAGGGCGCGTGGGACGCGGTCTCCGACACGGTGCCCACCTACTACGGCGGCCTCCAGATGGACGCCACGTTCGAGGCGGCCTACGGCGCGGACGTCCTCGCCAGCCGCGGCGGTGCACACGCGAACCTGTGGTCGAAGCACGATCAGCTGATGGTCGCCTACCGCGGATACAAGGTGCGTGGCTACACGCCCTGGCCGGCCGCCGCCGCGGCCTGCGGGCTGGTCTAGCCGAGCCCGAGCGCCGCGCCGAGCCCGCCCTGCTCCTCCTGGCCCGGCCCCTGAACACGCGTGCGCCGGAGAAGGACGGCGACGATGATGATCAGGACGAGCGTTACCAGGAGCATGAGCGTTGCAAGCGCGTTCACCGCCGGCGTGATGCCGAAGCGGACCGCCGAGTAGAGCACGATCGGCCAGGTCGACGTCGTGCCGTTGGTGAAGCTCGGGAGGATGTAGTCGTCGAACGAGAACGTGAACGAGAGCAGCGCAGCGGCGATCACCGCCGGCATGAGGCGCGGCAGCGTCACCTGCCGGAACGTCGAGAAGGGCCCCGAGCCCAGGTCGTAGGCAGCCTCCTCGAGCTTGTCTCCCATGCCGACAAAGCGGGCTCTGATGATGAGCATCGCAAGCGACGCGTTGAAGACGATCTGCCCCAGCAGGATCGTACTCTTCCCGAGGGCCGGGAACGCGCCGAAGTTGTTCTTGAACTGCACGAAGAAGATCAGCGACGCCACGGCGATCACGATCTCGGGCACCACCAGCGTCAGGTAGACGATGACGTCGAACGGCGCTCGCCAGCGGCGGCGCATGCGTGCCAGAGCGAGCGCTGCGCCGAGCCCGAGTGCGGTGGCGATGATCGACGCCTCGAGGGCGATGACGAAGCTGTTCTTGATTGCTGTTACGTAAAGCTCGGTGTTGAGGCCTTTGGCAAACCAGCACGACTCGAAGCCGTTCCAGACGGAGATGTTGCCGATGTCGGCGACGTCGATGTTGCAGATGTTGGAGCCCTTGTACGCCGCGACGCTCGTCGGCGAGGGCTTGTCGAAGGCGAAGATGACGACGACGAGGATCGGCAGATAGAGGAACGCGTACGCGATGAGCGCCCACAGCGTGAATCCGCGCTTGGCCGTGAAGAGGCGCCTACGCACCGAACTGCTCCTCGCGCGTCGCGAACATGATGTAGATCACGACGAACACCGAAAGCGCACCCATGAGCGCGATCGCAAGCGCCGAGCCGAACGGCCAGTTCTGGGCGGAACCAAACGTGTCGCCGATGATGTTGCCGACGAACTCGTACTTCCCGCCACCCAGGATGTCGGGGATGATGTACTCGCCGCACATCGGGATGAAGACGAGCAGCCCGCCCGTGACGACCCCGGGGAGGGTCAGCCGAAGCGTGATGTCCTTGAACGCGGTGAAAGGCCGTGCCCCGAGATCGGTCGCCGCCTCGATCAGCGTCCAGTCCATCCGCTCGAGCGACGCGAACACCGGCAGGATGAAGAGCGGCAGGTAGTTGTAGACGAGCCCGACCCCGACGGCGTACTTCGTGTAGAGGATGTTGATGCCGAAGTCCTTCGCGAGGTAGCCGTGCGGGTCGAGGATGATCTTGAGCGCATACGTGCGGATCAGGAACGACGTCCAGAACGGCACGATGATGAGCAGCAGGGCGAGCATCTTGTACGTCGTGAGGTACCGCGCCATCCAGTACGCCAGCGGATAGCCGACGGCGATCGTGAGCAGCGACCCCATCGCTGCCATGAGCAGCGTGCGCTCGAAGACGGTGATGTAGAGCGAGTCGTTGACCTGGGCGAACTGCCCGGTATCGAACGTGTAGGTGACGCTTCCGAAGCCGCTCTGGATCGACACCGAGAAGACGGCCAGGATGGCCATCGGTCCCAGGAAGAAGATCGCGTAGTAGAGCAGCGACGGCAGCGTGAGCCAGGCCGGGTAGCGCGGCGCGAATGACCGGCCTCGCTTGACGGGTTTCGCGGCCACCGTGGCCGCGGCTGGGCCCGGTTCTTCGGCGATCGCCATCTAGGCGGCCTTGAACTCCTGGTAGATCTTGGTGCGCGCGTTCACGAGCTGCGGGTTCGGGTTCAGGATGTACTCGTAGTTATCTGTGTAGCTCGCAGGGACATTGAACATCGGGTCGTTCTTGAACGACGCGGGCATCTGGTCGAGCGCCGCGGGGATCGGGATCGGATAGTTGTGATAGTTCATCTCGGTCACCGCGGTCGTGGGCTCGAGCAGCCAGTTGATCCACGCGTGCGCGGCGACCGGGTGCGGCGCCGTGGCGGGGACGCACCAGTTGTCTGCCCACACCTCGGACTTCTCGGTCGGGATGACGGCGGTGATGTCGCCCTGCTTCTGGCGCGCCTTCAGGATGCGGCGCACGTCGCCGTTCCAGCCCTGGCTCAGGATGATCTTGCCGGCCGACGCGTCGTTGATGTACCCGAAGGAGCTGATCGTCGTGACGCCCTTCCGGATCGAGAGGAGGAACTTCTTCGTCTCGTCGAGCTCGCCCTGGTCCTCCGTGTTCGCGGAGAACCCGAGCGCCATCGACGCCAGCGGGACGACCTCCTCGGCGCCGTCGAGCACGTTCGTGCGGCCCTTCGACACGTTGGCGTTCAGGAGGTCGTAGAAGTCCTTCATCGTCTTCGGCTCGGTCGAGGGCTTCACGACGGTGTTCTGCCAGAAGAACATCGTGATCCCGAAGTCCTTGATCACGTGGTACTCGCCCGTCTGGTCGTAGCTCGCCTTCAGGAACTTCGGGTCGACGTTCTTGATGTTCGGGATCAGGTTGAAGTCGAGCTTCATGAGCCCGCCTTCCTCGATCAGCTCACCCACCGCGTTCTGGCTCGGGACGACGATGTCGTAGCCCGTGCCGCCCGCATGCAGCTTGGCGAGCAGCTCGTCGTTCGACGAGTAGTAGGTCTCGTGGATCTTGAGGCCTGCCTTTGCCTCGTCGGGGAGCTGCTCGAACTTCTTGTACGTTGACGGGTCGTCGTACTGCGACCAGTTGTAGATGACGAGCTGGTCCTCGAGCGGCTTGCCCTTGAGCGCGTCGGCGGGTTGGCTGGCGGCGCCGTTGTTCCCGCCGCCGCCCGCGTTCGTGCTGCCGCCGCAAGCCGCGGCGAGGAGGGCGAGCCCGCCGAGGCCGAGCGCAGCGCGGCGGCTCATGCGCGTCCCGGCGAGATCCTCGACCTCACGGTGCAGGTAGTCGAACTTGGGCCGCATCGATCGCGGCGCGAGAAGGTTCAGGTGGTCGCGCGGTTCGTCGGTCACGACGGTTCCTCCGTTGTGTCTGCGTCGCCGAGCAGGTGCGGGGCGGCCTCGTCCCAGCCCACGGCGATCTGATCTCCGGGATGGATGGTGTCCAGGGCGGGGTCGGCGCTCGCGCGCTGCTCGCGCACGACGACGCTCGTCCCATTCGCCAGGGTTGCGACGACCTGCACCTGGTCGCCGAGGTACATCTTTGTGACGACCTCGCCGGCCGCCTTGTTGGCGGTGCCGTCCGGCTGGCCGGGATGGGCGGCCATGCGCTCGGGGCGGATCCCGATGCGAACGCGGCGGCCGCGCTGGGCGTCGCCGCGGCCGCGGATCACGACCCCGGAACCGGCGTCGACCGCGAAGCCGCCGTCCGCCGCCTCGACCACCGAGCCGTCGAGGAAGTTCATGTCGCCGATGAAGTCGGCCACGAACGGGGTCAGGGGCCGGTCGTAGATCGAGCGCGGCTCGTCGAGCTGCTCGATCACGCCGTTTGACATGACCGCAACCCGGTCGGACATGGAGAGCGCCTCCTCCTGGTCGTGGGTCACGTAGATGAACGTGATCCCGACCTGGGACTGGATGCGCTTGAGCTCGATCTGCATCTCCTTGCGGAGCTTCAGGTCGAGCGCGCCGAGCGGCTCGTCGAGCAGGAGCACACGCGGGTTCATGACGAGCGCGCGCGCCAGGGCGACGCGCTGCTGCTGGCCGCCGGAGAGCATCGCCGGGCGGTGCTTGTCGCGCCCGGTGAGCTGGACGAGCTCGAGCGCTTCGCCGGCCTTCTGGTGGCGCTCGCGCTTTCCGATCTTCCGCTGCTTCAGGCCGTAGGAGACGTTGTCGAGGATCGACATATGGGGGAAGAGCGCGTACTGCTGGAACACGGTGTTCACGTCGCGCTTGTAGGGCGGCGTGCCGGCGACGTCGCGGCCGCCGATCAGGATCTCGCCCTCGTCGGGCTGCTCGAAGCCGGCAATCATGCGAAGCGACGTCGTCTTGCCGCAGCCGCTCGGTCCGAGCAGCGAGAGGAACTCGCCCTTGTGGACGCGCAGGTTGACGGCGTTCACGGCGACGAGCGAGCCGAACCGCTTCGTGACCACGCGGAATTCGACATCGGCTTCGCCGGCGTCCGTCGCTGCGGCGCCCGGCTGCGGTGTCGTCGTGGCGGAGCTCATGGCGGAAGGGCCTTCACGAGACGGTAACCAGCGTATATCGTTCGCGGCGGGCATGTCAACTTCGGATATCGCACCTGATGGGCATCGCAACGCAGGAATCCGAACCTCGCCGCCGCCGCTCGACGAGGCCAACCGCCGCATCATCGAGATCCTCCAGCGCGAGGGGCGGTGCGCGTTCAGCGCGATCGGCCGCGAGCTCGGCCTCTCCGAGACGGCGGTGCGGACGAGGGTACACCGGCTGATGGAGTCGGGCGTGCTCGATGTGGTGGCGGTCACGAACCCGCTGAAGCTCGGGTTCGACGTGATGGCCCTGGTCGGCGTCCAGGCGCAGGCCGACCTCGACCGCGTGGCGCGCGAGGTGTCGGCGTGGCGGGAGACGAGCTACGTCGTCCTGACGTCCGGCAGCTACGACCTGCTGGTCGAGGTTGTCTGCGAAGACAACCGCCACCTGCTCGACCTTGTCCAGCGCATGCGCGAGATCGACGGCGTCAAGTCGACCGAGACCTTCATGTACCTCGACATGGTCAAGATGACGTATGCGTGGGGGACGCGGCCGTAGCCGTAGTCGCGTCCGCCCGTTCGTGGGGCCGTGGCGGGTGTAAGGTGATCGGGATGGGCCGCTACGAGGAGGCGTACCGGCGCTGGCAACAGGACCCGGAGGCGTTCTGGCTCGGGCTTGCCGCCGGCGTGGAGTGGGAGGACGCGCCCGCGAAGGCGTTGGAGGCGGGCGAGGCGCCGCTCTACCGGTGGTTCCCGGACGGCCGCCTCAACATGTGCTTCAACCTGCTCGACCGCCACGTCCGCGACGGGCGCGGCCACCAGGCTGCGCTGATCTACGACAGCCCGGTGACCGGGCAGGCACGCACATACACGTACGCGGAGCTGCTGGACGAGACCGCGCGGGTGGCCGGGGCATTTGCCCGGCTCGGAGTGAAGCGGGGCGATCGGGTGGTCGTCTACATGCCGATGGTGCCCGAGGCGCTCATGGCGATGATGGCCTGCGCCCGGCTGGGTGCGATCCACTCGGTCGTGTTCGGCGGGTTTGCGGCGAACGAGCTCGCGTCCCGGATCGAGGATTGCCGGCCCAAGCTCATCGTCTCGGCCTCGTGCGGAGTCGAACCGACCCGGATCGTCGAGTACGGACCGCTCCTCAACCGGGCGCTCGAGCTCGTCGGGGGCGACCCTCCCCGCTGTGTGATCCTCCAGCGCCCTCAGCGCGAGACGCCGGTCGTGGAAGGTCGGGACGTCACCTGGGAGGAGGCGCTGGACGGAGCCGAGCCTGCCGGATGCGTACCGGTCCAGGCGACCGATCCGCTCTACATCCTCTACACCTCGGGGACGACCGGCGTCCCGAAGGGCATCGTTCGCGACACCGGCGGCTACGCCGTCGCGCTCAAGTGGTCCATGCAGGCGATCTACGGCGCCGAGCCGGGCGACGTCTACTGGGCGGCGTCGGACATCGGCTGGGTGGTCGGCCACTCCTACATCGTCTACGGCCCGCTCCTTCAGGGTTGCACCACCGTTCTCTATGAGGGAAAGCCGGTCGGCACGCCGGACGCCGGCGCGTTCTGGCGCGTCTGCGCCGACTACGGAGTGGACGTGTTGTTCACCGCTCCGACCGCGATCAGGGCGATCAAGCGCGACGACCCGGGCGCCGAGCACATGCACGGCCACGACCTCTCGCGGCTGCGCACGCTCTTCCTCGCGGGCGAGCGATGCGACCCCGACACGCTGGCATGGGCCGAGCGCAGCCTCGATCGGCCGGTCATCGACCATTGGTGGCAGACCGAGACCGGCTGGGCGATCGTTGCGAACTGCGTCGGCCTCGAACGTCTCCCGGTGCGCCCCGGCTCCGCCACAAAGGCCGTCCCGGGCTACGACGTCCAGGTGCTCGATGAGCACGGTCACCAGGCGCCCGCGGGGGAGATCGGCGCGCTGTGCGTGAAGCTGCCGCTGCCGCCGGGTTGCAGCCCCACGCTGTGGGGCGGCGATGACCGCTGGGTCGACGCGTACCTGTCGCAGTACGACGGCTACTACCTGACCGCCGATGCGGGCTACATCGACGACGACGGCTACGTGTACGTCATGAGTCGCACGGACGACGTCATCAACACCGCCGGCCACCGGCTCTCCACCGGCGCGATCGAAGAGGTCCTGGCCGGTCACCCCGACGTCGCCGAGTGCGCGGTCGTCGGCATCGCCGACGATCTGAAGGGTCAGGTACCGATCGGCCTTGCTGTCCTGAAGGCGGGCGTCGAGCGTGATCCCTTCCAGATCGCCGCCGAGCTGGTCACCCGGGTCCGGGACGAGATCGGGCCAGTGGCCTCGTTCAAAGAGGTGCGAATCGTGAGCGCTCTTCCGAAGACACGCTCGGGCAAGATCCTGCGCGGCACAATCCGCAAGATGGCAGACGGCGAGGAGTGGCGGATCCCCGCCACCATCGAGGACCCGGCGGTGCTCGACGACGTCCGTCACGTGCTGGCCGACATGGGCCGCGCGCCGTCGGCCGCCACGCGCGCCTAGCCGGCGGGCGTCGTCGCTGCAGCTACTGAATGCGGGCCTCGATGATGAGCAGCGCGCCGAGTATGACAGCGACGATCAGGCCACCAAACCCTGTTTCACGGCGCGTCCCTTCGCGGCCGCCCGTGCGGTGTTGGTCGCCAGGACGCTGTAGAACTCGGAGAGCATCGCCTCTCGCGCCTCGGCCGCCGGCTTGCCGTCGTGCTCGTCCTGGAACGTCTTGAGCTGTGGCCCGAGGTCGAACCCCTTCACTGCCAGCGCCGCAGGAACAGCGCGCCCGAGATCGCGAACGGGATCTCGGCGAGCCAGATCCACGAGTGCTCCGCCGGAGCGAACGCGGCGAGCAGCGCAATTGCTCCCAGATTGAACTCGAAGAGCGCCAGCGCCTTCGCGTCGTGCCCCTCGAACAAGAGCGTGCTCTGCCTGTCGACCTTCACCGTCGCCTGGTCGATAAGCATCGCCAGCAGGGGACCATGATCCTCGGATCCACGGGGACGATCGTTTCACACGGGTCGCCCGCCTTGTGCGAGCGTGGTTGCCCCGGCGGACGGCTGGCATCGGCCCTTCGCCCCATGCTCGGGAGCCGTCAGGTGTCGGTGGGGTGTGACGACAATTGGTGTTCTTCGGCAGCGAGCTGTGACGGGTCGTGACCCACGTGTGAGGCTTGGGTGGGCAGACTCGTCGGCATCATGTCCGGCTCTCTCCCGACGCTGTACAAGGCGCGCGGCCTTTCGACCAAGCAGCCGGTGTGCGCGATCTGCGTGGAGCGGACCCGTGGCCGTACCCAGAAGGTGATGCTGGGCTATGGCGTCTCGGTGTGGTTGTGCCAGGGCCACGCAAGCAGCGACTTTCAGACCCGCAGGAGCGGCAGGGACTTCGTCCGCACCTTGTCGGGGATCTGGCACGCCAACGGGTGTCTGACATCGGCCCGAAGCCGTGCGTTGCATGCCCACCTGGCCGGCCTCAAGGCCCGCCCGAAACGGCGCCAGCCGGGAAGCTACGCCTGGCCGGAGTTGCGCCGCCAGGTGGAGGCCGCCTACGCCGACGGCCTTCGCCCGCATCACCTAGCCGACTCGATCCATACCACCTACGCGAGCTGCCCGGCCCATCCGCCCAGCCGCCGCACGCTCGAGCGCTGGGCAGCCCAACGCCGCTGGCTCACAGCACGACCGCCGCCCTAGCGCCCCGGAATCCGCTCGGCGAGCCGCTCATCCCCGATGTCGCGCGCGTACGTCACCCCTCGCTCGACGTCCAGCGTGTTGTCGCGCGGCCGCTTGACCGGAGCGCGCCGATCCATTGTCGCCACCCGCCGGAACAGCGCCAGCCGCTCGTCCCGCACCGCCTGCGCCTGCCGCGGAGACAGCTCGTCAGCCGCCGCCAGGATCCCCTCGAGCGTGCCGTAGCGGCGCAGCAGGTCGGCCGCCCCCTTCGCGCCGATCCCCTTCGCCCCCGGGATCTTGTCGGAGGGGTCGCCGCGCAGGGCGATGAAGTCGGGCACCTGCTCGGGCAGCACCCCGTAGCGCTCGACGACGCCCTTGCGGTCGATCCGCTCCGGCGCGTAGCCGCCGGTTCGCGGCGCGAGCACGGTGACCGAGTCCGACACGAGCTGGTAGGCGTCGCGATCCGACGTAACGACGAGCGCGCGCCCTCCGGCCTCGGTCTCGAGCCGCGCCGCGGTCGCCAGGAAGTCGTCGGCCTCGTAGCCCGGCCCCTTGGCCCACGCGAATCCGAGCCCCTCGCACAGCTCGGGCATGCGGTCGAGCTGCTCCAGGATCTCCGGATCGAACGCCCGCCCCTCCTGGTAGCTCGGCCACAGCTCGTGCCGGTAGGTCGGCACCGTCAGCGTGTCCCAGCACGCCAGGACGGCGCGCGGCTTCTCGGCCCGCCACAGGCCCATCGCCATGACCGCGAACCCGTGCATCGCGTTGATGGGCCGCCCGCCGGCGCCGGCCAGCGGCCGGGAGCCGTGGTAGGCGCGGTGCGCGAGCGAGTCGCCGTCAAGCACGAGGAGCGGTCGCTGAGCCACGGCGCCCGACGGTATACGATCGACTCCGTGCACCGGCTCATGCTTCGCACCGAGCGGCGCGAGGAGATGGTCGACATCACGGCCGAGGTCGCCGGTGCCGTTGGCGAACTCGGCGTCACGGCCGGCGCGGTGCTCGTCCACGTCCCGCACACGACGGCCGCCGTCACGATCAACGAGGGCTACGACCCGGACGTCGCGGCCGACGTTGTCGCCGACCTCGCCAGCAAGGTCCCCCGCGACGCCGGCTACGCCCACGCCGAGGGGAACAGCGACTCGCACATCAAGGCGATCCTGGTCGGGAGCTCGCAGCTTGTCCCCGTGGAGGGTGGGAAGCCCGCGCTGGGGCGCTGGCAGCGCATCTTCTTCTGCGAGTTCGACGGACCGCGCTCCCGCGAGGTGTGGGTCTCGGCACTCCCGGGCTAGACCACTTGCGCATCAAGCATTTTGCTCGGAATGCCGATATGAGAAGCAGAGTTCCCGCTTCCCCCCAGGTGGGGCTCAGCCTACGGTGCCGAGATTCCGCCCCCGCATGCTTGCAGCGTCGGCCGCTTTGGCGGCGGCTGCCGCATTGCTCGCACCCGCGTCCGTTTTGGCGCATCCCGCAGGGAGCCCTTGGCGCTCGACGCTCGCCGTCCTGATCACGAAGCACCCGGCGAACCCGTCCAACCAGACGACCGCGAAGTTCGCGTGGAGACGGGCCGGCCACGTCTCGAAGACGACGTGCCGCATGGACGCGCTGCCGTGGAAGACCTGCAAGACCAGGATCACCTACAAGAACCTCCTCGCCGGCATGCACACGTTCCGGGTGAAGGTCAGCGGCCGCGTCGGCGGCCACCTGCACTCGGCGGCGCGGACGGTGCGCTGGAGGATCGACACGACGCCCCCGACCGCCCCGGCCGTGTCCGGCGGCTCTGCGGCGTGGAGCGCCGGCCCCGTCACGATCACCGGCACCGGCTCGACCGACCCCGGCGGAGCCCTCGCCCGCTACGAGCACCGCACCTCTCCCGACGGGTCGACCTGGAGTGGGGCGGCGGCCGGCGGGTCGGTGGCGGTGAGCGCTCCCGGCCAGACCTTCGTCCAGGTTCGCGCGGTCGACACCGCAGGCAACGTATCGGCCTGGGCGCCCGTCGTGACCGGCGCTCCGAACACAGCCCTGATCGACGCGACCGACCCGACGGCGCCGACCCTGGCGGGCGCGCTCGCCGGCTGGCAGAACGTCGCGTCCGAGACCGTGACCGCCGCCGGCGCGGCCGACGCCCAGTCCGGGGTCGCCGGCTACCAGTACCGCACGTCGACCGACGCGGGTGCGACGTGGTCGGCCGTGCAGAGCGGCGCTTCGGTGCCCGTCGCCGCCGAGGCCCGCACCGACGTGGAGTTCCGCGCGGTCGACGGCGTCGGGAACCACTCCGCCTGGGTGCAGGCCACCGTGCGCATCGACACCACCGCGCCGACCGCACCGGCCGTCTCGGGCAGTGCCGCGGCCTGGCGCAGCGTGGCGTCCGTCCTCACCGCCGCCACGGGTTCGACGGACACCGGCGGGTCGGGCGTGGCCGGGTACGAGTACGAGACGTCGACGACGGGCGGGATCCTCTGGTCGGCGCCGACGTCCGCCGCGTCGCTCACGGTGAGCGCCGAGGGCGAGACGCTGGTGCGCTATGCAGCCGTCGACGGGGTCGGCCTCCAGTCGGCGTGGACGCAGGCGACGGTCAGGCTCGACCACACGGCGCCGTCGGCCCCGGTCGTCGCGGGCGGGTCGCTCTCGTGGCTCAACCTGCCGCTCGTCAGCGTCACCGCCGGCGCGTCGATCGATACCGGCGGGTCGGGCCTCGACCGCTACCGCTTCGAGACGTCGACGGACGGCGGCACCACCTGGAGCGCCGCGACGACGGGCACCCAGGCGGACGTGAGCGCCGAGGGCGAGACGCTCGTGCGGTTCGATGCCCTCGACGCCGCGGGCAACGCTTCCGCGTGGGTCGGGGACACCGTTCGCATCGACACCACGCCGCCGACCGATCCCTCGGTAAGCGGCGGCTCGAGCGCGTGGAAGAACGTCGCGTCGGTGACCGTCTCGGCCGCCGGGTCGACGGATTCGCCCGGCTCGGGGATCGCGGGCTACGAGTACGAGACCTCGACCGACGGCGGCGGGAACTGGTCGGTTCCGGCCACAGGCGCATCGCTCGGGGTCAGCGCCGAGGGCGAGACGCTCGTCCGCTTCCGGGCCGTCGACACCGCCGGTTTCACGTCCGCGTGGAAGCAGGCGACGGTTCGGATCGACCGCACCTCGCCGAGCGCGCCGGCCGCCGCAGGCGGCTCGGCGAGCTGGCAGTCGCTCGCGCAGCTCACGATCACCGGCGGCGGCTCGACTGACACGCCTGGCTCCGGGATCGCGGGCTACCAGTACCGCACGTCGACCGACGGCGGGGCGTCCTGGTCGGGCGCCGCGGCGGGCGCCTCGGTCGACGTGACGGCAAACGGCGAGACGCTCGTCCAGTTCCGGGCGGTCGACGTCTCCGGCCTCAGGTCGGCGTGGGCACCGGCCGCCGGGACGGCCGCCGCGACCGCGCGCATCGACCGGGCCGCGCCGAGCGCGCCGTCGGTGACCGGCGGCTCGAACTCGTGGAAGTCGGTCGCACAGACGTCCGTGACCGCCTCGGGATCGACCGATGCGCTCTCCGGCCTCGCCGGCTACGAGTACCGCGAGTCGACCGACGGCGGCGGGACGTGGGGCAGCGCGGCTGCGGGCGCGGCGGACGTTGTCTCGGCCGAGGGCGAGACCCTCGTCCAGTTCCGCAGCGTCGACGCCGCCGGCAACGCCTCGGCATGGACGCCGTCCGCCCCAACCGGCGCGAGCACGGTACGGATCGACCGCACCGATCCGAGTCCACCCACCGTCACCGGCGGCTCGCTCGCGTGGCAGAGCGTCCCCTCGGTCGCGGTCAGCGCGTCGGGATCGACCGACTCCGGGGGCTCCGGGCCCGCCACCTACGCGCACCGCACCTCCACAGACGGCGGCACGACCTGGTCGGCGGCGAGCGCCGGCGCGAGCGTCACCGTCTCGGCACAGGGCGAGACGCTGGTCGAGCTGCGGGCCGTGGACGGCGCCGGCAACACGTCGGCGTGGGTCTCCGCCACCGTCCGCATCGACCGCACGGCTCCGTCCGCACCGGGTGTCGCGGGCGGATCCTCGGCCTGGCAGTCGGCGGCGCCCGTGTCCGTGTCGGCGTCCGGCTCGACCGACACCGGCGGCTCCGGCCTCGCGGCGTATGAGTACCGCACGAGCCTGAACGGCGGCGCGTGGTCGGGCGCGGCCAGCGGTGCGTCGGTGAACGTCGCGGCCGAGGGCACGACCCAGGTGCAGTTCCGAAGCGTCGACAGCGCCGGCAACACGTCGGCCTGGACGCCCGCGGCGGCGACCGCCGGCAGCACCGTCAAGCTCGACCTCACCGCTCCGACGAACCCGGCCGTCGCCGGCGGCTCGGCGCTCTGGCAGAGCGTCGCCTCGCTCGCGCTGACGGCCTCCGGCTCGACCGACACCGCGAGCGGGGTCGCCGGCTACGAGTACGAGCAGTCGACGAACGGCGGCGCGACCTGGTCGCCGCTCCCGACCGCGGGTGCCTCGGTCACCGTGAGCATCGAGGGCGAGACGCTCGTTCGCTTCCGGGCCGTCGACGGCGTCGGCCGCACGTCCGGCTGGGTGCAGGGCACGGCCCGCGTCGACCGCACGGCGCCGTCGGCCCCGAACGTGAGCGGCGGCTCCCTGAGCTGGCAGAACCTCGCCTCGGTGACGGTCACGGGCTCCGGCTCGACCGACACGCCCGCCGCGGACGGC
>DATIDU010000193.1:0-15863 GCA_035456145.1 Gaiellales bacterium | reverse complement strand
GGCCGGCCGCTACTCCACCGCCTTCGTCGGGGACGACCTCGGCGTGCGGCTCGAGACGCCCGAGCGCGGCGAGGTCGTCGATCTCGAGGCGCTCTCACACGGCACGCAGCGGCAGGTCTACCTGGTCGAGCGCCTCGAGCTGGTGCGGCTCCTGTGCCCGTCCGGCGCCACGCCGCCGGTGCTGCTCGACGACCCCTTCGCGCACGTCGATGCCGAACGGGTCGAGCGCACGCTCGCTTACCTAGCCGAGCTCGCCGCCGAGCGCCAGCTGGTCGTGTTCTCGACCGACCGGGCCGCGGTCGAGCTCGCGCCGCGGTCTGCGGCTGTCATCGAGCTCGGCCTCGGCCGGGTCGGCGCCGTCGCCGCCGCCTGATCTCCTACTCGATCGAGATCTCGAACCGGGCGATGATGCCGGGATCGCCTCCCTGCGCCAGGAGCTCGGGATCGGGATCGCGCGTCGCCACCCACGCGTATCCGTGTTCGGGATAGGCGACGACGTCAGGGAAGCTCCCCGCACTCATCGCCAGGATCTCAGCGGGCTGGTCGGTCGGGTTACTGAAGGTGTGGAGGCCGGCGCGTCCCTCGGGGCAGAAGACGAAGTCTCCAGGCGAGAGCGTCTCGGTGCCGTCCTGGTTTCGGAGCACCGGGCGGCCGCTCAGGACGAAGAACATCTCCTCGGCTCCGAAGTGCATATGCATGCGGCTCTCCGGCGCGCCGGGTGCGAGCTCGTGAAGCGTTGCCCCCATCCGAGCGTCGTCCGGCCGCCAGAACATCCGGCGCCGTACCCCATCCTCGTCGGGGTCTCCGTCCCAGACGCCCGAGAACAGGTTCTGTCGTGTCATCGTGATCCTCCGAAGTCGCAGTCGCGCACAGCGGCGAAGGCCGATCAGCTCGGGCCTCGTCACGCTGGCGAAAAACGCGGCGTTCGCCGCGTCGAACCGCTACCTCGCAGCCGGATCCACGCGCGAACCCTAGCGGCGGCGCGTGGTGAGCCGGCCTGGCGGGCCGATCAGCCGCTCGGCATGAAGCGTGGCGAGGCTCAGCACCGGGACGTCGATGGCGCGCTCGAAGCAGATGTAGCGGGTGCGCCAGGACGGGTGGAACTTGCGGTTGAAGCTGAAGAGCCGCTCGAGCTGGAAGTAGCGGTCGAGGCGCAGCAGGGCGGCACGAAAGACGCGCGTCAGCATCGGCGCGTCGTCGCCGGCCCGCAGGACGTCGGCGAACGCTGAGAAGTTCAGCGAGAGCTCCTCGACGCCGCGGGGCGCGGCCCACAGCGTGGTGCGGACGATCAGATACTCCATGAGCCCGTTCGGCGTCCCGCGCCCGCGGCGCATCGCCGAGAGCGAGTACCCGCGCGCCGACGGCACCAGGTGCAGGTACCCGCGGACGAGACCCTCACCGTCAGTTGCGAGCGCAAAGCGCGCCTGCGCGTGGGCATGGAGGTCGTCCATGGCCATCGAAAAGCCGCGGTCGACGGCGCCGCCGAGCCACTCGCGTGTGACAGCGTCGACGCCCATCCGCTCGTGCTCGGAGAGCTCCTCCGGCGCGGCCACCCGGAATCCGAACCCAGCCCGCTCGAGCCGGGTGACCGACTGGCGCACCTTGCGAATCGACCGCCCCTCGAGCGAGAACGCGGCCGGATCCAGCACCGCCTCGTCGCCGCTTCGAAACGCGCGCATCCCGCGGCCGCGGTAGAGGTCAAGCCAGCGCTCGGAGGCGTGCAGGACGACGAACCGCCATCCGCGCTCGCGGCACACCGCATGGAAGTCGTCGACGAGGCCCGGCACCTCGTCGGCGGCGCCGATGGGATCGCCGGCCACGAGCGCGCAGCCGGCCACGACGCGGTAGGCCAGAAACGCGTTCCCCGCGCGCGAGAAGACGTAGCGGCGGTCGCGGCGGAGCGCGAAGAACGACAGGCTGTCGTCGCCGTGGTCACGAACCAGGAGGCGAGCCCGCTCGTGGTCGGCGTCCGTCTGGCAGGTCGGCTCCCGGTGCGCGCGCAGCCACTGGTGAAGCGCCCAGAACGCGCCGGCCGCCAGCACGACCTCGAAGCCGAGGTCGGTGATCCGATTCATGCGAGCGTCCGCAGCCGATCCGACGACCGCCCACGCGGCCAGCGCCACGGCGAGGCCGGCGAGGAGCGGCCTGACGCTGGTCGGGTCGCCGCGGACGGTGAACCACCGCCGCAGCCGGAGCAGGGCGACGATGAGCGCGATGCTCCCGAGCGCCTCCTCCACGTCAAACCCCTTCGCGAGGTGCGCGACGGCGGCGAAGGTGACGACACCGAGGGCCGCCAGCCAGGCGCGGCGCTTGCGGCGGGCGAGGCCGCCGGCAAGCCAGATCAGCGCGATCCCCGAGGCGAACGTCAGCGAGCGGGCGACCTGATCGGCGGCCATCGGCAGCATCGCCTGGAACAGGTCGAACCGGTCCGTGAGGGCGGGCGCCAGCGCGGAGACGATGTCGACGATGCCGACGACCAGTGCTCCGACCGCGACCACGATCGGAGGCTCGACCGTGACCGATGTGCGCCGGCGAGGCACCGTGCCTAACGTAGCGGCAATCGGTTGACGGGACTTTAGGTCCGTGTGAGCGCCGCGGTTGCCCGCTCGCCGCCGATCCGCTCAAGCGACTCGGCGGCCAGTGCCCGCAGCTCGGGATCCTCGGCCGCGGCGAGCACTCTGGCGAGGAACGCGACGCCGTCCTCGGCCCCCGGCGTCCCCAGGGCGCGCACCTGCTCGCGGAGCTCGGCGTCGCGGGCCGTCGCGGCCCGGGACCCCGCTGACCGACGGACGAGCGGATACGGCCCGCTCGTGAGCTCGAGCGCTCCGGAGTCGATCAGCGCGTCCACCTGCGCGCGTGCCTCGTCGGCGGAGAGGGCGGCGAGCATCCCGTACGAGTCGAGCCGGTCATGGCCGGCGTCCACGAGCGCGCGGCCTCGGGATCCGCGCAGGATCTGGACGATGCGCGTGCGGCCGACCCGCCCGCCGGTCTCGTCAACGGCCCGAAGCACAGCCGGCGCGGGATCCGCCCCGGCCGCGTGGACCTGCGGGGCCGGCCCGTCGGGCTCCGCGAGCCGCACAACCGGGGCTCCGCAGACGTCGCAGCAGCGCTCGGGAGGCACGGCGGAGGTCTCGCCCGAGAAGTAGCGCAGGAGCGCCGCCCGCCGGCAGCCGCCCTCGGTGGCATAAGCGTCGATCGCAGCCAGGCGGTCCCACCGGCGCCGCTCAACGCGGCGGCCGGCCACGACCGCGGCGGCAAGATGCCGCTTCGAGAGCCGTGGATCAGCCAGCCGGCCGGCGAACGATCCCGCCGGAGCCGGGAAGAGCTCGAGCGCGCCGGCCCGCTCGAGCACGCCGAGCGCGACCCGCGGCTCGTCGATCCTGAGCTCCGCCTCCCGCAGCCGGAAGACGCCGCGTTCGTCCGCCCGGGCGGCCGCCGCGGCGTGGACGGCGGCGAGATCGGCCGGCGCCAGGCGGGCGCGTTGGATGAAGTGGACAACGAGGCCCTTGTCGCGCCGCGCGTAGAGCAGCGTGCAGCGTGCCGGCAGGCCGTCGCGGCCGGCGCGGCCGGCCTGCTGGTAGTACTCCTCGGGCGACGACGGCAGCGCCCAGTGGACGACGGAGCGGACGTCCGGCTTGTCGATGCCCATGCCGAACGCCGTGGTCGCGCAGACGACGTCGAGGTCGCCGCCGAGGAAAGCCGCGAGCGTGCCCGAGCGTTCCTCGCCGCCGAGGCCGGCGTGATATGCGGCGGCCCTGAGGCCGCCGGCCGACAGGGCGTCGGCCACCTCCTCGCACGTCCGGCGGCGTCCGCAGTAGACGACCGCCGGCAGAGCATCGGGCGCGTGCAGGAGCGACGCCAGGACGCGCGGCTTGTCACGGTCGCCCGCGACGGGGACGACCGCGAACAGGAGGTTCGGCCTGTCGAACCCGGTCCGCGGCATGACCGGGTCGTGCAGCCGCAGCGCGGCGGCGATATCGGCGGCGACCCGCGGCGTCGCCGTGGCTGTGAGCGCCATCGTCGGCGGCGAGCCGAGCCGTTCGCGGACGTCGGCGAGCCGCAGGTAGTCGGGGCGGAAGTCGTGGCCCCACTCCGAGAGGCAATGGGCCTCGTCGACCGCCAGCCGCGCCACACCGGCCTCGGCGATCGCATCGAGGAACCGGGCGCTCGTGAACCGCTCGGGGGCGACGTACACGAGCCGCGCCGCGCCGTCGCGGATACGGCCGATGGCCGCCGAAACGGCCTCCTGCGACATCGAGGACGTCAGCATCTCGACGCCGTCGATGCCGCGGTTGCGGAGCGCACCGTGCTGGTCCTGCATGAGCGCGATGAGCGGCGAGACGACGAGGGTGACGCCCGGGGCGAGGAGCGCGGGCAGTTGGTAGCAGAGCGACTTGCCGGAGCCCGTTGGCATGACCGCGAGCACGTCGCGGCCGTTCAGGAACGCCTCGACGGCCGGGCGCTGGCCCGGACGGAATTCGGGGTGTCCAAAGAGCCGCCGCAGGTCGGCGGTGATGTCGGTCTCGACCACGCCCACGAATGGAGTGTCTCAGACCCCTCGGACTGCGCCTACAACACCGCCTCCGGCTCGGCGATCGCGTGCTCCGTCCGGGAGGTGCGGGGGTCGCTCCGAAGCCACACGCACGCCGCCACGCCGAGGAGCCCGACCAGCGCGGCCGCCAGATAGGTCAGCCGGGCGGCGTCGATCACCGCCGGAACGTGAGCTCCGGCCCGCTCGGCGGCCCGCACCTGCGCCGACGACAGGGTCGCGGCGAAGACGATGCCGGCGACGGCCGCTCCCATCCCCGAGCCCACCTGGCGCGCGAGCGGGATGCTCGACGTCGACTGCCCCTCACGCCCCTCCGCGCCGTCGGCCAGGACGGCGGCGAAGAGGGCCGGGCTCGCGATGCCCATGCCGAGACCCGAGAGCGTGTACGCCGCGATGGGCAGCACAGCGCCTCCGGCCGGGATCGCCATCACGAACGTGGCCGCGACCGTCAGCGATGTGCCCAGCGCGATCTGGTTGCGGGGTCGGGCGCCCATGCGGGCGGCCGTCATCGACCCGGTCGTCCAACCGAGCGTGCAGAGCAGGAGGGCGACGCCGACGACACGGACGCCGTCGTCGAAGCCCACCTGGATCTGGAGCGGCAGGTAGGTCTCGGCGCCCAGGAAGGCGACGCCCGAACCGAAGGCGGCGACGTTGGCGGCGATCGAGTTGGCGGTGTGGGTGAAGACGGGCTGGTCTGTCCGCCGCTCGTGGAAGAAGAAGGCCGCCGCCGGAAGGAGCGCCAGGGGCGCCAGAGCGAGCGGCGGAAGCCAGTGCTTGGTGAGGGCAAGCAGCACGGCGACGATGAGCCCCAGGAGCACCGGACCGACGATATTGAAGCGGGCCTCGTTCTTGGGCCGCTCCGCCGGGTGGACCACACGCAGCGCCCTGGCCGCCGACCACGCGACGATCGCGATCAGCGGCACGTTGATCCAGAACACCCACCGCCAGCCGACTGTCGCGGTGAGGACCGCGCCGAGCGCCGGCCCGATCAGCGCCGAGACACCCCACATGGCCGCGTTGATCCCGAACGCGCGCGGCCGCAGCTCGTCCGGAAGCGAGACGGCAAAGAGCCCGAGCGGAACGGCGAACATGAACCCGGCGCCGAGGCCCAGGATGGCCCGCGACACGGCGACAACCGGCATCGACGGCGCCAGTCCGCCGAGCACGTTCGCGACGGCGAAGAGCGAGCAGGCGATCGCAAACGACCACCCCACGCCCTCCCGGTCGATGACTGCACCAGCGACCGGGAACGTCATCGCGACTGCGACCGTCGTCGCCCCGACGGTGACGGCGATGAGATCGACGCCGCCGATGTCCTGCGCCGCCGAAGGCAGTGCGGTCGTGACCATGAGGGCGTCCAGCGAGCCGAGAAACGTGGCGCCGAGCGCGGCGACCATCAGCGCGGTGTACGGCGCGCGGAAGAGGGCGGCGTAGCTCGGAGTCACGGGGGCGTTACGAGACTGCCACGGGGACCGTTCGGGGACTGTCCCCTCTAGTCTCCCGCGGCGTAGATCTTGTCGGTCGCCGGGTACGTCTTCGTGACGTGGCGCTTGAAGAGCAGCTCGTCGTAGGTGAGCCCGGCGGCCGCGCCCACCAGCTGCGCGAGGTGGAAGATCGGCAGGTCGAACTCCATGTCGGCCTCGCGGCTCGCCTTCCCCTGCCAGGCGTCAAGCGACAGGTGGCAGAGGGGACAGGGCGTCACCATCGCGTCGGCGCCGGCCTCCTTGGCCTCGGCGAGCGGCTGGATGAGCTCGCCGAGCGCGACCTCCTCCCGAGCCAGCACGATCGGGAAGCCGCAGCACTTGATCTTGGACGGATAGTCGACCGGCTCGGCCCCACACGCCTCGATGATCCGCTCGAGCGACTGCGGCCGGTCGGGATCCTCGAACCCGAGCATCTTGGACGGGCGCAGGATCTGGCACCCGTAGAACGGCGCGATCTTGACGCCCGTGAGCGGCTTCTCGGCGATCTGCTTCAGCTTCTCGTAGCCCTCGCCCTCGGCAATCTCCCAGAGGAGGTGCCGCACCTCGACGCCGCCCTCGTAGGACGCGGCGCCGACGTCGCGCAGGTTCTGGTTGACCCGCTCGAGCAGGTCGCGGTCGCCCTTCAGCTTGAGGTCGGCCTGGCGCAGGTTCAGTGTGCAGACGTTGCAGATCGTGAGGAGCGTGTCCTGCCCGAGCTGCTCGGCCTGGCCGAGGATGCGCGCGTTCAGGTGCAGGTAGTACTCGGGGCGCGCCTCGTGGACGTCCCCCGCGCCGCAGCAGGTGAACCCTGGGATCTCGACGAGCTCGAAGCCCAGCTTGTCGGCGATCGCCCGGGTCGAGGTGTCGAGCTCCTTCTGCGACAGGCTGGCCAGGCAGCCGGGGTAGTAGGCGTAGCTCGACTTCACTCGGCGGACTCCTCACGGTCAAGGGAGACGCCGGCCCGGCGGTCGTCGCGGGCCGCGGCCTCCTGGGTCTTCAAGAGCTTGTGCAGCTTTCGCACCTCGTCGAGCTTCTTCGCCCGGTGCGGCTTCAGCGGATTGGGCACCTTCCCGGCGCGCGCCAGGCTGAGCGCGAACTTCACGTCCATGGCCTTCATCGGGTCGGTGTACGGCACGAGCGCAGTCTCGAGCAGGTAGCCCGTGTGGCGCGTCGACATGTCGAACACCTGCGCGTGGCGGGCGCCCTTGTCGGAGAGCATCCCCTCCGAGTAGATCTCGGCGCCCAGCTTCGCGATCGCGTCGCGCGGGTCGACTCCCTTCGGGCAGCGCTCGTTACAGAAGTAGCAGCGGGTGCAGTCCCACACGCCGTGGGGACCGTTCAGCATGCGCAGCCGCTCGTGGCGGTCGCGGTCGCGCCCGTCGCCCACGAACCGCTGCGCCTTGGCCAGCGCCGCCGGGCCGAGGAAGTCCGGATCGGCCTCCATCGAGTTGCACTCCGAGACGCAGCAGCCGCACTGGATGCAGAGCGCCTCCTTCATGATCCGGTCGAGCTCCTCCTGCTGGACGCGCCACTCCTTCACGGGCGGGCCGTCGTCCTCCTCGAGCCACGGCTTCACGGCCTTGAACTTGTCCCAGAACGGTGCCATGTCGACGACGAGATCCTTGATCACGGGCAGATTCCCCATCGGCGAGATCACCGGGACGCGGCCCGCCTCGGCGAGCGGCGCCATCGGCGCCTTGCAGGCCAGCACGGCGGCGCCGTCCATCCGCATCCCGCACGAGCCGCACACCGCCATGCGGCAGCTTTTGCGGTAGGTGACCGAGCCGTCGACGGTGTCCTTGACGACGTCGAGCACGTCGAGGAGCGTCGCCGTCTCGGGGGCGTCGACCGTGAACTCCTGGAGCCGCCGCTGCTCGGTGTCGGGGTCGTAGCGCTCGATCTTGAGGGTGAACTCCATGCGGCTCCCGGTCAGTAGGTGCGGACGGCGGGCTCGAACTCGGTGATCGTGACGGGCCTGTAGTCCAGCGCGACGCGGCCCTCGTCGTACAGCGTGAGCGTATGGCGCAGCCAGCTCTCGTCGTCGCGATCGGGGTAGTCGAGCCGCGAATGCGCGCCGCGGCTCTCCGTACGGGCCACCGCGCCGGCCACGAGGCAGTCGGCCATCTGGAGCATCGACCCCAGCTCGAGCGCCTGGATCAGGTCGGAGTTGAACGTCCGCGACTTGTCCTGGATCACGACGCCGAGCCCGTCCCGGTAGCGCTCGCGCAGGTCGGCGATATCCGCTGCGCACCTGTCGAGCCCCTGCGCGGTGCGGAAGATCCCGGCGTTGGCATACATCGTGTCGGCGAGCTCGTCGCGGATGACGTGCGGGCGAACGCCGTCGAAGTTGTAGAGCAGCTGGGCGATCCGGCGTTCTGCGACGCGCACCGCAGACGGCGAGAAGACGCCTGACCGGGCGCCGTTCGAGCGCACGTCCTGGGCGGCGGCTGCGCCCGAGCGGCGGCCGAAGACGACCGTCTCGAGCAGCGAGTTGCCGCCCAGCCGGTTCGCGCCGTGCACCGAGACGCAGGCGCACTCGCCCGCGGCGTACAGCCCCGGCATGGAGGTGCGGCCCCAGATGTCGGTGTCGACACCGCCCATGTGGTAGTGCGACCCCGGTCGCACCGGGATCGGCTCCTCGATCGGGTCGACGCCTGCATAGTCCATCGCCAGCTCGCGCGAGCCGTGGAGCACCGTGTTGATCTTCTTCGCGCCGAGGTGCGTGAGGTCGAGCAGGACGCAGCCGTCCACGCCGCGGCCCTCGTCGATCTCGGTCTGCTCGGCCCGCGAGACGACGTCGCGGGAGGCCAGCTCGCCGGCGTTGGGCGCGTAGTTGAACATGAACCGATCGCCCTCGGCGTTTCGCAGGTAGCCGCCCTCGCCCCGGCAGCCCTCGGTGATGAGGACGCCGTTGGCCTTGAGCGTCGTCGGGTGAAACTGCATGAACTCCATGTCCTTCAGCGCCACGCCCGCGCGCCAGGCCATCGACATCCCGTCGCCGGTGCAGGCGTAGGCGTTGGTGGTGCCGCGGTACATGCGCCCGAGCCCGCCGGTGGCGAGCACGACCGCGCCCGCCTCGACTCCCTGCACGCCGCCGTGCACGAGATCCCAGGCCGTCAGGCCGACGCAGCGCTCGCCGTCCATCACGAGGTCGAGCGCGAACCATTCTTCGTACACCGTGACCTGCGACTTGACGAGCTGCTCGTAGAGGACGTGCAGCAGCACGTGGCCGGTGATGTCGGCCGCGTAGCAGGTGCGCGGGGCGCCGCCGGCGCCGAACGGACGCTGGGCGATCTTCCCGTCGGGCGTGCGCGAGAAGATGCAGCCCATGTGCTCGAGCTCGTAGATGTCACCGGGCCCCTCCTCGCACATGACGGCGATCGCATCCTGGTCGCCCAGGTAGTCGGAGCCCTTGACCGTGAAGAAGGTGTGCTGCTCGGGCGAATCCTCGGAGGCATTCCCGAGCGCGGCGTTGATGCCGCCCTCGGCGGCCCCGGAATGGCTGCGCGTCGGGTGCAGCTTCGAGACGACCCCGACGTCGGCGCCGTACCGCGAGGCCTCGATTGCAGCACGCATCCCGGCGACCCCGGCACCGACCACAACGACGTCGTGTCGAACCATGCCGAGGCAGCGTACCAGAGCACCTCTCGGGGTCACTTTGTAACAGTCTTGTGAGGGGTTGGAATGGGACAAAATTGCGGTAAACTGGTCTATGGCCGCAGCCGGCGCGCGGCATCTTGTGACTCAGGGAGGCTTCGTGGCGAAGATGGCCTTTGCACTACCGGGGGCCCGGTCAGTGCTCGAGAACCCGACCCAGGCGGACCTGCACGCGCTGGCAAAGGCGATGCCGAACGCCCGCGTGACGGGCTACGGCGCGGTGAACGTTCAGACGCGGGTGCTGTCGCGCTCGAAGGGATCGACCTTCATCGTCGCCGACGACCCCGATACCTACCCGCACAACGCGATCGACCGCGAGGAGTGGGACCGGGTCTCGGCCCGCCAGGACGCCTACATCGCCGAGACCGACATGATCCAGGTCGACGGCTTCATAGGCAACGACCCCGACCACCGCGTCCCGACGCGGCTCTTCGTCGAAGCCGCCTACGCCAACATCGCCGGGATGCAGGACCTGCTCTATTTCCACGATCCCGCCGTGCAGTTCGAGCCCGAGCTGGTCGTCGTCTACACGCCCGGCCTCGCAGCCGCCGGCTACCCCGACGACCGCCTGATCGCCGTCAACCTCGACCTCCACGTCACGCGCGTCTTCAACTCCGACTACTTCGGCGAGTCGAAGAAGGGCGGCCTGCGGATGTGGAACGAGCTCGTGCACGAGCGCGGCGGGCTCGCGCTGCATGCCGGCTGCAAGGTGATCCCCACGCCGCGCGGCGACCGGGTCGGCCTGATCGTCGGCCTCTCGGGCACCGGCAAGACCACGACGACATTCACGCGCCAGAACAGGTCGCTCCCGGTGCAGGACGACTTCGTGGCATGGTGGCCCGACGGGTCGGTCTCGGCCACCGAGGCCGGCTGCTTCGCAAAGACGTTCGCGCTCAACCCGAAGGACGAGCCGACGATCTACGGCGCCGTCACGCGCGCGAACGCCTACCTCGAGAACGTGAGCCAGTCCGACGCCGGCGAGGTCGACTTCTTCGACCAGGCGTACACGAGGAACGGCCGCGCGGTCTTCGCGTTCGCCGACATCGAGGCGGCGAACCCCGACGCAATCCATCGCGCCGACTTCCTGCTTGTGCTGAACAAGAACGAGAACATCATCCCGGCGGTCGCCAGGCTGGAGGGCCCGCAGGCCGCGGCGTTCTTCATGCTGGGCGAGACCACGGGCACGGCGGCCGGCGGCGCGGACGAGGAGGGCAAGTTCCTGCGCGTGCCGGGAACGAACCCGTTCTTCCCGCTCTCGCACGACCTCCAGGGCAACCGGTTCCTCGAGCTCCTGGCGCTGCACCCGATCGACGTGTACCTGATGAACACGGGCCGGGTCGGCGGCGGCGACGGCGACGAGCGCTCGAAGAAGGTGCTGATCCCCCACTCCTCGGCCATCGTGAAGGGGATCGCCGAGGGCACGATCGAGTGGGAGAGGGATCCGGACTTCGGCTACCGCGTCGCCCGAAACGTTCCCGGGATCGACGACGCCGACCTGGACATCCTCCAGCCTCGCCGGCTCTACGCCTCGCAGGGGCGCGAGGACGAGTACGCGGGGCGTGTGAAGCGCCTCAAGGCCGAGCGGGCCGAGTACCTGGCCGGGTACCCGAGCCTCTCTGCCGAGATCGTCGAATCGGTGAAGTAGATCAGCGGGCTCATCTAGCGTTCGCCGCGTGGAAGCGGCGTCGGTGAAGCTCCAAGTGCAGCGCGTCGCGCGCACCTTTGAGCGCTCGCTCAACACCGGCGACCTCGAGGCCTGCCGGGCGCTCTACTCGGCCGAATTTCGAGACCGCGACACGGACCTCGGGCCGCTCATCGAGCGCACTCTCCGTGGGGAGTTGATCGGCACCGTCGGAAACCGGACGCTCTTTCACCTCAACCTGGACGAGGACGAGACCCGCGTGGTTGAGCTCCTGTGGCTCGAGCTGCACGGCGCGTGGCGGATCCACGACGCGCGCGTGTTCTCGCTCCTGCCCGGCGAATAGTCCCCGCACGGGGAGGGGTTTCCGGCCCGGCGGGGTATCCTTAAGACCCCGCCGCACACACCGAAAGCGACTTGCCACCATGCCTCAAGCGAACACGCCGCGCGCCGTCTGGACCGGATCGATCTCGTTCGGGCTGGTGAACGCACCCGTCCGGATGTACACGGCGATCAGCGAGAAGGACATCCGCTTCAACCTGATCCACGAGCCCGACAACGGCCGGATCGGCTATGTCAAGACCTGCAAGGTCGACGGCAAGGAGGTCCCGAACGACGAGATCGTGAAGGCCTACGAGGTCTCGAAGGGCGAATTCGTGACGCTGACCGATGAGGACTTCGAGGCGGCCCGCGCAGAGGGCGGCCACTCGATCACGATCCACGACTTCGTCCCGGTCGACCAGATCGACCCGATCTACTTCGAGCGGACCTACTACCTCGGCCCCGAGGAGGGCGCCGGAGAGGCGATCTATGCGCTGCTCGCTCAGGCGATGGCCGACTCCGGGCTCGCCGCCGTCGCGACCTACGTGCGGTCCGACCGCGAGAACCTGGCCTGCCTGCGCGTCCGCGACGGCGTCATCACGCTCGAGCGGATGTTCTTCGACGACGAGGTGCGCGCGACCGACGGCATCGCCCCGGCGAGCGCCAAGGTCGACAAGCGCCAGCTGGAGATGGCGCGCGACCTGATCGGTGCGTACACGAGCGAGGAGTTCGACATCTCCAGCTACCGCGACACCTACCGCGAACGGCTGCTCGAGGTGATCGACCGCAAGCGCCAGGGCAAGACGACCAAGCCGAAGGCGGTGTCGACCGAGGAGAAGCCGCCTGACCTCATGGCCGCGCTCACGGCGTCCCTCGACCAGGCACGGAAGACCAAGGGCGACAGCGGTGCGAAGGCCAAGCCGGCGCGGTCGAAGTCCACGCGCACCAGCCGCCCGAAGGCGGCGGCGGGCTCGCGCCGCAAAACGGCTTAGGAAACCGGGCCACGGGTATGCTCGCCGCGTGACGCTCGGCGAGAGGATCGAGGGCGCGCTCGTGGCGCTCGCGCCGCTCGACGTCTCCGACGCGCCAGCCTGGGCGCGATGGCTGCGCGATCCCGACACCACGCGCTACCTGTACGGTCGCCGCGGGCCGCCGCCCTCGCCGTCGACCGAGCTCGAGCTCCGGACATGGGGCCGGCGGGCCGTGGCCGACCCCTGGATGCTCGTCGTCGGGATCGAGGAGCGGCCGGGCGGCACGGTGGTCGGTAACGCCCGGCTCCAGCTCCTCTCGCGCGGCCGGGCGCGCTTTTCGATCCTGATCGGCGAGGCCGACCACCGCGGATCCGGCCAGGGGCGCGAGGCGACCGCGCTCCTGTGCCGCTACGCCTTCGAGCGGCTTGACGTCGAGGAGGTCATCCTGGAGGTCGACCCGCGCAACGTGCCGGCCGTCCGGGCGTACGAGGCGGTCGGCTTCCACCACAGCCGCGGCCAGATGATGCGGCTCAGGCGGGCATCGCGATGAGGTCGGGGTCGACCCACGCCGCCCGGGCCTGCCCGCTCGAGAGCAGCTCCGACGAGTAATGCCGCCGGGCGAGGCCCGGTTCGAGCAGCCACCGCTCGGCGACGAGGAACTCGGCGGACGTCGCCGCCGGCCGCCGCTCCGAGACGTGCGCGACCAGCCGCACCCAGAAGAGAGTCAGCGTGCGGTTGTACCGCTCGGGCATCCCGTGCGCCGCAGCCAGGTCACGCAGGCGCCGCTCGATCTCCGGCGTCGCCGCGTCCAGGCCGTGGCGGCCGATCAGGATCCAGGCGAGGCGGAGGTGCTCGCGATGGCCGAACACGCCACCCTCGGGATGGCCGGAGTCGAACGCCTCGATGAACGCCGCGTCGGCGGGGCTCATGCGGCCTGCGAGCGGCGCTCGATCGGCTCGTAGGTGCGCACG
Source organism: Gaiellales bacterium (assembly GCA_035456145.1). GTDB lineage: Bacteria > Actinomycetota > Thermoleophilia > Gaiellales > JAICJC01 > JAICJC01. Next base: position 2,292 of record DATIDU010000193.1, on the reverse strand, counting down.
CCCGGGCCGACGTACTCCGAGCTGGGGCGGATGAGGCGGTTGTCCGAGTGCTGCTCGATGACGTGCGCCGCCCAGCCGACCACCCGGCTCATGGCGAAGATCGGCGTGAAGAGGCCGGTCTCGATGCCGAGGTAGTGGTAGGTAGAGGCCGAGTAGAAGTCGACGTTCGGGTAGAGGCCCTTCTCGGAGACGACCGTCTGCTCGATCGCCTCGGACATCTCGAACCACCGCGGTTCGGACGACTCGTCGGCGAGCTGGCGGGAGAACCGCTTCAGGATGACCGCGCGCGGGTCCCAGGTCTTGTAGACGCGATGGCCGAAGCCCATGATCCGCTCCTTGCGCTCCAGGCGGGTGCGGATCTCGTCCTCGACCGACGCCCCTTCCGGGAGCGCCTCGAGCAGGTGCATGACCTGCTCGTTCGCGCCGCCGTGCAGCGGGCCCTTGAGCGCGCCGATGGCGCCCGTGATCGCCGAGTGCATATCCGAGAGCGTGGAGGCGATGACCCGCGCGGTGAACGTCGAGGCGTTCATCTCGTGGTCGGCGTGCAGGATGAGCGCAACGTCGAAGGTCTTGGCCGCGGCCGGCGAGGGCTTCTCGCCGGTCAGCATCTGGAGGAAGTTGGCCGCATGACCGAGCGCCGGATCCGGCGGGATCGGCTCCTCGCCGGCCCGCTGGCGCGCGTAGCGCGCGACCATCGTCGGCATCTTGGCGATGAGCCGCATCGCCTTGCGGCGGTTGGCGTCCGGGTCGTTTGAGTCCTTGTCCGGATCGTCGAAGCTGTCGGACGAGACGGCCGTGCGCAGCATCTCCATCGGGGCGGCGTGGGAGGCGAGCATGTCGACCACCTGGGCGGTCTCCTCGGACAGCACGCGGTGCTCGGAGAGGTCGGCGAGGAACGCGTCGAACTGCTCCTTCGTCGGCAGCTCGCCGTACAGAGTCAGGAAGCACACCTCCTCGTAGGAGGAGTGCTCGGCGAGGTCGCCGACGTCGTAGCCGCCGTAGACGAGAACGCCCTTCTGGCCGTCGATCGAGCACAGCCTGCTGCGGGCGACGACGACGCCTTCGAGTCCGCCCTTGTCGGCCATACCGGGATCCTAGCCCGTGTACGCTCCGCCTCTGTGTCGCATGCAGTGACCCTGATACCCGGCGACGGCACCGGGCCGGAGATCGCGGACGCGACCCGGCGGGTGCTCGAGGCCACGGGTGTCGAGTTCGAGTGGGACGTCCAGGAGGCCGGCGCCGACGTCATGGACCGCCACGGCGGGAACCCCCTGCCCGAGCCGGTCATCGACTCGATCCGGCGCAACGGCACCGCGATCAAGGGGCCGATCACGACTCCGGTCGGCTCGGGCTTCCGCTCCGTCAACGTCGGACTGCGCAAGTCGCTCGACATGTACGCGCAGGTGCGGCCGTGCAAGCTCTACCCGGGCGTCCGCACACGCTACGCGGACACGCGGGTCGACCTCGTGATCGTGCGTGAGAACACCGAGGACCTCTACGCGGGGATCGAGTTCGAGCGCGGCTCCGACGGCGCCCTTCAGATCGCCGCCGCGATCGAGCGGGCCGCCGGCGTGCGGCTGCGCGAGGACACCGGCATCTCCATCAAGCCCATCTCCGAGACCGGCACCCGCCGCGTCGTCCAGTTCGCGTTCGACTACGCGCGCCGCACCGGCCGCCGCAAGGTGACGTCGGTGCACAAGGCAAACATCATGAAGCACACGGACGGCCTCTGGCTGGACGTGTCGCGCCAGGTCGCGGCCGAGAACACCGACATCGAGTTCGAGGACCGGATCGTCGACAACATGTGCATGCAGCTCGTGCAGAAGCCCGAGTTGTACGACGTCCTGGTGCTGCCGAACCTCTACGGCGACATCGTCTCCGACCTTGGCGCCGGCCTCGTCGGCGGCCTCGGAGTCGCTCCGGGTGCGAACTTCGGCGCGGACGCGGCGGTGTTCGAGCCGACCCACGGGTCGGCGCCGAAGTACGCGGGCCAGAACCGGGTGAACCCGATCGCGATGATGCTCTCCGGGGTCATGATGCTGCGCCACCTCGAGGAGGCCGGCGCCGCCGACCGCCTCGAGGCCGCGATCGCAGCCGTGATCGAGGAGGGCCGGTCGGTCACCTACGACATGAAGCCGTCGCCCGACGACCCGACCGCCGTCGGCACGTCGCACGTGGCGGACGCCATCATCGAGAAGCTGGGGGGCGCATGAGCCGCACGAAGATCACCGTCGTCGGCGCCGGGAACGTGGGAGCGACAACGGCGCAGCGCCTGGCTGAGCGCGACTATGC
>DATIDU010000192.1:0-2234 GCA_035456145.1 Gaiellales bacterium | reverse complement strand
GGCGGCGGTTCCATCGCTGCGCCGGCTCGCGGCATCCGCTCATGACGTCATCGGCGTCGTGACCCGCAACGACGCCCCCCTCGGGCGCAAGCGCGTGCTCACGCCGTCTCCTGTCGCGAGGGTCGCGGACGAACTGGCTATCCCGGCGATCAAGGCCGATCGGCTCGACGCCGACGCCACGGCCCGGATCGCCGAACTCGCCCCCGACCTGGGCGTGATCGTGGCGTACGGCGGACTCGTGCGCGAGCCCCTGCTGTCGACCCCCGTGCGGGGGTGGATCAACCTGCACTTCTCCCTCCTCCCACGCTGGCGGGGGGCGGCGCCCGTGCAGCACGCGATCATCGCGGGGGATGCCGAGACCGGCGCGGCCGTGTTCCAGCTCGTGCCGGCGCTCGATGCCGGCGACGTCTTCGGCGAGCTGCGCCGGCCGATCCCCGATGACGCGACCGCGGGCGAGCTGCTCACGCTCCTCGCCGACGAGGGCGCCGCGCTTCTCGCCGACACCGTCGACGCGATCGCCTCAGGTTCCGCGACTGCTGTACCCCAGACCGGAGAGGCGACAGTGGCCCCCAAGCTGGCACTCGAGGACGGCCGCATCCGCTGGAGCGAGAGCCAGGCCGCTGTGCTGTCGCGGATCCGCGGCGTGACCCCCGAGCCGGGAGCGCACACGATCATCGACGACGCCCGGCTCAAGGTCACGGCGGCCGTGGCGGCTCCCGCCGACGCGCCGAAGCCGGCGCCCGGCGAAATCGTCGCACACGGTCGCGGCGTGATCGCGGGCACGGCGACGGATCCGATCTCGCTCGTCACCGTGCAGCCCGCCGGCAAGCCGGTGATGGCCGCTCCCGACTGGTGGCGCGGTCTACGCGCCGACCGGAAGCAGGCGCGGCTGTGAGCGCCGGAGCGGCGCGACAGGTCGCCTACGACGTCATCCGCGCGGTGCACGAGTCCGACGCCTACGCGAACCTCCTGCTGCCGCGCACGATCGAGCGGGCCCGTCTCAACACGGCGGACGCCGGGCTCGCGACCGAGCTCACGTACGGCACCCTCCGGCGGCGGGGGACCTACGATGCGATCATCGCGATCGCCGCCGACCGTCCGGTCCACGACATCGATCCGGCGGTGCTCGACGCGCTTCGGCTGGGCGTCCATCAGCTTCTCTCCACCCGGGTCGCCTCGCACGCCGCCGTGCACGAGTCGGTCGAACTCGCCCGGTCCTCCGGCCGCGCGGCTGCGGGGTTCGCGAACGCGGTGCTCCGCCGCGTGTCCCGCGACACGCCCGGGGACTGGATGACGCGGGTCGAAGAGTCGGCGCGGTCCGACGACGAGCGCCTGGGGCTGGTGTTCTCCCACCCCGTGTGGGTCGTCAGGGCCTTCCGGCGAGCACTCGCGGCCGAGGGGCGCGCGGACGAGCTGGAGGCCCTCCTGACGGCCGACAACGCCTCGCCGCGCGTCACGATGGCCGCCCTTCCCGGACTCGCGGCCCCACCCGACGACGCCCGGCTCACCCCCTACTCACCGATCGGCTTCCGCCTTGCGGGCGGTGACCCCGAGTCGATGATCCGCGGCTCGGACGGGCTGCTGCGGGTGCAGGACGAAGGCTCGCAGCTCGCCGCGCTCGCGTTGACCCGTGCCGAGCCGGTGCGTCCGGGGGAGCGGTGGCTCGACCTGTGCGCCGGCCCTGGCGGCAAGACGGCCGTCCTCGGCGCCGAGGCGCTCGCGAGCGGCGCGATCCTCGAGGCGAACGAGGTCTCTCCGGCCCGGGCCGGTCTTGTCCGCCGCGCCGTCGCCGGCATCCCGTACGAGATCCCTGTCTCAGAAGAAGACGGCCGCGTGCGCGCCGGCGAAGCTCCGGGGGCTTACGACCGCGTTCTCGTCGACGCCCCCTGCACGGGTCTCGGGGCCCTCCGCCGCCGCCCGGAGGCGCGCTGGCGGAAATCTCCCGCCGACGTGCCCGCCCTGACCGAGCTGCAGACCGAGTTGCTCACGGCGGCGGTGGTCGCCCTCAAGCCCGGCGGCATCGTCGCGTACGTCACGTGCTCACCGCATCTGGCCGAGACGGTGGGCGTGGTGGCCGAGGTGCGCCGGACGTTCGGCGACGAGATCGAAGAGCTCGACACGCGCGAGGTGCTGCGCTCGGTCACCTCGAGCGATCTGCATCTGCCGACGCCGGCCGACGGCTCGGGCCGCGCGCAGCTATGGCCGCACCGGCACAACACGGACGCGATGTCGAT
>DATIDU010000191.1:0-5120 GCA_035456145.1 Gaiellales bacterium | reverse complement strand
GAGGACGTTGCGGTGGAGGTGCCCGTGCGCTCGTCCGTGCTCGCCCCGCTCGAGCACCCGCAGGCGAGCACCAGCAGAACGGCCAGAGCTGTACGTCGAATCTCCATCGCCAGGCGGCCAATCTAGTACCCTCGTATCCCGGTGGCCGCGCCGTCCGTCACGACGAATCCGCTCGCACCGCTCTCCGGCGACGAGATCGCGGCAGCGGTGGCCGCCGTGCGCGAGGCGCGTGACCTGGGCGAGCGGGTGCGGTTCGTGTCGGTGGAGCTGCGCGAGCCGGGGAAGGAGGCGCTCGCCGCGGGGACGCCGCCGCGCGAGGCCTTCCTGGTCGTTCTCACGAATGACGACGGGATGACCCACGAGGCGGTCGTCTCGCTCGACGAGGGCCGCCTCACGGACTGGCGCGACGTCCCCGGCGTCCACCCCGCCATCCACATCGACGAGTTCGACGACGCCGGAAACGCGATCGTGGCTGACCCGCGCTTCCGCGAGGCGCTCAAGAAGCGCGGCATCGAGGATCCGGACATGGTGATGGTCGACCCGTGGTCGATCGGCTGCTTCGAGGACGGCGACCGCCGCCTCGCCCGCGGCCTCGCCTGGCTGCGCGCCGACCTGGAGGGCGACAACGGCTACTCACGCCCGATCGGCGGCCTGGTCGGCGTCGTCGACCTGAACACGATGGAGGTCGTGCGGATCGACGACCACGGCGTCCTCCCAGTGCCGTCCGGCGAGGGCGGCGACTACCGGCCCGGCGCAATCTCACCGCCTCGCACCGACGTCCGCGCCTACGAGATCACCCAGCCCGACGGGCCCAGCTTCACCCTCGACGGCCACCGGCTGGCGTGGCAGGGCTGGACGCTTGATGTCGGCTTCACGCCGCGCGAGGGGCTCGTGCTTCACCGGATCGCCTACGCCGGCCGGCCTGTGTGCCACCGCGCGTCCATCGCCGAGCTGGTCATCCCCTACGGCGATCCCAATCCGACCGTCGCGTTCAAGAACGCGTTCGACATCGGCGAGTACGGCCTCGGGCCGCTCGTGAACGCGCTCGAGCTGGGTTGCGACTGCCTCGGCGAGATCCGCTACCTCGACGCATGGATCAACGACTCGCGCGGTGGGGCCGTCCATCTTCCGAACGCGATCTGCATCCACGAGGAGGACATCGGGATCCTGTGGAAGCACTTCGACTACCGCTCCGGGCGCACCGACGTGGCGCGGGCGCGGCGGCTCGTCGTCTCGTGCATCGCCACGGTCGGGAACTACGAGTACGGCTTCTACTGGTATCTGGGCCAGGACGGCGGCATCGGGTTCGAGGCCAAGCTGACCGGCGTCCTGCACACCGCGGGTGTGCCCGAGGGCGACCCGGGGCCGCACGCGATCGAGATCGCGCCCGGCGTCGCGGCGAGCGTCCACCAGCACTTCTTCTGCGCCCGGCTCGACATGGACGTCGACGGTACGAAGAACACGGTCGTCGAGGTCGAGGGCTTTCCGGACCCCCGCTCCGACCGAAACCCCGACGGCCACGCCTTCTCGACCGACCGGCGTGTGCTCGACCGCGAGTCGGCGGCGCGGCGGTCCGTCCATTCGGCCCTGGCGCGGCGGTGGCGGATCGAGAGTGGGGAGCGGCGAAACCGGGTCGGCGAGCCGACCGCCTACGAGCTCATCCCCGGCGAGGGCATCGAGCCGATGGCGCTCCCCGACTCGGAGTTTCGGCGCCGGGCGCGGTTCCTCGACCATCACCTATGGGTGACGCCGTTCGCGTCCGACGAGCGCTACCCGGCCGGTGAGTACCCCAACCAGAGCCCGGGCGGCGACGGCCTGGAGCGCTGGACGAAGGCCGACCGTCCGCTCCAAAACGAGGACGTCGTCCTCTGGTACACGTTCGGATCGCACCACATCCCGCGGCTTGAGGACTGGCCCGTGATGCCGGTCGTCCGCTGCGGGTTCGAGCTGCGGCCGTACGGGTTCTTCGACCGGAATCCCGCGCTCGACGTGCCGCCACCGGCGGCGCATTGCCACCCGTAGCCAGACCGCCAGCCGTCGGCTACTGCGCCGCACCTCCGATCCAGCGGCGGACCGCCATCCCGAAGGCAACCTCGCTCACCGGCGCCTTGCCGATGATGCAGCACGGCCCCGCGTTCTGGTCGCAGCCGACGAGCACGTCGCCCGGGAACGGCGACGCCGCGCACCCGTAGTCGGGTCCCGCGCCGGCATTCTCATAGTCGCCGGTGACGCCGTCGTTGGTGTTCAGGTAATCCGGGTCGGCGCCTCCGTACAGGCGATCGGTCCCGTGCAGGTCGACGATGATGTCCTCGCCGGTCGCCCCCCGGAGAACGTCGTTGCCGGTGCGGCCGTACAGGCTGTCGTCTCCGCCGCCTCCAAGGACCAGATCCGCACCCGCGCCGCCGACCTCCAGATCGTCGTCCGGCATCCCGCGGAGGATGTCCGGCCCCCCGTGCGATCGCAGGCGGTCATTGCCGGTACCGCCCTGGAGCCAGTCTGCGCGAGGGCCGCCGATGATCAGGTCAGGGCCCGGCCCGCCGAAGGCGCGGATGCGTGGGCCCTCCGACCTGATGCGATCCGGGCCCGGCCCGCCCTGCACCTCGACCATCCCGAGGCGGAGCCCCGCACGGACGATCAGCCGGTCGGCGCCCGGCCCCATCTTGACGATAGCCGAGCGGATCTGCGCCGCGTTGCACACCACGACGTGCGGGCCGGCGGCGGTGCAGCCCGGGCCGGCCGCGACGTTTGCGGCGAGGTCGCTGACGCGGATCTTCCCCGGCCGGCGTGTAAGCCGCAGGTTGTTCGGCGCCTGGTCCGTGGCCACGAAGACGACACGGCCGTTCGAGACGCCGACGGTTCCGGCAAGCCCAGGCTGCGCGCTCACCCCCATCGCCGTCGCAACCAGCGCTCCGATGAACCATGTGCGCCTGGACATGATCGACCCTCCCAAGTCGACATGTTGCGGCCCTAAGGCCGCCGCCCAAAAACGCGGCAGATGCTACATGGTTCGGCTGGGCGGTGCCTGCTACGGTCCGGCGCATGATCACGCTCTACTGGTCACCGGGCACGGCGGCGATGGCCCCGCAGGCCTGCCTCGAGGAGGCGGGCGCCGACTACGAGATGGTGCGGGTGCACCGCGACGGCTACACCGTGGTCGAGCCGGAGGGCTACCTCGCGCTCCAGCCCGAGGGCCGCATCCCGGCGCTCAAGGACGGCGACCTCGTCCTGCATGAGGCCGTTGCGATCTGCATGCACATCGCGGACCGCTTTCCCGAGTCCGGTCTTCTGCCGCCGCTCGGGACGCCAGAGCGCGCCCATGCCTACCGCTGGCTCACCTACCTCACGAACACGCTCCAGGCGACCTACCAGATGTGGTACCAGACCGACCGCTTCATCTTCGACCCAGAAGTGCAGGCCGGCGTGAAGCGCGACCTCGAGCCGCGCCTCGACTGGATCTACGACTGGATCGACAGCCAGCTGGCAGGGCGCACGTACCTTCTCGGCGACACCTTCTCGGCGGCCGACATCTACTGCTTCATGCTCACCCGCTGGGGCCGGAACCTGCCCCGGAAAGCGTGGACGCTGCCGGCGCTGGGCGAGCACTACCGGCGGCTGGCGGAGCGGCCGAGCGTCGCCGCGATGCTCGAGAAGCAGGGGATCGAGGCTGTTCCGGCGTGAGCGATCCGGCGCTCCGGCGCCTGCGGACGGTCTGCCTCGCGTATCCCGAGGCGCTTGAGCACGAAGGCGGCGTCGGGACGCCGAGTTTCACCGTCCGCAAGAAGATCTTCGCGATGCGCCATCCGCACGGGGGCCGCGCGTCGATGTGGTGCAAGGCGCCACCCGGGATTCAGGCCGCCCTCGTCGGGACGGATCCGGACCGCTACTTCGTTCCCCCGTACGTGGGTCACCGCGGGTGGGTGGGCGTGTGGCTCGACGTGAATGTCGACTGGGCAGAGGTCGAGGGACTCGTCGATGAGAGCTACCGGATGACCGCGCCGAAGCGGCTCATTGCGCAGCTCGGATGACGGCCCGCGAGTCGCGATCCCCGGACTCGCTCGAATCGCGAGATCGAGGCCGTCCCGGCGTCGCCAGGACGAGGGTGACCCGCGCGCCGCCGCCGGGGCGGTTCGCGGCCTCGACCCTCCCGTCGTGCGCCTCGGTGATCGCCCGCACGATGGCGAGCCCGAGGCCGGCTCCGTCGTGCGCGGCTCCCGGGCCGCGGTGAAACGGCCGGAAGACGGCCTCCAGCTCCGCCGGATCGAACCCGGGGCCGTCGTCCTCCACGTCGATCGTGACGGAGCCGCGTTCGCCGCTGACGCCGACCTGCACGACCCCTCCGGGGGGCGAGTGCCGGATCGCGTTTCCGATCAGGTTGTCGAGCGCCTGCCGCACCCGTGTGCCGTCGAGCTCCGCCTGGAGGCCGGGCGAGTCGATCTCGATCGTGACCCCACGAGCGGCGGCGGTCGCCGCGAGCGCCCGGCAGCTCTCCTCGACGACCTCCCGGAGCGAGACCGGCTCGCGCCGGACCGGGATGCGGCCGTGCTCGGACCGCGCCAGAACCAGCAGGTCCTCGGCGATCCGCACGAGATGGTCGACCTCGGCCGACGCTCCCTGAAGCGCCTTTCGCAGCTCCACCTCGCTCCGCTCGCCGGCCAGCGCCGAGTCGACCTCGGCCTTCAGGATCGTGAGCGGGGTGCGCAGCTCATGGCTCGCGTCGTCGACGAAGCGCCGCTCGCGCTCGAGCGCCTCCTGGAGCCGGTCGAAGGTGGAGTTCAGCGTGACCGCCAGTCGGGCGAGCGTGTCGTCGGTCTGCGGCACGGGTAGGCGGCCCGTCGGGTCCGACCCCGAGATCCCGGCCGCCTCGCGGCGCATCCGCTCGACCGGCCGCAGCGCCGCGCCCGCCAGCACCCAGCCGAGGAGCGACGAGAGCAGGAGCGCCACCGGGAACGCGACCGCGAACCGCACGAGCGCCGTGTCGAGCGCCTCCTGGCTGTCGCTCAGCGTCGCGCCGACGACCACGAACTCGCGCCGGCCGCCGTCGCGCACCGGCACGACCAGGAGCCGCGAGGTGTCGAGCCCGGGCGGCCGGCGGTCGACGAAGCGCGGTCCGGTCAGCGCCG
>DATIDU010000190.1:0-5460 GCA_035456145.1 Gaiellales bacterium | reverse complement strand
ACGCGCGACTCGAGCTTCCTCTACCACCGCGGCGCAATCGAGGCGAGGCTCGGCAGGCGCTCGGCTGCCGTGCGCGACCTCTCGGCCGCCCTGCGCCTCAACCCGCGCTTCTCGCTCCTCTACGCGCCCGACGCCCACCGTCTCCTCACGAGGCTTGGGCGATGATCCGCCGCCTCGCGGCCGTGCTCGCCGGCGTCGCCGCCCTTGCGGCGGCGGCGCCGGCGGTCGCGCAGGCCCATCCCCTCGGGAACTTCACGGTGAACCGGTACAGCCTCGTGGAGCTCGGCAAGGGCTCCGTGAAGGTGACGTTCGTCCTGGACGAGGCCGAGATTCCGACGTTCCAGGCGCTCGGCGGACAGCCGACGGCCGAGCGCGCCCGGGCCTGGGCCGACGCGCACGCGGCGACGTTTGCCCGCAAGCTCCACCTGACCGTGGACGGGCAGGAGGTGACGGTCGTCCCCGACATGGACGCCGTCACGGCGACGCTCCGCGTCGGGCAGGGCGGCCTGCACTGCATGCGGGTGACCGTCCCGCTGAGCGCCCGCATCTCTGGTGCCGGCCCCTTCACCGCCACGTTCACCGACGACACGTTCGGAGACCGGGTCGGTTGGAAGGAGATCGTGATGCGGGCCGAGCCCGGCGCGGTCCTCACGCAGTCATCGGCCGCGACGCACGACGTCTCCGACATGCTCCGTCACTACCCATCCGGGATGCTCTCGACGCCGCTCGACGTCCGCACCGCGACGTTCGGCTACCGCTACGGCTCGGGCACGAGCGTCTCGGTCGGCGCGCCGCACGGGAGCGGTGGCGAGAGCGTCGCGGTCTCGGGCGGAGCGTTCACCGATCTCGTCACCCACCGGGACCTGGGACTCGGGTTCATCCTCGCCGCCGTCGCCATCGCGATGTTCTGGGGCGCGGTCCACGCGCTCTCGCCGGGGCATGGGAAGTCGATCGTCGCGGCCTATCTGGTCGGCTCGCGCGGAACGGCGCGGCACGCCGCCTTCCTCGGACTGACGGTGACCGTCACACACACCGCGTCGATCTTCGTGCTCGGCATCGTGACGCTCTACCTCTCGCAGTACATCCTGCCCGAGACGCTCTACCCGTGGCTCTCGGTTGTCTCCGGCCTGGTCGTCGTCGGGATGGGCGGCTCGATCCTGATCCGCCGCGCCCGGCGGCTGCGCGCGTCGCAGCACCACCATCATCACCACGACCATGCGCACGACCACGACCACGGTCACGACCACCTTCACCACCATGGGCCCGTCGGCCATACGCACGAGCCGCCGGCCGCGATCACCGTCCGCAGCATGCTCGCGCTCGGGATCTCGGGAGGCATCCTTCCGTGCCCGTCGGCGCTCGTCGTCATGCTGGGTGCGATCGCCGTGCACCGGGTCGCGTTCGGCCTGCTGCTCGTCGTGGCGTTCAGCATCGGCCTCGCGGCGACGCTGACGAGCGTGGGCCTGATCGTCGTCTACGTCCGCCGGCTGGTCGATCGCGTGCCGTCAAGCGGCCGGCTCGTCCAGGTGGCGCCGACCTTCAGCGCCGCGGTCATCACGCTGCTCGGCGTCGGTCTCACGGTGCAAGCGCTCGGGACGTTCCCCGGCGGCGTGCCGCTGATCCGTTAAACGCGGCGGCCGGCGAGAGGTTTCCCTCGCGCCGGCCGCTGCGGCCGCGTCGTTAGAGAGACGCGATGACGTTGTTGAGCGTGTTCTGGATCGCCGTCGAGAGCAGACCCAGGGTGACAACCACCGCAATGGTGATGACGCCCAGAACCACGGCGTACTCAGCCATGGTCTGACCGCTCTCGTCACGAAGCCGGTTGAAGAACTCGAGCACCGAATCGCCTCCTGTGATGACCACACCTGCCGGAGTGCACCGGCAGAGGACAGTGGTGGAGATATCGGCGGAGACGGCCCGCACCTTTAGAGTGAACGTGCAGTTACCTCAGAAGGGTCAGAAGCGCGCGGACGTCGCTGTCCTGGAACCCCTTCCGGCGCAGCGGCATCTCCTCGCGCACGCGGTAGTGGTTGCGGCGTCCCACGCGCGTGCGCTCGATGTATCCGTCCTCGGCGAGGTCGGTCACGATCATCTGCGCCGCGCGGCGCGAGATCCCGATCTGGGCCGCCACGTCGTCGATCCGCGCGCCGGGATTGCGATCGATGCAGACGAGCACGGCGGCGTGGTTCGTGAGGAACGTCCAGTTCCGGTTCCGGGCCGATGGCATCGCGGCCAACAGCATCCCAGATCGAGGCATGCCCCGCCGCTACCCGAGGTCGGCGTAGCGTAAACCGCCGAACTCGTTGGCGAGCGCATCGTCGCAGCCGTCGGCGATTGCGGCGACGGCGTCGATCGCCGTCTCGAGCTCAACCTGGTCGAGGTCGTCGCCCAGGATCGCGTGCTGGAGCCACACCTCGTCGCGGGCCGAAACGTGCGCGAAGGCGCCGAACGGCTGCTCGGCTGCGAGCCCCAGCAGGCGCAGCGCCAGCTCATCCGACAGCGCGACCTGCGAGAGGACGGGCGACGAGACGCGGACGGCGGTGGAGTCGTCGAGCACCGGCAGGATCTCGACGAAGACACGCGCACTGCCGAACGCCCCATGGAAGCCCCAGTCGGGGTGGTGGTCGAAGCCGCCGTAGCGGGCGTCGAGATGTTGGCGCACGCGGCGGGTCGTCAGGTCGACGTGCGCAGCCGAGTCGCGGAGGCGTGCGGCGGGGGTCTGGGGCGGGGGAGGAACGGGCACGGCCTCGGTCACGAGCGCCCGCAGGCGCGGGGCGAACGATGCGGCCGCCCATCCGACCGCCCACACCGAGGCCTGCACCTCGACCGCGTCCATGGTCGTGCCGGCCAGGATCGCGTGCTCGACGTCGATGGCGCCATCCGCGATCGCGAACCGGCCCAGCACGAGCTCGGCATTCTCGCTCGCGAGGATGCGCGCGAGCCGAGCCGCGTCGGCGTCGCACTCGATCGAGCGCGCGCGGGCATGCACGATCGCGCCGCCCTCGCGCGGCTCGACGTCGACCGCGACGATCGCGTCGCCGACGCCGACGCTGCCCTGCCAGGCGTGCTCCGGAGACTCCGCGCCGTGGAACGAGTTCGCGAGTGCCCGCTGCACCTCGAGCGCCGTGACGTCGATGTGTCGATCCCGCATGTCGGCACGGTAGCCTCTCCGCTGTGCGCGGTCTGGAAGGAAAGCGCGTCGTCGTGACGGGCGGTGCCCGCGGGATCGGCGCGGCCACGGTCGAGCGGTTCCGGGCGGAGGGATCGGAGGTCGTCGTGTTCGACCTCCAGCTCGGCCCGGACGGGATGCGCGTCGACGTTTCGGACGGCGACGCGGTGCGCGCGGCGTTTGCCGAGCTGGGCCGCGTCGACGTCGTCGTCTCGAACGCGGGTGTGAGCGAGCGCGGCCCAGCGCTCGAGATCGACGAGCGCCGCTGGCGGCGCGTCCTCGACACCAACCTCCTCGGCGTCTTCAACGTCGCCCAGGCCGCGGGGCGGGCGATGATCGCCGCCGGCGGCGGGGTGATACTGAACACGGCTTCGACGAACGGCTATGTCGGCCACCCGTACTACGCCGACTACAACGCCTCGAAGGCCGGCGTGATCGAGCTGACGCGGACGCTCGCCCTGGAGTGGGCGCCGGCGGTGCGGGTGAACGCGGTCTGCCCCGGCTACGTGCTGACACCGATGCAGGCGGCGGAGTACACGCCCGAGATGCTGGCCCAGGTCGACGCCAAGATCCCGCTCAGGCGCCATGCCCATCCCGACGAGATCGCCGCCGTCTATGCGTTCCTCGCGTCCGACGACGCCTCGTACGTGACCGGGGCCGTCATCACCGTGGACGGCGGCGAGACTGCGGGCGGGCTGGCGAGCCGCTGAACCGCTCCCCGTCGCGGGCCGAAGAGCTTTGCGATGCGACCGACCCACGGCGGATAAAGTGCGGGCCGTGCCGACCCGCGCCCAGATCGCCGCCGCGGCCCGCGCATCGAGGCGTGAGCTCTGCGTCGCGACGATCGTCTTCGCCTGGATCGCGCTCGGAGCCGGCACCGACTCCGGCGCGGGCATCTGGCGGCAGCGGTTCGTCGGCCTCGTCACCTGGACGCTCCTGGCCGTCCTTCTGAGGACCGAGAAGCGCTCGGTGCGGCTCCAGGTCGTCGGGGTGATCATCGTGGCGACCTGCGTCGAGTACACCGCCTCCCCCTTCCTCGGCTACTACACCTACCGCCTCCACAACGTGCCGAGCTACGTGCCGCCCGGACACGGCCTGGTCTATCTCGCCGCGCTCTCGATCGGCCGCTCCCAGGTCGCGCACCTACTCCGCCGCCCGCTGATCTGGTTCACGCTGGTCGTCTGCGGCGCGTGGGCGGCCTGGGGCGTCCTGCTCTCGCCGCGGCGCGACGTCTTCGGCGCGATCATGTTCCTCTTCCTGCTGCGGTTCACGCTGCGCGGCAGCCGGCCGTTGGTCTACGCCGGCGCGTTCCTCGTCACGAGCTACCTGGAGCTGATCGGAACGGGGGTGGGGGCCTGGGCCTGGGCGCACCATGACCCAACGGGCACGCTGAGCATCGGCAACCCGCCGAGCGGCATCCCGGGCGGATACTGCTTCCTCGACGCCGCCGGCGTCGCGCTCGCTCCTCGGCTCGGGGCGCTGCTCGAGCGCCGGCCGGCGGTCCGGCCGCGACTGCGGCTGCGGCCGCTTCCCGATGAAGCCGGCTGAGCTGGAGCGGCTGCTGGAGGTGGCCGACCGGGTAGAGGGCCTGGAGCGCCGCCTCGTCCGGGCCGAGACGCTCACGACGGAGCTCGCGCGCCACGAGGATCTTGTGGCCGCCGCCCCCGAGGTCGGGGCGGCGATGGAGCGGGCCGGCGGGGCGCTCGAGCCGATCGCCCGCGAGCTCGAGCGCGAGTGGGTCGACCAGGGGCCGCTCGTCACGGACTGGCAGCGGGCCTTCGAGCTCGAGCAGATCGCGGAGGCAGCGGGCGCCGATCCGGGTCCGAGCGCCCAGGACGCCGACGCGGCGCGCCGGCGGGTCGAGTCCGCGCGGCTCGCCACGCGCCGCCAGCGTGAGCTGATCGACCGTGAGCGGGAGGCGATGACGCGTGTCGTTGCCCAGTCGCCGTTTGACGTCGAGATCCCGGAGAGTGGCGCCGACGCGCGGCCGGAGGCGGCCCGGCGCGAGGTGCTGGTTCTGTCCGAGGTGGCGCAGGCGACGGTGAGCGAGGTGGCGGAGGCCGGGTCCGCGGCCGCCGAGCGGGCGGCCGATGCCCGCGCCGAGCTCGACCGCCTTGGCGATCCCGCGGCCCTCCGGCGCGAGCTGGAGGAGCTGCGCGCCCAGCTTCCCGCCGAGGTGGCGCTCGCCGGCGACGCGCCGGCATCGGCCGCGGTGAAGCTCGAGCGGGCCGGAGTGCGGGTGCGTTGACGGGGGCGGTCCGCGTCGTCTCGGCCGGCCTCGTGGAGCCGGC
>DATIDU010000189.1:0-21925 GCA_035456145.1 Gaiellales bacterium | reverse complement strand
TGCGGCGTAGTTCCGCGGAGCGTCACAAACTTGTCACATACTCCCGCGCTTTGGCTATACTGCGCGCGCCCGCCAACCCTCGACGAGGACACGACCCACACGGCAGGGAAACCGGCAGCATCGGGAGCAACGGCCGGGATCTATCTGCTGGCGGCGCTTGCGCTGTTCGTGGGGATCGGCCTCGGAGTCGGCTGGCTGGCCGGGGTACCGGCCGTCGGCGGCGCGATCGGCGCGGCGCTCGGGATCCCGTTCAGCTTCTACCTGGTCTACAGACGGTTCCGCGACATATGACCTCGCCCCAGACGCTCGCAGCCCACAACCTCGACGCCATCGTCGCGATTCTCGCCGTGCCGGTCTTCCTGCTGGCGGGCCTACCGCTCGAGGGCTGGTTCTGGGCGACAGCGCTCTGGGCGGTGAACCGCTACGCCCAGTCGGCGATCGAGCGCCGGGCCGCGCGCATGGGGGCGCTCCGCGGGGTGGGGGTCCTCGGCGCCAGCATGCTGCTTCGCCCGTGGATCGGGATGCTCGTGCTGTTCCTGATCACGAAGGATGACAGCACGCTCGTCGTGTCCTCCGTGCTCCTCTTCCTGATCCTCGTCACCATCGACATCGCGACCCGCGTCCTGACCCACCGGAACATCCGTGGAACGCTCGGCGGGGCGGCGTAGATGACGCTGCTCAAGGTTGACTTCAACCCGGTCTCGGACTTCACGGACTTCGTCCACAACCCGTATGTCAACCTGCCCCTCGGCCTCGACATCAACAAGGCGGTCGTCTACCTGTGGCTGACGGCCGCCGTGGCGATGGGCGTGACGCTCTTCATCGTCCGCCGCGGCCTCAAGCTCCGGCCCGACGGCAAGCAGACCGCCGTCGAGGTCGTGTACGACATGTGTGAGAACCAGATCGCGCGCGGGGGCCTGCCCGAGGAGGGAATGCGGATCTGGTTCCCGTATGTGGCGACCCTGTTCGTCTTCATCTGGTCGATGAACCTGATCGGCTTCATCCCGCTGCCGTTCGGCGAGCGCCATGTCGATGTGTTCGGCCTCAGCGTCCCCGAGTTCCAGATCTACGCCGCCAGCGCAAACCTGTCGGTCACGCTGGCGCTCACCCTGGTCACCTTCTTCGCCACCCACATCGAGGGCATCCGGTACAACGGGCCGGTCAAGTACTTCAAGAGCTGGATGCCGTCGGGCCTGCCGTCACCCAGACCGTGGGGCCTCAAGTCGCCGGCCGTGCTGGTGCTCCTGGTGCTGATCGCGGTGATCGAGGTGCTCTCCCAGTTCGTCCGGATCGTCTCGCTCAGCTTCCGTCTCTTTTTCAACATGCTGGCGGGCCATCTGGTGATCGCGGTCTTCCTCGGCCTCGCCTCGCTTTTGGGCACGTACTTCATCCTGCCGATCGGCATTCCCATGGGCGTCGCCCTGTACCTGCTGGAGTGCACGCTGATCGCCGGCCTGCAGGCGTTCATCTTCGCCACCCTGTCAGCCATCTACATCGGTGGAGCGATCCACCCCGACCACTAGGAGTTTCGAAATGGCCCTCGACGGCAACGTTCATGATGCTTCCCGGGCGCTCGAGCTGGGGCTCGCGACCGGCCTCGGCGCGATCGGCCCCGGCATCGGGGTCGGCTTCATCTTCGGCAAGACGATCGAGGCGGTCGGGCGCCAGCCCGAGCTGCGCGGCCAGCTCCAGGGGCTGATGTGGCTGGGGTTCGCCCTGACCGAGGCGATCATCTTCTACGCCCTGGGCATGGCCTTCGTGGCCTACGCCATCGCCTGACGACGGAGGTCCGCCATGGTCGTCTATGACTCGACGCTGATCACGCCCACGACGGGCCTGATGATCTGGACGCTGGTGACGTTCGTCGTCGTCCTGATCGTCCTCAAGAAGTACGCCTTCGGCCCCATCCAGCAGATGATCGACGCGCGCCGCACGGCGATCACGGCCGACCTGGACGCGGCCGAGAAGGCCCGCGGCGAGGCGCAGGCCGCGCTCGCCGAGTACCGCGAGCAGCTCGCCGAGGCCCGCAGGGAGGCGTCGCGGATCGTCGAGGACGCGCGCCGCGTCGGCGAGGAGCGGCGGGCAGCCGACGTCGCGGCCCTCGAATCGGAGACCGTGCGCCTGAAGGAGCAGGCCAAGGCCGAGATCGCGGCCGAGACCCGCCAGGCGCTGGCCGACCTGAAGCAGCACGTGGCCGACCTGACCCTCGTCGCGACCGAAAAGGTCGTGCGCGCCCGACTCGACGCCGCCGAGCAGAGGCGGCTGATCGACGATGCGCTCGCAGACGTCGATTTCGCATCGCTCGTCCCGGAGGGCGAGGAGTAGTGGCCGAGCGGATCGAGCCCGCCGCGCGCGTCTACGCCGAGGCGCTCTACGGCGCCGGCCGCGACGCGGAGCGCACGCGCGAGATCGACCGCGACTTCCGCGCGCTCCTTGCCGAGCTCGGCGGGAACCGCATGCTGCTCCGGACGCTCGCCAACCCCGCCATCCCGCGCGAGGCCAAGAAGCGCGTCGTCGCCCAGCTTCTCCAGGAGTCCGAGCCGCTGCTCCGCAACGCCGCGCTCGTCCTGACCGATCGCGGCCGCGTCAACCTGCTCGCCGATGCGGCCGCGGCCTACGCCGAGCTGGTCGCAGCCGAGGACCGGATCCTGACCGTCGAGGTGACGACCGCGGTGGCGCTCGACGATGCCCAGGTCGAGGCCCTGCGCGAGCGCGTCTCCGCGGCGGTCGGCCACGAGGCGAAGGTGGTCGCGACCGTCGATCCCGAGATCATCGGCGGCCTCGTCCTGAAGGCCCGCGGCGTCCTCCTGGACGCATCGATCCGGCGCCGGCTGGAGGACATCCGCCTGGCGCTCATCCGTACACCATTGCCCGTTGGGAGTGAAGCGTGAAGCTGCGACCAGACGAGATCGCGAACATCCTCAAGGCCGAGATCGAACGGTACGAGGTGCAGACCGACGTCGAGGAGGTCGGCACCATCATCCAGATCGGCGACGGCATCGCCCGCATCTACGGGCTCGACCGCTGCGTCGCCCTCGAGAAGCTCGAGCTCGACCACGGCGTCACCGGCCTCGCGCTGAACCTCGAGGAGGACAACGTCGCAGCCGTGCTCTTCGGCGAGTGGGACAAGATCAAGGAGGGCGACACCGTCCGCCGTACCGGCGAGGTCATGGCGATCCCCGTCGGGGACGCGCTGATCGGCCGGGTCGTCAACCCGCTCGGCATCGCGCTCGACGGCGGCCCTGCGATCGACGCGAAGGAGACCCGGCCGATGGAGTTCAAGGCGCCGGGCGTTGTCGACCGCCAGCCGGTGAAGGAGCCGCTCCAGACCGGCATCAAGGCGATCGACTCGATGATCCCGATCGGGCGCGGCCAGCGCGAGCTCATCATCGGCGACCGCACCACCGGCAAGACCGCGCTCTGCATCGACACGATCTTGAACCAGAAGGGCGAGGATGTCGTCTGCATCTACGTCGCGGTGGGGCAGAAGGCGTCGAACGTCCGGGCGGTGGAGGCCATCCTGCGCCAGCACGGGGCGATGGACTACACGATCATCGTCGCCGCGTCGGCGACCGAGGCGGCGCCGATCAAGTACATGGCGCCGTATGCCGGCTGTGCCATGGGTGAGCACTTCCTCTACAACGGCCGCCACGCGCTCGTCATGTACGACGACCTCTCCAAGCACGCGGACGCCTACCGGCAGATGTCGCTGCTCGTACGCCGGCCGCCGGGCCGCGAGGCGTATCCGGGCGACGTCTTCTACCTGCACTCGCGGCTGCTCGAGCGGGCCGTCAAGCTATCCGACGAGCTGGGCGGCGGGTCGCTCACCGCTCTGCCGGTGATCGAGACGCAGGCCGACGACGTCTCGGCGTACATCCCGACGAACGTCATCTCGATCACCGACGGCCAGATCTTCCTCAAGTCCGACCTCTTCTACTCGGGCGTGCGTCCGGCGATCAACGCCGGCATCTCGGTCTCGCGCGTGGGCGGCAACGCCCAGCGGCGGGCGATGCGCCGGGTCGCCGGCCGCCTGCGCCTCGACCTCGCCGCCTACCGCGAGCTCGAGGCCTTCTCGCAGTTCGCGTCGGAGCTCGACGCCGCCACGCAGCGCCAGCTGTCCCGAGGCGAGCGGCTGGTGGCGACCCTGAACCAGCCGCAGTACGCGCCGTGGCCGTTCGAGGAGCAGGTGACCGCGATCTGGGCCGCGACGAACGGCTACCTCGACGACGTGCCGGTGGCGCAGGTGCCGCGCTTCCACGAGGAGCTGCGCGAGTCACTGCGGGCGGAGAACACCGTCCTTGAGACGATCCGGGAGTCCGGTGACCTGTCCGAGGAGACCGCGGAGGCGCTGAAGAAGGCCGTCGACGGGTTCAAGGAGAGCTTCTTCGTCGAGGAGGAGCACGGGCTGGCGGCGGCGGCGTCGTAACGGTTGGCCGGCCAGCAGGACATCCGGCGGCGGATCCGCTTCGCGCAGAACGTCGAGAAGATCACGAAGGCGATGGAGCTCGTGGCCGCGTCGCGGCTGCGCCGCGCCCAGGCCCGGATCGAGGCGCTGCGGCCCTATGCGAACCGGATGCAGGCGCTCACCGTCGAGGTGGCGGCGGCCACGTCGCGGACTCACGATCAGCCGCTGCTCACGCGCCGCGACGTCTCCACGGTCGCCGTCGTCGCGCTTTCGGCCGACCGCGGGCTCGCGGGCGGGTTCAACGCCAACGTCGTGCGCCGCAGCCTCGAGGTGGCGGCCCGCGAGCGGGCGGCCGGCCACGAGGTCGTCTGGCTCACGATCGGCCGACGCGGGACGTCCACGCTGCGCTTCCGCGGCCAGGAGATCGAGGCGGACTACACCGGAATCACCGATCGGCCCGCGTACGCCGATGCACAGGCCATCGCCCAGCGGGTCGCTGACCTCTACACCGAGGAGCGCATCGACCGGGTCGTGATGGTCTACAACCGCTTCGTCTCGGCACTCGCCCAGAAGCTCGACGAGGTCGAGCTCCTACCGGTGCCCGAGAGCCTCCTGAGCGGCGAGGAGCCCGAGAGGGTCTCCGGCTCCTATCTCGAGGAGCCCGACGCAAGCGCCATCCTCTCGCACCTCCTGCCGACGTATCTCGAGGTCACGATCTACCGGGCCCTCCTGGAATCGACGGCGTCCGAGCACGGCGCTCGCATGACGGCGATGCGAAACGCCTCCGAGAACGCCGGCGATCTGATCGACCGCTACACGCTCCAGATGAACCGCGCGCGCCAGGCCGAGATCACCCAGCAGATCCTCGAGGTCGTCGCCGGAGCCGACGCGCTCGAGTGACCCGCACACAGGAGAACGATCGGGGAAGGGGTATGATGGCCTCCATGCAGGCCCTCGAACGGCTGTGGGACCGGCCCGCTGTGCGCTGGCCGTTCGTGCTCGTCGCCGCCTTCGTCCTCTTCGCCGGCATCCGCATGGCGTACGTCCAGAACAAGTCGACGACGTCGCATGAGCCCGTCGTGAAGGGCGGACAGCCGCTCGGCATCGCCGCCTACGGCCCGAAGATCGCGCTGCCGCAGAAGGCCGTCAGTGCGGGCAGGGACTTCATCCACACCGCCGTCCTGCGCAAGAACCTCGACCAGGGCTGGCGGGTCTCGACCGCCAACGTCCACGGCGGCCTGACCCACGCCCAGTGGATGTCCGGGTCGATCCCGGTGACGCCGTTCCCGGCGAACGCCTATGGGGGAACCACGTACAAGGTCGAGTGGTCGCGCGCGAAGAACGTGACCCTGCTCGTGCAGATCGTCTCGGACAAGCCCGGCGTCAGGTCGGGGTACTTCTTCATCCAGATGGTGCCGCGGGCGAACCACTGGCTGGTCGACTACTTCGGCCCGCGTGGCACGAACCCGCCGATCCCGGCCTCGGAGGTGCACTAGCCATGGCGACGAGTGACCACACCACCGTTCTTCCGGGCGGCGCAGCGCTCGCCGGCAGCGCCGCCGACATCGCGGGTGGCGGAGAGGTCGCCGCCCGCGGTTACTGGGAGAACGCGTTCCGTCGCCTGCGCAGGGACCGGCTTGCGATCGTGAGCGCGGTCGTCATCGTGCTCTTCATCATCGTCCCGTTCATCGGCCTCCCGATCGCCGAGAGATGGGCGGGGCACAGCCCGAACGACCTCATCTCCGGCGGCGTCGAGAACTTCGTCCCGGTGGGCCCGCTCTCGACCGTCAGCGACGGGCATGGCAGTACGACGTACCTCGTGCTCGGCGGATCCGACCTGGTGGGCCGCGACGAGTTCCTGCGCCTCCTGGCCGGTGCCCAGGTCTCGCTCGAGGTCGGCATCCTCGCCACGCTCGTCGGGCTCTCGCTGGGCCTGGTGTCCGGGCTCCTGGCCGGGTTCTACGGCGGGGCCACCGACACCCTCGTCTCGCGGCTCACCGAGATCGTGATGGCGTTCCCGCTCCTCCTCTTCCTGATCGCCATCTCGGCGACGCTCGGGGACCGCATCGACAGCATCACGTTCGGGGGGCTCCTGAACCCGGGAGTGTTTACCCTCACGATGGTGATCGGGCTCTTCACGTGGTTCTATCCGGCCCGCATCGTCCGCGCCCAGGTGCTCTCGCTGCGGGAGAAGGAGTTCATCGAGGCCGCGCGCATGGTCGGGTCGAGCAACTTCCGCATCATGCGCTCGCACCTGCTGCCCCACCTGGTCGGCACGATGATCGTGTACGGCACGCTGACGGTCGCCATCAACATCCTGCTCGAGTCAACGCTGTCCTTCCTCGGAGTGGGCCTGCCGCCGCCGAACGCCAGCTGGGGGAACATGCTCGACGAGGCAACCGGGCTCTACACGATCCAACCGTGGCTGATCGTGTGGCCGGGCCTGGCGCTCCTCATCCTGACGCTCGCCTTCAACCTTCTTGGCGACGGCCTGCGCGACGCGCTCGACCCTCGCGCGACGCTCTAATCGCGCTCTAACTTATTCGCTGCGGCGGGCGTCGTAGGCGGGGAGTGCTCAAGGGGCATCGGGGCGGACGCGTCCCTGCCCGAATCCGAATCGGGAGGAACCGGATGAGGAGACGACCTGGACTGTGGCTCACGCTGGGGGCGCTTGCCGCCGGCGTCGTGCTGCTGGGTGCCGCCGGCTGCGGTAGCAGCAACAACAACAGCGGCAACGCCGGAAGCGGCGGGAATGCCGCAATTCCGCCGCACCAGAACGGCGGCGTGATCAAGATCGCGCTGGCAGGCAACATCGACTACCTCGATCCGGCGCTGGCCTACTACCAGTCCACGTGGCAGATCGAGTACTCGACGTGCGTCAAGCTGACGAACTACCCGGACCTCCCGGGCGACGCCGGCCGCGTGATCAAGCCGGAGGCCGCATCCGCGCTTCCGACCATCTCCCCCGACGGGCTCACGTACACGTACACGGTGCCGGCGGGCAAGTACAAGTTCAACACCGGCGAGCCGGTGACGGCGGCGACGTTCCAGCACGCGCTGGAGCGCGACCTGAACCCGAAGCAGGCGTCGTACTTCGGCGCCGTGTTCCTGGCGCCGTTCATCAAGGGCGCCTCGGACTACAAGGGCAAGCCGGGCGAGCACGTCTCCGGCATCACGGTGAACGGCGATCAGCTGACGATCCAGACGACCCAGAAGGACGGGTCGATGGTGCAGAAGCTCTCGACGCCGTTCGCCTGCGCGATCCCGAACGACACGCCCGTCGATCCGAAGGGCGTGCACACGATCGCCGGCGCGGGGCCGTACTACATCTCGGACTTCACGCCGAACCGCTCGATCGTGCTGAAGAAGAACCCGAACTACACGGGTGACCGCCCGGCCTACGCCGACGAGATCGACTACACGCAGCTCACGATCGATCCGAACCAGGGCACCCTGGAGGCCAAGAACGGCCAGCTCGACTACATCAACGACGCGGTCGTCCCGGCCCAGAACGCGCAGCTGAACGCGCAGTACGGGCCCAGCGGCACCGCTGGCGGTCCTCAGCGGTTCTTCATCACACCCGCTGCGGTCGTCTCGTATCTCGCCCTCAACACGACCCGCCCGGCGTTCAAGGATGAGCTCGTGCGCCAGGCAGTGAACTGGGCGATCAACCGCAAGGAGATCCTGCAGCCGTCCGGGTACGGCGCCGGCGTCCCCGCCGACAAGTACCTGCCGCCGCAGATCTCCGGCAGCTCGGAGGAGCAGAGCATCTACCCGCTCGACTCCGCCGACCTGACCAAGGCGAAGGCGCTCATGCAGCAGGCGGGCGTCACCAGCGAGAACGCGGTGCTCTACACCTGCAACCAGCCGCCGTGCCCCGACCGGGCGGCGGTCATCCAGCAGGAGCTGAAGGCGATCGGCATCAACGTGCAGCCGAAGGAGTTCGACCGCGGCGTGCAGTTCACGAAGGAAGGCCAGAAGGGCGAGCCGTTCGACATCGCCGATGAAGGCTGGATCGCGGACTACTACGACGCGTACGACTTCATCAACATCCTCCTGAACGGGGAGACCATCCCCGAAACGGGCGGGAACAACTTCAGCTACTTCAACGATCCGACGTTCAACAAGCGGATGGACGACGCGAACCAGCTGACCGGCTCCGCGCGCGACCAGGCGTACGGCCAGCTTGCGACTGACCTCGCCAAGGGGCCGGCGCCGTGGGCGTCCCGCTCGTTCGGCACGAACATCGACTTCTTCGGGCCGAAGATCGGGTGCCAGGTGAACCAGGGGTCCTACGGGTTCGCCCTGAACACCTTCTGCGTTCGCTCATAGCGAAGAAGGCGGGCGGGGGCCTAGAATGAGGCCCGAGCCCGAGAGTCCGCGGGGAGGGGCTTCCCGGCACAGGCCGGGAAGCCCCGAACCGCACGAGAGGCGGGGGAGGACGTGGCGTGATCAGGTACATCATCCGGCGGCTTCTGTGGGCCGTGGTGCTCTTCATCTCGGTGACGCTCGCCACCTACCTGATCTTCTACATCATCCCCGTCGACCCGGCCCGGCTCGCCGCCGGCAAGGCCGCCTCGCCGCACGACGTGCAGGTGGTCGCGCACCGGCTGTATCTCGACCGGCCGATCTACGAGCAGTACCTGCACTTCCTCGACCGGCTCGTCCTGCACTTCGACCTCGGCTACTCCTACGCGAACCGCCAGGACGTCCGGGAGACAGTCTTGAACGCCGCGCCGATCACGGCCTCGCTCGTGCTGGGCGCCGTCGTCGTCTGGATGCTGATCGCCGTCCCGGTCGGCGTCTACTCGGCCCTCCGGCCGCGCTCGCTCGGTGACCGGGCGGCCATGACCGGCGTGCTCACCGGCATCTCGGTGCACCCCGTGTGGCTGGGCCTGATCGCCTCGTACATCCTCGGGTACAAGCTCAACCTCTTCCCGATCCAGGGCTACTGCGCATTCACGGGCAGGGCTCCCGGCGAGGCCTGCGGTGGTCCGATCGACTGGTTCTACCACCTGATCGTGCCCTGGTTCGTCTTCGCGGTCCTCTACGCCGCGTTCTATGTGCGGATGATCCGCTCGACCGTGCTCGAGACGCTGAACGAGGACTACGTGCGCACCGCCAGAGCCAAGGGTGCGCCGGAACGGCGGGTGCTGGTCCACCATGTGCTTCGAAACGCCATGCTGCCGGTCGTTACGATGCTCGGCATGGACGTCGCGCTGGCGCTGGGAGGCGCCGTGCTCCTCGAGCAGGTGTTCGGACTGCCCGGCCTGGGCTACGTGGCGCTCCACTCGCTCTTCCAGTACGACTATCCGATCACGCTCGGCGTGGTGGTGTTCGCCTCGATCCTCGTCATCGTGTTCAACCTGATCGTCGACCTGCTCTACGCCTGGATCGACCCCAGGATCCGGCTCGCATAGGGCCAGCGCCGACCGTTACACTTCTGCCTGCATGGCCCTGCTCGAAGTCCGTGACCTGAAGACGTCCTTCAAGACGGACGACGGCATCGTCCAGGCCGTGGACGGTCTCACGTTCTCGGTCGAGAAGGGCCGCACCGTCGCCATCGTCGGCGAGTCCGGCTGCGGGAAGAGCGTCACCTGCCTCTCGATCATGGGGCTGAACCCGCGCCAGAACACGATCACATCGGGCGAGGCCATCTTCAAGGACCGCGATCTCCTGACGTTGCCGGCGGAGGAGATGCGCAAGGTCCGCGGCAACGAGATCTCGATGATCTTCCAGGATCCCATGACCTCGCTGAACCCGGTGCACACGATCGGGCGCCAGCTCCTGGAGGCCGTCCAGCTGCACGAGAAGCTGCCCAAGCAGGCCGCCCGCCGGCGCGCGCTCGAGATGGTGAAGGCGGTCGGCATCCCGCGGGCCGAGACCCGCCTCGACGACTATCCGCACCAGTTCTCCGGCGGGATGCGGCAGCGCGTGATGATCGCGATGGCGCTCATCAACAACCCGGACCTGCTGATCGCCGACGAGCCGACGACCGCGCTCGACGTCACGACCCAGGCCCAGATCCTGAACCTGATGAACCAGCTCCAGCGCGACTTCGGAAGCGCGATCATCCTGATCACGCACGACCTCGGCGTCGTTGCCGAGACGGCCGACGAGGTGCTCGTGATGTACGCGGCCAAGGCGATCGAGCAGGGCGACTACAGCGATATCTTCTACCGCGCGCGCCACCCGTACACCTGGGGGCTTCTGAGCTCGCTTCCCCGGCTCGCGCAGGGCGCCGAGCTGAAGCCGATCCCCGGCGCGCCGCCGTCGCTTCTGCGGCCGCCGCCCGGCTGCCGGTTCCACCTGCGCTGCGCGTACGCGTTCGACCGCTGTCGCACCGACGTCCCGCCCCTCCAGCCGGCGCCCGACGGCTCGGCCCATCTCGATGCCTGCCACCTCGACGAGGCGGCAAAGCAGCGCGGCGCCGAGGAGATCCTCGGCCGGATCACAGTGGGGGGGCGGCTCTGATGGCCGAGGAGCTCCTTCGGGTCGAGAACCTCGAGAAGCACTTCCCGATCACGCGGGGGATCATCTTCCAGAAGGAGATCGGCCGGGTGCGCGCCGTCGACGGCGTGTCGTTCTCGGTCGAGAAGGGCGAGACGCTCGGCGTCGTGGGCGAGTCGGGCTGCGGGAAGTCGACGATGGCGCGCTGCATTATGCGCCTGCTCGACCCGACCGCCGGCAAGGTGATCTTCAACGGGCAGGACATCACGACCATCAAGGGCGCGGACCTCATGAAGGTGCGGCGCGAACTGATGATGGTGTTCCAGGATCCCTATGCGTCGCTCAACACCCGGAAGCGGGTCGGCTCGATCATCGGCGAGGCGCTCGAGGTGCACAAGATAGGCACGCCGAAGGAGAACAAGGCCCGCGTCCAGGAGCTGCTCGACGTCGTCGGGCTGAACCCGGAGCATTACAACCGCTTCCCGCACGAGTTCTCCGGCGGCCAGCGCCAGCGGATCGGCGTGGCGCGGGCGCTCGCCATCCGCCCGAAGCTGATCGTGTGCGACGAGCCCGTATCGGCGCTCGACGTGTCGGTGCAGGCCCAGATCCTGAACCTGCTGAAGCAGCTTCAGCGCGACTTCGACCTGACATACGTCTTCATCGCCCACGACCTCGACGTCGTGCGCCACATCTCCGACAACGTCGCCGTCATGTATCTCGGCAAGATCGTCGAGACCGCGCCGGGTGCCGCACTCTACGAGCGGCCGCGCCATCCCTACACCGGTGCGCTGCTCTCGGCCGTCCCGATTCCGAATCCCGACGTCGCGCGTGCGCGGAAGCCGATCGTGCTCGAGGGCGACGTGCCGAGCCCGATCAACCCGCCGAGCGGGTGCCGGTTCCATCCGCGCTGCCCGCGGTTCCAGCAGGGCATCTGCGACGTCACCGAGCCGGAGCTCGTGGCCAAGGACACTGGGAGCCGCGCGGCGTGCCACTACCCGCTCGAGTCATGGCCGATGTCGGATCTGCGCCTGCCCGCCGACCGGGTGGGCGCGGGCGTATGACTCCCGTTCGATGACCCGGGACGTGGTCCTGGCAGGGCTGCGCCGCTTCGCGGTCCTGGTCGTCATCGCCGCCGTCGTCACGGCGGTCGTGTCGGCGGTGCTCGCGGCCGCCACGGGTCAGCCCGTTCGCCGCGCGATCACGGTCGGGCTCTACCTCGTGGGATCGGTGTTCGTGATGCTCGGGTTCTTCGCAGGCAACCGGGCGCCGGTGCACGCCGAGGGCGAACACGCCGGCTTCTTCGGCGGGCTGGTGCCGCGGGGAGCGGCCCGGTGGATGACGCCGTCGGAGCGCCACGACCAGATCTCGGCGTCGGCGCTCTTCGTCACGCTCGGCCTCTGCCTCCTTGCGGCGGGGATCGCCGTCGACAGCCGGCACACCGCCGTATAGCGCGGGGAACGCGGTCTTCGCCAGAGCCCGACCGCTCGATGCGACTTGGGTGAAGGAGTGGAATTGGGTGGTTCAAGCCGGGCTTCTGTGGCTAACCTTTGCCTGCGTGCCCGCGTCCCACTTCGAACCATGACCGTGAACCGCCGACAGGCGCGTGAGTGCGAGCGGGCGCGGGCGCTTGGCTCGCAGGCCCTCGACAGCCGGCTCTCGGACCTCGAGCTGCGCCGCCTCGACGCGCATCTCGCGGAGTGCCCGGCGTGCGACGAGGCCCTGGCGGCGATGGCCGAGCTGACCGCCCGTCTGCGCACGGCCCCCGAGCTCGTCCCGTCGGTCGCCGCCGTGCCCGTGCGGTCATCGCGCCGGCGCGGAAGCACCGCGTTCCAGGTCGCCGGGATCGCCGCCGTCGTAGCGGCGTTCGCGGGCCTCGGGGCGCTCGTCGCGTCGCCGTCGGGCGGATCGCCGCAGCCGGAGCAGCACCGGCTCGTGGTCGCCGAGCGCACCGACCTTCGCTCGACGCTGCTCGACGCCCGCGTGAGCCGGCTGTGGAAGCTGAACGAGCCGGCCAACGAGCCGTCGCCGCACCGGCGGTCGCTGCTCTCCTAACTCGACCACCTGGCCGCACATCCCCGGCGGCTCCTGGGCGGCTACCGTTCAGGCATGCCGATGATCTCCGCCGTCTCGTCGCGGGTCTGACACCTCGACCACGCCGCCCGTGTGGCGGCCGCCCTGGAACGCTCGCGCCTGGCCGTCGAGGGCGCTGAAACGCGCCCGAAGCGGCGGTGGAGAGGGCGCCTCAGGCGTGTAACGAAGTCGGAGCCCGCGCTCGCTTCCGAGTGATACGATCCGGCTCCCGGAGCCGAATTCCTCCCCCTACGCGCGCCGCACAAGGAGTCACATTGTCCGAGAACGGCCAGCCCTCGCACGTTGGCAGGATCGTCGAGATCAAGGGCGTCGTGATCGACGCCATCTTCTCCGAAGGCCTGCCCTCGATCTACAACGCGCTCGAGATCTCGCTGCCCGACGGTGGCCGCCTGGTGGCCGAGGTGCAGCAGCACCTGGGGGACGGGCGGGTGCGGGCGATCGCGATGGATGCGACCGACGGCCTGGCGCGTGGTCTTGACGTCGTCGACACCGGCGGGCCGATCACGGTGCCTGTCGGCGACCGGACGCTGGGGCGGATCTTCAACGTCCTCGGCGAGCCGGTCGATAAGGGCGACCCGGTTGAGGAGGGCGAGCGCTGGCCGATCCACCGCGAGCCGCCGACGTTCGAGAGCCTGAGCCCGACGACCGAGATCTTCGAGACCGGGATCAAGGTCGTCGACCTGCTGGCTCCGTATGTGAAGGGCGGGAAGGTCGGCCTCTTCGGCGGCGCCGGCGTCGGCAAGACGGTGCTGATCCTGGAGCTCATCAACAACATCGCCCAGGTGCACGGCGGGCTCTCGGTCTTCGCCGGCGTGGGCGAGCGCAGCCGCGAGGGCAATGACCTGTGGCTTGAGATGACCGAGTCCAAGGTCATCGAGAAGACGGCCCTCGTCTACGGCCAGATGAACGAGCCGCCGGGTGCCCGCCTTCGGGTCGGCCTCTCGGGCCTGACGATGGCCGAGTACTTCCGGGACGAGCGAAACCAGGACGTGCTGCTCTTCATCGACAACATCTTCCGGTTCGTGCAGGCCGGCTCCGAGGTGTCGGCGCTCCTCGGCCGCATGCCGAGCGCCGTGGGCTACCAGCCCACGCTCGCCACCGAGATGGGGCAGCTCCAGGAGCGGATCACCTCGACCTCGAAGGGCTCGATCACGTCGGTTCAGGCGATCTACGTGCCCGCCGACGACCTGACCGACCCGGCTCCGGCGGCCTCGTTCGCCCACCTCGACGCGACGACGGTGCTCTCCCGGTCGATCTCCGAGAAGGGCATCTACCCGGCCGTTGACCCGCTCGACTCCACCTCGCGCATCCTCCAGCCCGGCTCGGTCGGCGAGGATCACTACCGCACGGCCACGCGGGTCCAGGAGGTGCTCCAGCGCTACAAGGAGCTCCAGGACATCATCGCCATCCTGGGCATGGACGAGCTCTCCGACGACGACAAGCTGATCGTGCAGCGGGCCCGCAAGATCGAGCGCTTCCTGAGCCAGCCCTTCCACGTCGCCGAGGCCTTCACCGGGTCGCCGGGCAAGTACGTGAAGCTCGAGGACACGATCCGCAGCTTCGAGGAGGTGCTCGACGGCAAGCATGACGACCTGCCCGAGCAGGCGTTCTACCTGGTCGGCCCGATCGAGGACGTCGTCGAGGCGGCCGAGAAGATGAAGACCGCAGCGTAGGACGGCACCATGCCCGACCATCCGCCCTATCCCGTCGAGCTCGTCACGCCCGAGGGCATCGCCTTCCAGGGCGAGGCCGAGATGCTGGTCGTGCCAGGCGCGGCCGGTGAGCTCGGCATCCTCGCCAACCACGCCCCGCTCATCTCGCTCCTGAAGCCCGGCGAGACGCGAATCACCGACGACCAGGGCTCCGTCCGGCGCTACGCCACCGACGACGGCTATGTCCAGGTGCGCCAGAACCGGGCGGTCGTGCTCGTGGGGGAGGCGGTCGATGCGGAGTCCGTCGACCCCGGCGAGGCGACGCGGCGCCTCGATGAGGCCCGCTCGGCGCTGGAGCGCGCCGAGGGCGGCGACGGCGACATCTACGCCGCCCGCCGCGAGGCGGCCTTCGCCGAGGCGCTGACCAAGGTCGCCGGCGGCCGCTGACCGAGGCTGGGGCGTGGCCTACCCGGTGCACGTCCGGATCGAGTACCAGGAGCGGCGCTCGCGCCTCTCGACGGCCCTGCGGTTCGTGCTCGTCCTGCCGCACCTCGTCGCAGCCTTCGCGCTCGGCGTCGCCGCGACCGCGGCGGTGCTGGTTGCGTGGTGGGCGATCCTGGCGACGGGCCGCTATCCGCGGACCCTCTTCCTGTTCGTCTCCGGCGTGCTGCGCTACTCGATCCGCGTCGGCTGCTACTGGATGCTCGCCGGCGACCGGTTCCCGGGCTTCCACCTCCGGGAGGCCGGTGAGGATCCGGTCCGGGTGGACGTCGACGAGCCGGCACGGCTCTCCCGGCTCTCGACGCTCCTTCGGCTCCCGCTGTCCGTCCCCGCCCTGACGGTCCTGTACTTCCTCGGCCTCTTCGGGGCGATGCTGAGCTTCGCGGCGTGGTGGACAATCCTGGCGACCGGGCGGCTCCCGTCCGGGATGTTCGAGGTGATGGAGCTCGCCCACCGCTACCAGGCGCGCGTCACCGCCTACCTGTGGCTCCTCACCGACGCCTACCCCTGGTTCCAGAAGGAGGCGAGTTCGCCGCCCGCCGGGTGGGGTATTCCCATCGGGGTCCAACCCACCCCCTGAAAGAAGAGTTCGGCCGCATTGGTCGAAGGGGGACGTGTCTATACTCTTGCGACCCCGCGCCCCGCGTGGACGCGCCCCAGGAGCCGATGGCAACTCAGACCCCGCCCACGCCGCCGCCTACCCGCGCTCGGCCGAAGATGACGGTTTATGGTGGCGGCCGGCCGCCGAAGAAGCGCAAGCGACGATGGGTCCGCATCGCGCTCTGGACGTTGGGCAGCATCTTCCTCGTGCTCCTGGCATCCGTCGCCGCCGTCGCCTACTGGCTCTACGGCGACTACTCCCGGATCACGAACAACTCGGCGGACGTGCAGCAGGCCACGAAGGCGCTCGACCTCCTGCCGCAGGCCGACGCTCCGGTCACCGCCCTCGTCATCGGCTCCGACCACCGCTCGACGGACGGGTCGGCGCCCTCCCGCTCTGACACGTTCATGGTCGTGCGGATCGACCCCAAGCACCACGTCGTCTCGATGCTCTCCTTCCCGCGCGACCTGTGGGTCGACATCCCCGGGTTCGGCCAGGACCGCATCAACGCCGCGTTCTCCGACGGCGCCCAGCTCCAGGGCTCCAGCCCGACCAAGCTGGCGCTTGAGACGATCAAGAACCTGACCGGTCTCAAGATCAATTACGTGGTCGTCGTGGACTTCCGCGGGTTCTCCGACCTCGTGAACAACCTGCACGGCGTCTACATCCCGGTCGACGAGTACTACCTGCACACCCAGGCGATGAACGATGCTTCGGCATTCGGCGACCGGTATTCCACGATCGACATCAAACCCGGCTACCAGCTGCTCTACGGGAAGGGTGCGCTCGCCTTCAGCCGGTACCGCCACACCGACTCCGACTTCTACCGAAACGCCCGCCAGCAGACGTTCCTGCGCGCGTTCGAGCAGCGGGCCGCGGGCCGGTTCCACGGCATCTCCGTGACCGATTTCCCCGACATCAAGGCGCTCATCGACACGATCGCGAACAACGTCCAGATCGGCGCCAAGGGCGGGGCCCCGAGCGTGCGGACGTTCGTCAAGTACGCGACGCTGGCGCCGTCCCTTGCCGGGCACTTCGTCACGGCCCGGCTCCAGGCAACGACCGGGATGGAGGGAACGGCGTCCGTGGTCTTCGCGACGCCTGAGGCGATCCAACAGGCGGTCCACGAATTCACCCACCCGCAGACGCTGACCTCGCCGACCGGCCAGCTCCCGACGGGCAGGCATCCCAGGAAGCCGGCGAAGGCGAAGTTCAAGCCTGCGGTCAACCCGGCGAACGTCTCCCTCTCCGTGCTGAACGGCACGACGAAGAACGGCGAGGCCGCCACAACGGCCAAGGCCCTCGGCGGCTTTGGCTACCCGACGTCGTCGTCGAACGCCGACACCCAGAGCTACACCCAGACCTGGGTCTACTATCGCTCGGGGTTCCAGAAGGCCGCAGCGGATGTGCGGAAGATCCTCGGCGTCGGGCAGACCGGCCCCCTGCCGGGCACGTTCAGCGGGGCGTCCGCCCAGGTCGTCACCGTGCTCGGCACCGACTACGGCGGGAAGCTCGCCATCCAGCCGCCGAAGAAGGCGACCAGTTCGGCCCTCCCGTCGACAATCAACCCCGACAACCAGGTCTATCTCCAGGCGTTCAAGGATGCTGCCCATCGCGCGCACATCCCCGGCATGTACCCGACGGTCACGCAGTCGGCGTCGGAGTTCGTGCCCTTCACGACGACGGCGCCGATCCGCACCTACGTCATTCACAGCTCCGGCCAGGGGTTCAACTCGCTCTACGCGATGTTCCGGATGCCGGGGATCGCCGGGGCGTACTGGGGCATCCAGGAGACCGGCTTCAGCGACGCGCCGATCCTGGACAATCCGGCGACGACGCGCAAGCTCGACGGCCGCGTCTACCGCTTCTATTACAACGGCCAGCACCTCCACCTCGTCGCGTTCGCGTACAAGAAGCGCGTCTACTGGGTCATCAACACGCTTCTCGACGATCTGACGAACCCCGAGATGGTGGCGATCGCGCGCTCGCTTCGGCCGACCGGCTAGCGCCCGCCGGGCACGCCTCGAGCTCGGCCCGGCCGTGCGGCCGGGCGTGTGTTCCCGCACGTATGATCACGTGATGGACGCCGGGGATGGAGCGCCGATGGGGTTGACCACGGGGAACGGCGGCGCCGTCGGGGTCGTCGGCGCCGGGTACGTCGGCCTGGTCACGGCTGCGTGCTTCGCCGACCTCGGCCACGACGTCGTCTGCTGCGACGTGAACCCCGACCGGATCGACGCGCTGAACGCCGGACGGGTACCGATCTACGAGCCCGGGGTCGAGCCGCTCTTGATGCGGAATCGCGCCCGGCTCACGTTCACGCTCGACCTGGCCGACGTGCTGGCGCGCTGCCGGATCGTCTTCGTCTGCGTCGACACGCCACCCACGGCGTCCGGCGACGCCGATCTGTCGCGGGTCGAGGCTGTCGTGGCCGGCATCCCGCAGACGGGGACGCGCCACGTCCTTGTCATGAAGTCCACCGTCCCGGTCGGCACCGGCGAGAAGGTACGGCTGGAGCTCCTCGCCCGCGGGCTCGACCAGATCGGGTACGTATCGAACCCGGAGTTCCTGCGCGAGGGGCGGGCGCTCGCCGACTTCATGGAGCCCGACCGGATCGTGATCGGTGCTTTCGAGAACGCCGACGCCCAGGCCGTCGTCGACCTCTATGCCGATATCGAGGCACCCGTCATCCGCACCGACGTCGCCTCGGCCGAGATGATCAAGTACGGCTCGAACGCCTTTCTCGCCACGAAGATCTCGTTCATCAACGAGATCGCCAACGTCTGCGAGGAGGTGGGCGCCGACGTTTCCGTCGTCGCGCACGGCATGGGGCTCGACGACCGCATCGGCCCGAACTTCCTGCGGCCGGGCATTGGCTTCGGGGGCAGTTGTTTCCCGAAAGACGTGAACGCGCTCAAGCAGCTGGCCGGCAATTCCGGCTACCACTTCCAGCTCCTCACGGCCGTCATCGAGGTGAATGAGCTCCAGAAGCGGCGCGTGGTCGGAAAGCTCGAGAAGCACCTCGGGTCGCTGCGCGGCCGCAGGATCGCGATGCTCGGACTGGCGTTCAAAGCCAACACCGATGACATGCGCGAGGCGTCGAGCATCGTCCTGGCGGCGCGGCTCCGGGCGGAGGGGGCCGAGGTGATCGGCTACGACCCGGTGGCGATGGAGAACGCCCGCCGAGCGCTGGGCGACGGTGTCGAGCTCGCCGGCTCGCTGATCGAGGCGGTGACCGGCGCCGACGCCGCCGTCATCGTCACGGAGTGGGGCGAGTTCCGGCACCTCGCCACCCGCGCGGTGCGAGACGCGATGGCGACGCCGCTCATCGTCGACGGACGCAACCTGCTTGACCCCCGCCAGGTGCGGGCGACGGGATTCGCCTACGAGTCGGTGGGCCGGCCCGCCGATCCGGCCGACGTGCTCCGGATCGCCGGGGATCGGGCGGACGCCGTCTCGTGATCGCGGTCGTCCTGGTGGGCGGCGAGGGCACGCGCCTTCGCCCCCTCACGTACACCACCCCGAAGCCGATGCTCCCGATCGCCAACCGGCCGTTCCTGGAGCACCAGATCGAGCACCTGCGCGTCCATGGCGTCGAACGGATCATCCTGGCGTGCGGCTACAAGCCCGACGCGATCAGGGAGCACTTCGGCGACGAGTTGGAGTACATCGTCGAGCCCGAGCCGCTGGGGACGGGTGGGGCGATCGCCTATGCCGCCCGCCAGGCGGGGATCGGGGAGACCTTCGTGGCGTGCAACGGCGACGTCCTCACCGATCTCGACCTGACCGCGCTCGTCGGCTTTCACCGTGACCGGGGCGCGCGCATGACCATCGCGCTTCACCCTGTCGACGACCCCAGCCGATACGGCGTCGTGGCCACCGACGGCAACGGCGCCGTCAGCGCGTTCATCGAGAAGCCGCCGCCGGGATCGACGCCGGTGCGGACGATCAACGCGGGCACCTATGTCGCCGAGCCGGACGTGCTGGGCCTGATCCCGCCGGGGCGCCCGCTGTCGGTGGAGTACGACGTCTTCCCGCAACTGGTCGGCGACGGCCTCTACGCGCTGGCCGACGAGGCTGCGTGGCGCGACATCGGCACTCCGGAGAGCTTCCTGGCTGCGAACCTCGAGCGGATGCCGCCCGGCGGGCTCATCGACCCGACCGCCGTTGTCGATCCGGCGGCCGTCGTGGAGGGATCGGTGATCGGGCCGGGCTGCCGGATCGAGGCCGGCGCACACGTCCACGGGTCGGTCGTTCTCGCCGGGGCGCTTGTGGCGACGGGCATGACCATGGACAATCTGGTGGTGGGAAGAACTGGAGAACCGGTGTGGTGACGTTCCAGGCTGATCCGTCGGGCATGTCCGACGCCATCGCCGGGATGGCCGACCAGCTGCGGGCGGGCGAGCGCACGGGTGCGGAGGCCGGCATCGAGCTCGGGCTTCCGGCGGCGGTCGTCATGGCCGGCATGGGCGGCTCGGCCATGGGCGGGGAGCTCCTGCGGGCTCTGGTCGCCGCCGACTGCCCGGTGCCGATCACGCGCGTGCGCGGCTTCGGCGTGCCGGCGTGGGCCGGGCCGGGCACGCTCGTCGTGTGCACGAGCTACTCGGGCGACACGGCCGAGACGCTGGCCTGCGCGCGCCAAGCGCACGCCCAGGGCGCCGCGCTGCTGGGCGTCGCCTCGGGTGGCGAGCTCGCGCGCCTGGCCGACGAGCTCGGGTTCCCGTGCGCGGTCGTCCCCGGCGGGATGCAGCCGCGGGCCGCGCTCGGCTACCTGTTCGGGGCCATGGCGGGCGCGTTCGCGGCGTGCGGGCTCTCGCCCGACGGCATCGCCGAGGAGTGCGCACAGGGCGTTGAGGCCTGCGACCGGGACGTCGCCGCCGAGCTGGGCCGCCGGCTCGCCGGCAGCGTGCCGCTCGTCTACGGCGCCGGTCCGCTCGGCGCGGTGGCCTACCGGTGGAAGACCCAGTTCAACGAGAACGCCAAGATGCACGCCTTCAGCCACGCGTTCCCGGAACTCGGCCACAACGAGATCGTCGGCTGGGAGGGGGCCGACGGCCGCGGGTTCGCGATCGTCGCGCTGCGCGATGCCGACGAGCCCGCCGAGATCCGGCGCCGGATCGAGGTCACGCTCGACGTCGCCCGGCCGCACGCCACCGTCGTCGCCGCGATCGAGGGCCACGGCCCGTCGCGGACCGCGCGCGCCTTCAGCCTGGTCGCGACCGGCGACTGGGTGACCTACCACGCGGCGCTCGCGCGCGGCGTCGACCCGACGCCGGTCGACGCCATCACCGCGCTGAAGCAGGCCCTGGCCGAGTAGGCATCCCAGCCTGAAACGGCGGTGCCGGACGCCACTGTTTCGCGCTGGTCCAGCCTCTTGACGCCGTAGCGCACGCGTGCTATATATAGCCTATATGCGATACGATGATCTCCTCGCCGACCTGCGCAGCGCCCTCGACGCCGGACGCGTCGACGAGGCGGACGTGCGCCGGCTCCTCGCCCGGTCCGAACGGGCGCAGCGGCCGCGGGTCGCGGGCGTCCTGCGGGCGGCGGGGGCGGTCGTCTTCCTGTTTGGCCTGGCCCTGCTCTTCGGCGTCGGCTACGACGGCTACCCGTACGCGGTCAAGCTCGCGGGGCCGTTCGTATTTCCCGCGATCGCGTTGGGGGCGACGGTGCTCCTGCATCGCCGTCGGCGGCCGCGGTGGGAGGTCGAGCTGGCCGGGATGGTGGCGTACGTCGCGCTCGGCATGGCGTATCTCGCAGCGGGCGCGGCGGCCGACGCCGACTCGACCTATGGGCTCTTCGCGAGCGTCTCCGCGGTCGTGATCGTGGCCGCCATGCACGCGGCGGTGAGGATCGTGCGGCTCACGTCCTGGGGTCTTACCGTGTCGCTCGTCGCCTTCACGGGCTTCGCGTCCGACGCCGCGGGCTTCCTCTCCGAGGGCACGATCCCATGGTTGTTCGCGGCCCAGGCCGGCGTCGCGCTGGGCACCGGCGCCGCCGTGCTCCGCCGCGGTGCCCGGGAGATCGGCGCGAACGCGCTTCGATCGGCTGCGCTGCTGGGGCTCCTGGCGTGTACCTACGGCATCGGTGACGCCGGCAGCGGCGAGTTCGGAGGCTGGCACGTGGCGCTCACGCTGGTGGTCGCGGGCACGCTCGTCGGGGCCGCGGCGCTCGACCTCTCCGGCGTCATGTGGATCGGCGCCATCGGTGGTGTCGTCTGGGTTG
>DATIDU010000188.1:0-4294 GCA_035456145.1 Gaiellales bacterium | reverse complement strand
GGGGGCTCCTCCGGCTTCATCGCCGGGCGCTCGATCTGGAAGGAGGCGGTCGCCATGGACCGGACCGGCCGCCGGGAGTTCCTTGGCGGCGAGGCCCGCCGGCGACTCGAGGAGCTCCTCGCCGTGGTGGGATAGCGGCGTGCCCGAACTGCTCTCGCTCGGCGACCTGAACCCGGACCTCATCCTCATGGGCGGTGACCTGATGCCGGCGTTCGGACAGCGTGAACAGCTCGCCGACCGGGCCGTCCTCACGATCGGCGGATCCGCGGCGATCATGGCCTGCGGCGCGGCACGCCTCGGGGTCGAGACGACGCTGGCCGCCGCGGCGGGCCGCGACGCGCTTGGCGACTATGTGGTCGGCGCCGTCAGCGACCGCGGCGTGGACGTCGCGGGCGTCCGCCGCGTGAATTCGGCCACAGGCATCACGGTCATCCTGTCGCGGGGGGACGACCGAGCCATTCTCACCGCGACGGGCGCCATCACGGCGCTCACGGCGGCGCAGGTCGACCACGCGCTTCTGGCGGGCGTCCGGCACCTCCACATCGCCTCGTACTTCCTCCTGGACGGGCTGAGGCCCGGCCTGCCGGAGCTCGTGGCGGCCGCGCACGAGGCCGGCGCGACCGTCTCGCTCGACCCCCAGGACGACCCGGCCGGGGAGTGGCGCTCGGGCCTCCCGGAGCTCCTGCCCCACCTCGACCTCCTCTTCGTGAACGAGAAGGAGAGCGCGGGGCTCGACACGTCGGCCTGCCCGCTCGTCGTCGTCAAGCGCGGGCGGCAGGGGGCGGCTGCGCGGACGTCCGGGCGCGAGGTGAGCCATCCCGGTGTGCGCGTCGCATCGGTCGACGCGACCGGAGCCGGCGACAGCTTCGACGCCGGCTTCCTGGCGGCCTGGCTTCGGGGCGCGGCGCTGGAGGATGCGCTCGCGCTGGCGTGCGCCTGCGGCGCGCTCTCGACGCGGGCGCCGGGCGGCACCGACGCCCAGCCCACGCGCGCCGAGGCGGAGGCGGCGCTCGGATGATCCTGTGCGTCGCCGCCAACCCGTCCATCGACCGCCTCTTCGCGGTCGAACGGCTCACACCCGGCGAGATCCACCGGCCCGCGGAGTTCGCCCAGGTGCCGGGCGGGAAGGGCCTGAACGTCGCGCGCAGCGCCGCAGCGCTTGGCGGCGACGTGACGGCTGCCGCGCTCCTCGGCGGCCACGCCGGCCGCTGGATCGCCGAGCAGCTCGGCGCGGAGGGCGTGCCGCTCCGGGCGACCTGGTCGGACGTCGAGACGCGCTCGTCGCTCTCGGTCGCCGGCGCGATCGAGGGCCTGACCGAGTTCTACGAGCACGGCCATCCCGTTACGCCGGACGAATGGGCGGCGTTCGACGAGCTGGTGCGCTCGCTCATCCCGGACGCGGCCTGGACCACCCTGTCCGGGTCGCTCCCCGTCGGCGCGCCGGGCGACGCGTACGCGCGGCTGATCGGCTCCTGCCGGGTCGCGCTCGACGCGGTCGTCCCGGGCATCGACGCCGGGCCCGCGATCGTCAAGCTGAACGCGGCCGAGGCGGCGCATGCCACCGGCCTCGACGATCCCTCCGCCGCTGCGAAGGAGCTTCATCGCCGGAGCGGCGGCGCGGCCATCGTCACCCGCGGCGAGGAGGGAGCGGTGCTCGTGACCCCGGACCGTGGGCTTCTGGAGGGACGGACCGCCACGGCGGGCCCCTATCCGGTGGGAAGCGGCGACGCGTTCCTGGCCGGCCTCGTCGTGGCGCTCGACCGCGGAGCCGGCTGGCCGGAGGCGTTCCGCGCCGCTCTGGGCGCAGGAGCCGCGAACGCCGAGCTGCCCGGCGCCGGCCGCCTCGAACGGGCGCGGGCGGAGCGGCTGGCCGAGGAGGCCGAGGTGCGGGCCGCTTAGCCCATGGGCCAGGGCCGAACGGGGCCTGGCCCCGGGTGTCGCCCGCGACCGCTACTCGATCAGGTCGCCGCTGTCGGCGTCGAAGCGGTGGACGTCGGCCGCGGGCACGGCGAGCGCCACCCGCTCGCCCGGCGCGACCCGAGCCTTCCCGGGGAGGCGCGCGACCACCTCGTCACCGGCATCGGTGCGGCCGTGGACGAAGACGTCGCTTCCAAGCGGCTCGACGACCTCCGCCACCACGTTCAGCCCCAGCCCGTCGGCGAGCTCGGCGGCGGGACGCAGGAGCTCGGGCCGGATCCCGATCGTAACGGCGGCATCCTGCCCGACCGCCGTCCCGGGCAGGAGGTTCATCGCGGGGCTCCCCACGAACCGGGCGACGAACACGTTGCACGGCCGGCCGTAGACCTCCTCGGGCGTCCCGACCTGGAGCAGCCG
Organism: Gaiellales bacterium; assembly: GCA_035456145.1. Lineage (GTDB taxonomy): Bacteria > Actinomycetota > Thermoleophilia > Gaiellales > JAICJC01 > JAICJC01. The sequence goes on along the minus strand of DATIDU010000188.1, from coordinate 1,960 downwards.
GCCGCGGTTCATCACCGCGATCCGGTCGCCGAGCGTCATCGCCTCGACCTGATCGTGGGTGACGTAGATCATCGTGATCTCGAGCCGGGCATGGAGGCGCTTCAGCTCGGCCCGGAGCTCCGAGCGCAGCTTCGCGTCGAGGTTCGAGAGCGGCTCGTCGAGCAGAAAGGCCAGCGGCTCGCGGATGAGCGCCCGCCCCATCGCGACCCGCTGACGCTGGCCGCCGGAGAGCTGCGCCGGCTTCCGGTGCAGGAGCTCGTCCAGCTCGAGCATCTCGGCGACCGCGGCCACCCGCTGCTCGATCTCCGGCTTCTCCATCCGCCGCCGCCGGAGCGGGAACGCGAGGTTCTTGCGGACGGTCATGTGCGGGTAGAGCGCGTAGCTCTGGAAGACCATCGCCACGTCGCGCGCCCCGGGCGAGAGGCCGGCGACGTCGCGGCCGCCGATCAGGATCGATCCCTCGGTCGGCTGCTCGAGGCCGGCCACCATCCGAAGCGCCGTCGACTTGCCACAGCCCGACGGGCCGACCAGCACCATGAGCTCACCGTCGGCCACCTCCAGGTCGAGCGCGTCGACCGCCGTCGTCTCGCCGCTGAACCGCTTCGTGACGCCGCGGAACTCGACCTCGGCCACCCCGCGCTATCCCTTCACGCCGGTCGATGCGAGCGACTGCACGAACCACCTCTGGGCGACGACGAACACGAGCAGCATCGGTGCGAGCGCCACCACGTTGGCCGCCATGAGCAGCGTCCACCGCGTCTGGTGGGCGCCCTGGAAGAACGACAGGCCAAGCTGGACGGTGCTCTGGTCGGTCGACGAGATGGAGATGAGCGGCCACAGGAAGTCGTTCCACGTCCACAGGAACGTGATGATCCCGAGGGTCGCGAGCGCGGGCATCGAGAGCGGCAGCACGACCCGGAAGAGCACGCCGAGCCGCGAGCAGCCGTCGATCCGGGCCGCCTCCTCGAGCTCGACCGGGAGCGTGCGGAAGAACTGGCGCAGGAGGAAGATGCCAAACGGCGTCACCAGGTTGGGCGCGATGAGCGCCCCCAGCGTGTTCACGAGGCCGAGATGTTGCACGATGAGGAACGTCGGGATCATCGTCACCTGGAAGGGCACCATCAGCGTCGCGAGGAGGACGATGAAGATCACGTCGCGGCCGAAGAAGCGCAGACGCGCGAACGCGTAGCCGGCCAGGCTGCAGAACACCAGGTTGCCCGCGACCGAGGCGAGCGTCACGACCAGGCTGTTGGCGAAGAAGCGCCCGAACGGGGCGGCGTTCAGTGCGTTCGGGTAGTTCTCCCAGTGGATCCCCGACGGCACGAGGGTCGGCGGGAAGTGTTGCGACTCCGAGCGCGTCTCGATCGACGTCACCAGCATCCACACAAGCGGCAGCAGCATGACGGCCGCGAGCGGCATCAGAACCAGGTGCCGAGGGCTGAAGCGCCAGCTCCTCACGAGGTGTAGTGCACCCGCCGGCTTCCGATCCAGAGCTGGACGATCGAGAACACGAGCGTGATCACGAAGAGCACCTCGGCCACCGCCGCGGCGTATCCCGCGTGGAAGAGCTCGAACGCCTGGTTGTAGAGGTAGTAGACGAGCACCGTGGTCGCACGCAACGGCCCGCCGCGCGTGGTCACGTAGATCTCGTCGAAGACCTGGAGCGCGTTGATCGTCGACCACACGATCAGGAAGAGGGTCGCCGGTGAGAGGAGCGGCAGGACGACGTGCCGGAACGTCCCCCAGCGGCCGGCGTTGTCGAGCTGGGCGGCCTCGATCAGGTCCTGTGGGATCCCCTGGAGCGCGGCCAGGTAGATGATCACGTCGAACCCGAGCCAGCCCCACACGGTCATCGCGACGATGGCGTAGAGCGCCTGGTCGGGATCCTGGAAGAACCCGTACGGCCCCAGGCCGACCTTGCCGAGGAGGTAGTTGGCGATGCCGTAGGTCGGGTCGAGCA
>DATIDU010000187.1:0-3397 GCA_035456145.1 Gaiellales bacterium | reverse complement strand
GCCTGGCGTCGGATCGGTATGACCCGGTCCGCCTCCGCCAAAACGCCCCTCGCCTCCGAAGCCGCCGACTCGTCCGGACGTCTTCTGCGCGCGCTCCTCTCGTCGGCGGGGCTCAGCATCCGCGGGGACGTGGTGAGCCCGCCGGCCGACCCGCCCGCGCCGAAGAGGCGCTCCGGGCGCGGCAGCCCGACCCCAAGCCGCTGAGCGGCGACCCGCGCGTCGGCGGCATCGTCCTCGCCGGCGGCCACTCGACCCGCATGGGGAAGCCAAAGGCGCTCCTCGACTGGAGCGGGGAGCCGCTCGTCGCGCACGTGGCCGGGATCGTGGCGGCGGCCGCCGTGCCGGTCGTCGTCGTCGCGGCACCGGGCCAGGAACTGCCGCCGCTGCCCGCAGGCGTGGAGGTGGCGCACGACGCCGCGCCCGACCAGGGGCCGCTCGAGGGGTTGGCCGCCGGAATGCGGGCTCTGGGCGACCGCGCCGACGCGGCGTTCGTGTGCGGCGCCGACATGCCGTTCCTCTCGGCCGCCGCGATCGGCCAATTGACACTCGCACTCACGGCCAAATGGCACGCCGTTGTCGTCACGGACGACGCCGGCCGCGATCAGCCCCTCGGTGCCGTGTACCGGCTCTCGCTGCTGGGCGTCGTCGAGGGGCTCCTGGCTGCGGGCGAACGGCGGCTCGGGCTCCTCGCCGAGCGGGCCGAGACGAACCGGATCGCCGGCGACGACGCGCTCCGGGCTGCCCTTCGCAGCGTGAACACCCCCGAGGAGCTGGCCGCGGCCCGGGTCGAGGCGTTCTGGGCCGGGTTCGTCGCGGCGACCGGGATCGACGGGCCGCACACCGCTTGGAGCTTCGGCAGCGAGCCGGCCATGGCGACCGAGCTGGGCCTCCTCGTCCGGGATGGCCCCAAGCGCGCCACGGCCAGCCTGCGTTCCCAGTACGGGCCTGACGAACCGCTGCCCGAGCCCGGTGAGCTGAGCGTGATCCTGGACGGCGAGGGCGTGCCCCTGTGTGTCATCCGCACCACGGCCGTCGAGATCCGGCCGTTCGGTGAGGTCGACGAGGCGTTCGCGTGGACAGAGGGCGAGGGCGACCGCAGCCTCGCCTACTGGCGGCAGGCCCACATCGAGTTCTTCGCGTCGCAGGGCGTCGAGGTGACCGACGCCGACGAGGTCGTGCTGGAGCGGTTCGACCTCGTGTGGCCCGGCTAGCCCGTTTCCAGCAACCGGCGGGCGATCACGACCTCCGAACCGGCAAGACCGGTGGAGGCGTAGAGCGTGATGTCCAAGTCGCTCCCGCGGCCCGGCGCGTCGCCCGCGATCACCGCGCCGAGGTGGATCAGCTCGCGCGAGGTGAAGAAGGGCGCGCCGTAGGCTGCCGCCTGGGCCGGCGAGCCGCTGACGACGACCGCAGCCGCCTCGGCGAGGCCGGGCGGCGTCTCGCACGCCCCGGCGGTCTTCGGCCCGACCGTGTTCACGTGCGCGCCGGGAGCAACCCAGCCCGCCTCGATCACCGGCGTCTCGGAGCGGGTGGCGAGGATGACGACGTCGGCGCCGTCGACCGCCTCGCGGGAACCGGGGACGGCTGAGGCGTCGAGCGAGAGCTCCGCGCGGGCACGCTGGGCGAAGTCCTCGCGGTGCGCCTCGAATGGGCTGTACACGTGCACCTCGCCGATCCGCCTCACCGCCGTCGCCGCCCAGAGCTGCGTCCACGCCTGGCGGCCGCTTCCGACCACGCCGACGACCCCGGCATCGGGACGGGCGAGCGCGTCAACGGCTGCCGCGCCGAGCGCCCCGGTGCGCGCGGCGCCGAGCTCCATGCCGACAATGCAGCCGGCGAGCCGGCCGTCCGCGTTCCACACGATGACGGCCTGGTCGGCGTCGTCGACTCCGGTCTGGTAGACGCGGAAGCCGGCGACGCCGTCGGCGAGCGCGCCGACCGTGAACACGAGCGCGCGTTCTCCCAGCTCCACGTGAGCCCGCGGGGGCGCGACGAGCCGGCCGCGGTGGGCGTCGACCAGCGCGTCACGCGCACCCGCGACCGCCAGCTCCGGGGTGAGCCGGGCGCGTACGTCGTCGTCAGAGAGGAGACTCGTCATCGGGGCGGAATCAGAGCAGATTCCGCCCGTCGGTCAGGACGTCTCGGTCTCGGCGGCGATCGCCGCGGCCGCGTCGGCGGACACGAGATGCCTCGAGATCTTCTCGTAGCCCTCTAGGCCGCGGGCCAGCTGCTCGATAACGCGATCCTCGGCGATCGCGATGATCGCCGACGTTCCGGGCGGAAGGCTGGTGCCGATGTCCTTCAGGTCCTCGTCCTTGAAGCCCTTGTCGCGGACCTTGCCCCACACGCCGCCGGCTCCGGCGCCGACGACCGCGGAGGCGATGATGCTCGGCGGGAAGATCAGGCCGGCGATTCCACCGGCGATGGCGCCTCGCTTGGCCCACTTCTTGCCGCTCGGATCGGCCGTCTCCTCGAAGTGCACCTTGTCGTCGGCGGTGTGCACGATCACCGCGGCGTCGATCAGATCGATCGCGCCTGCGCGGTGGGCCGCCTGGAAGTCCTTCAGGGCGTCACCCGCCGACTTCTCGTCGCCGTATGCGGCGATGAAGAGCTCGACGGTGGTGGCTTGGCTGCTCATGGGTTGCTCTCCCTTCGGGGTCGATGTGCCCGGACGATGCCCGCTCCGCCCGGCACCCGTCTCGTCCACATCGCGCGAGATCCCCGGCGACGTGGGTCAGAGCAGGCCGCGAAGGACGTGCACGATCGCGGCGCCGATCGTCACGATCAGGACGACGCCCGTCGTGCCGAGGACGAAGCCCAGCACCAGGAGCACGACGTCCTCGAAGATGATCGCCAGGGCGACCGCGATCGCCCCCATCGCGGGCAGCGTGTCGAGACCCGAGAACGGCGGCGCGAGGGCGGCCGCGACGGCAAGAGCGATGAAGATCAACCCGAAGACCGGGAGCATCCAGCGCTGCCGGAAGAGGCGCGCCGCACGCGGCCGCGAGAAGCGCTCGGCCCGCTTCACCCAGCGCAGGACGAACGGGATCGCCCGGCCGGTCATGGTCTCGCCGAGCTCCCGGCGGGCGAGGCGGTCGGGGAGCCAGATGGTGCGGAGGCCCACCACCATCTCGGCTCCGACGATGATGGTGATCAGCTCGAACAGGTGCGTGACGCCGCCCGTAGGCACCGGAAGCGCCGGGACGAACATCAGGAGGAGGACCGTGACGGCGAAGCTCTTCTCCTCGAACGCGGCGTTGAGCGCACCGAGCGTCTTCGGACCGTCGCCTTGGAGCCACTGCTCGAGCTCGTCGCTGAAGGTGTCGTCGGTGCGTTGCAAGCGGTTCGATCGTGTGATATAGACGCCGTGGGCCTTAAGAGTGCGTTCTCCAACGGA
>DATIDU010000186.1:0-6833 GCA_035456145.1 Gaiellales bacterium | reverse complement strand
ACGCTGCTCGAGGTCATCCTCGGCCCGATCTGGGTGTGGCTCGTGCTGTCGGAGCGGCCCGACACGGCCACGCTCGTCGGCGGCGCGATCATCATGTTGGCGGTCGTCATCCAGGTGAGCGGCGACCCGGTCGGGCAGGCCGAGGTCGAGGCCGAGATCGGCACGCCCTGACGCGAAATGTGACCGGCGCCGCAAACCGGTCCAGACCAGCAATCTCGCACACCCGCCTGCTCCGTACTTGGGGGAAACGATGAACCAAGGAGCAGTCATGATTCTGAATCCCCGGAAGGCCGTTCTCGCGGCACTCCTCGCACTCCCCCTCCTCGCCGCCGCCTGTGGTGGCGGTGGATCCTCATCCGCCCCCGTGGCCACCTCGACCCCGGCCGCAGCGGCCGCGGCCACGGGCGGCACCGTCGCCAGCGCGTCGTCGCCGCTCGGGCAGATCCTCGTGGCGAAGAACGGGATGACCCTGTACATGTTCGCCAGCGACCAGAACGGCAAGAGCTCGTGCAGCGGCGCGTGCGCGAAGTTCTGGCCGCCCTACACCGGCACGCCGAAGGCGGGCTCGGGTCTCCGGGCTTCGCTGCTCGGCACGACGATGCGCAGCGACGGGACGGCCCAGGTCACCTACGACGGCCATCCGCTCTACACCTACTCCGGCGATCCCGCTCCCGGCGATGTGAACGGCCAGGGCGTGAACACGTTCGGAGCCCTGTGGTGGGTCGTCGCGCCGTCCGGCCAGATCGTGAAGACCATGGCCCAGCAGGCGTCGAGCGGCGGGGGGTACGGCTACTGAGTCAGCCCGCCGGCGACAGGCCGGCGATCTCGCGCAGAAATGGGACGCCGTCGGCGTCGGGCGGCTCGCCGAGCTGCTCGGCGTACCGGCGGCCGTCCCACACCGCCGCCGCGATCGTTCCCGGGCACAGCGCATCGCCCACAGCACGGACCGATGCGAGGCCGGCGGCTTCCCAGTCGCCGGCCCGCTCGCGAAGGCCGGCGGCGAGGCCGTCCTCGGGCAGCCGCGCGGTGACGAGCACGAGCGCCTCGGCGGCGAGCTCGGCGGGCTCCGAGGTGTAGACGCAGGCCGTCCGCACCACGCCGTTCTCGGCGCCCTCCAGCGACCGCGACGGCACGATCTCGATCCCCGCCTCCAGCATCCGGCGCTGGATCCGCACCTGCTCGAGCGTGTTCACCGTCCACTCCGAGACCCGGGCGGCCGGCGTGACGAACGTGACGGTGCAGCCGGCGCGCGCCAGCGCCTCGGCCACCACGCCGCCCATGTAGTAGTGGTCGTCGTCGTAGACGACCACGCGCCCGGGCTCGGGCATCGCGCCGTCCATCACGTCGTCGGGCGTCAGCACCCGGACGCCGGCGAGCTCGAGCGGTCGCAGGTGCCAGCGCCCGACGCCGTCGGCGCGCCAGCGGCAGCCGGTCGCGACGGCGACGTGGTCGAACCCGTACTCGAGCACCTCCTCCGCCGTGAGCCGGCTCTCGTAGGCCACCTCGACGTCGGGCAGCCGGTCGAGCTGACCGCGCCGGTAGTCGAGCACACGGATCCACTCGGCCAGGCCCGGCAGGCGGGCCTCGCGCGCCACGCGGCCGCCCACCGCGCCCGTCGCCTCGGCGACGACCACGCGGTGGCCGCGCCGGCCGAGCGACATCGCCGCCTCGAGCCCGGCGGGACCCGCCCCCACCACGAGAACGGTCGCGTCGGACGTCTTCGGCCGCATCCGCTCGGGATGCCATCCGCGCCGCCACTCCTCGCCCATCGACGGGTTCTGGGTGCAGCGGATCGGGGTGATCGTACCGTCGCCCGAGACGCAGATGTTGCAGCCGATGCACTCGCGGATCTCGTCAACGCGGCCCTCCTCGATCTTCTTCGGGAGGAACGGGTCGGCGATCGACGGCCGCGCCGCGCCGATCATGTCGAGCACGCCGTCGCGGATCATGCGCACCATCGTTTCGGGCGAGGTGAAGCGGCCGACGCCCACCACCGGCTTCGACGTCAAAGCCTTCAGGCCGCGGACGTACTGCTCGTGCGGGGCCTCCGGGGCGAACCGCGACGTCGACGAGTCGTTCTCCCACTCGCCGACGACGAAGTCCCACACGTCCGGCAGCTCGCCCACCAGGCCGAACACCTCCTCGATGTCGGCCCGGTCGATCCCGTCGGGGCCGAGCAGCTCGTCGACGGTGATCCGGCACGCGACCGCGGCACGGCCGTCGACCTCCGCGAGGGTGTCCTCCAGCACCTCGCGCAGGAGCCGGGCCCGGTTCTCGATGCTCCCGCCGTAGCCGTCGGTGCGCGTGTTGTAGCGCCGTGACAGGAACTGCCCGAGCGAGTTCAGGCCGTGGGCGGCGTACACATAGACGACATCGAAGCCCGCTTCGAGCGCGCGCCGGATGGCGGCCCGGTGCCAGCGTCGCACGGCGGCGATGTCATCGAGGTCCATGCACCGCACCTGCACGGGGTCGTACGTCGAGACCGGCAGGTGGGCGACGGCCAGCCCGGTCTCGCGCGAGTACATGTTGGCGCCGTGGATGCCGTTGTGCACCGGCTCGAACCCCGCCAGCGAGCCATGCTCGTGGATCTTCTCGGTCATCCGCTGGAGAGCGGGGATGTCGGAGTCGTCCCACAGGCGGCCCTCGATGTAGGGGCTCACCTCGGACGTCGGGTGGATCTCGACCTCCTCGGTGCAGACGACGGCCCATCCGCCCTCCGCCTTCACACCGCGCATGTGGGCGTGCGCCGTCGGGTGGTGGTGGCCCATGCCGTTGCAGTGCGGCACCTGGAAGAAGCGGTTCCGGGCGGTGACCGGGCCGAGCTTCACCGGCTCGAAGAGGACGTCGTAGCGGGGATCGCGCATCGCCGAATCTTCGCGGATCGCGGAGTGGCGATGTGCACGCTCGAGACCCGCGCCGGATGTCGCACCGCGCCACAGATGTGGTACCCCTTCGATCCCCCGGGAGAGTGATGATGGATTCACGTTCGTGGGCGATGACACGAGCGTGAGCGAGAATCAGCGCGCCTTCTTCCGGATCGACGTCGTCGTGCCCACCGTCGTTCGCCGGCTGGATGCCGGGGGCGAGGCCTGGGACGAGTTCGGCGGCGAGACGATCGACCTCTCAGCGGGCGGCGTCCTGCTCGCGGGCAGCGAGCCGGCGCCCGAGGAGCACCTCGTCGAGGTGGTGCTCCGAAGCGGCGAGCCGCCGCTCGACGTCACGGCCCGGGGCCGGGTCGTCCGCAGCGACCGCGCCGCGGACGGCGCGTGGCTCTCGGCCGTGCGGTTCGAGCGGGTGCCCTCGGCAACCGAGCGCGAGCTGGTGCGGTTCTGCTTCCAGAAGGAGGCCGAGACCGCCAAGCGGGTGAGCACGGTGCGCATCTCGGTCGCGATCCCGATCGTCGTCGAGCAGGCCGGTGGGGAGCTCCATCCCGGCTCGACGATCAACCTGTGCGCGGACGGCGCCAAGCTCGCGTCGCCGTGCCCGGTGGCCGAGGACGAGGAGGTGCTCGTCCGGTTCGACGAGCGCTGGTTCGGCCGCGACCTCATCGTGCCCGCCGAGGCGGTGCGGGTCGACAAGACCGGCGTGGACCTCGCGTTCGGGGAGATCCCGCGCGCCGACCGCGCGGCCATCAACCGGCTCGTCATTGCCGAGGAGCGCAAGCAGCGCCGCATCTGCGCGTAACGTTCGGGGACGCGGGGAGACTGTCCCATCCAACGAACAGGCGGAGGTGGATGCGGTGGCTCATGTCTCACGAGGGTTTCGAGGTCGGCGGCGCGCCGGGCCGGAGGACGGCGGCCGCGTCCCGCCGGGCCAGTACCTGACCGACGACTTCCCGGTGCTCTCGGCCGGTCCGACGCCGCGGACGCCGCTCGAGCAGTGGTCGTTCTCGATCACGGGTGAGGTCGACGAGCCGCGCACCTGGTCGTGGGAGGAGTTCCGGGCGCTTCCGGCCGAGACGATCACGCGCGACATCCACTGCGTCACGAAATGGTCGAAGCTCGACACGACCTGGGAGGGTGTCCCGGTGTCGGCGCTTCTGGACGGCGTCGAGACGGCGGCGGAGTACGTGGTCGCCTTCAGCGACGGCGGGTACACGACCAACCTGCCGCTCGAGGATGTCGCTGGGGACAACGCCTGGGTCGTCCACACGTACGACGGCGAGCCGCTCGCGCCGGAGCACGGCGGCCCCGCCCGGCTGCTGGTTCCGCACCTCTACTTCTGGAAGAGCGCGAAGTGGGTGCGCGGCCTCTCACTGAGGCTGGAGGACGAGCCCGGCTTTTGGGAGGGCTACGGCTATCACAACTACGGCGATCCGTGGCGAGAGCAGCGGTACTGGGGCGACTGACCTGGCGCCTCGCCGAGGTCGCCGCGGTCATGCCCGAGACGGCTCGGACGGCGACGATCGTGCTCGACGTCGACGGCTGGCCCGGGCACCGCGCCGGCCAGCACGTCGACGTGCGGCTCACGGCCGAGGACGGCTACCAGGCCCAGCGCAGCTACTCGATCGCCTCGCCGCCGGGCGAGCCGCGGCTGCGCCTGACCGTCGAACGGCTCGACGACGGCGAGGTCTCGCCGTACCTGGTCGGCGAGCTGCGCAAGGGAGACGCCCTGGAGATCCGGGGGCCGGTCGGCGGCTATTTCGTGTGGGAGCCAGGCGGCGGCGAGCCCGTGCTCCTGGTTGCGGGCGGATCGGGGGTCGTACCCCTCGCGGCCATGCTGCGACGGCGGATCGAGACCGGCGATACGACGCCGATGCGGCTCCTCTACTCGTCGCGGACACCGGCGGACGTGATCTACGGGGAGGAGCTCGCCCGCGCGGCCGAGACGGCCGGCGTCGAGGTGATCCACACCTTCACGCGGGCATGGCCGGAGGGGTGGACCGGCTACACGCGCCGCATCGACGGCGCCATGCTGGGCGAGGTTGCATGGCCCGCGGCGGAGCGGCCGGTCGCGTTCGTGTGCGGGCCGACCCGGCTCGTCGAGTCCGTTGCCGACGCGCTCATCGCGCTCGGCCACGACCCGGCGGCAGTCAGAACCGAGCGCTTCGGACCGACGGGAGGATAGGGATGCACGATACGGATCTGCGACTCGACGGGAACGCCGCGGCCGGCCTCTTCGGCGAGCTCTTCGCCGTCGACCTGACGGCCGCCCGCTGCTGCTGCGGCGGCTGCGGGGCCGCGGAACCCCTGGGGGCGGAGGCGGTCTACGCGAGTGCGCCGGGTACGGTCGTTCGGTGCGTGCACTGCGGGCACGCCATGGCGGTGGTCGTCCACGGCGGCGGGCGCTACTGGCTGGGCGTCTCCGGCATGGCCTGGATCGAGATTCCGGAGCCCGCGCCGGCCTAACGCGTGGGGGACAGTCCCTGAACAGTTCGCGACACACGTGCGTGACCGTGGCGCGACGGTATGCGACGAGCGTGGCTCCTTGGGTGTCAAGACGGTGCTGCGGCTTCGTCACGGCCCGCGTTCAGGGACTGTCCCTCGGCGATTGGGAGCAACCATCGGTGCGCTGGGATCGCAGCTCGTCGAGCGGTGAGCGCGGCGCAGGCGCCCAGCCGAGCAGCGCCCGGGCCCGCTCGCCCGAGATGCGGTGGTCGCGGGTGACGCCGTCGGCATCCTCCGCGCCGAGCTCGACCGCCGCCTCCGTGACGGGCCACGCAACCGGCGCCGCCTCGAACCCGGCGCCGGCGGCGGCCGCCTCGGCCAGGTCGCGCACCCGAAGCGGCGGGCCGGCAACACCGTTCACGAGCGTCCCGGCGGGCGCACGCTCGATCGCGAGCGCGTAGAGCTCGGCGAGGTCGTCGACATGGACGAGCGACCAGTGGTTCTGGCCGTCGCCGACATAGCGGGGAACGCCGTCCTCGGCCATCGCGGCAAACTGGTTGCACGGCCCGCCGCCGCGCCCGTACACCATGCCGGGGCGGATCACGATCGTGCGTACGCCCCTCGCGGCCGCCGCGATCACCTCGGCCTCCAGGGCCGGCCGCCACGCGAAGAGCGCCACGGGATCGGGCGGCGTGTCCTCGTCCATGACCCGGCCGGGCGGCGCGCTGCCGTACACCCACACGCCGCTCGTGTAGACGAACGCCTTCCCGCTTCCGGCCAGGCCGGCCAGCATCGCCCGCACCGCCGCCTGCTCGGCCGGGCCCATGTCCTCGTCCTGGGTCGCAGCCGTGTGGACGACCGCGTCGCAGGCGGCCGCCGCACGGGCGAGCGACTCCGGTTCCAGCAGGTCGGCGCGGGCAATCTCGTAGCCGCGGGCTGCGAGCTCGGCCTCGGCGGCGGGCGAGCGGGCCGTGCCGACCACCGTGTGGCCGCGGGCGGAGAGGGTTTCGCTGACGACCGCGCCGATGTAGCCGGTTGCTCCGGTCACCAGGATGCGCACATCGGTATGGTCGCAGAGTGGCGTCCATCTCCGACCTGTACGTGATCGCCGCGCCGCTCGACCATCCCGAGGGCGTGGCGATGGGGCCCGACGGCACGCTGTGGGCGGGCGGCGAGGCAGGGCAGGTCTACCGGCTCGACCCCGAGTCCCAAACCGCCTCCGTCGTCGCGAACACCGGCGGCTTTGTGCTCGGCATCGCGCACGACGCGGCCGGCCGGCTCTACGTCTGCGACGCGGGCCGCAGCGCGATCCTCCGCGTGGACCCGGGCTCGGGCCGGGTCGACGTGTGGTGCGACTCGGCCGGCGGCGAGCCGCTCGAGACGCCCAACTACCTCGCGTTCGCGGCCGACGGCGCGCTCTATTTCTCCGACTCGGGCACGGAGTCGCTTGACGTCCGGAACGGGCGCATGATCCGCGTCCCGCCCGGGGGCGGCGACGGCGAGGTG
>DATIDU010000185.1:0-8267 GCA_035456145.1 Gaiellales bacterium | reverse complement strand
CCGAAGCACATCGACGAGTTCATGCTCGCCGGCTTCCTGCGCGGCGAGCCGGTCGAGCTCGTGAAGTGCAAGACCGTCGACCTCGAGGTTCCGGCCCGGTCCGAGATCGTGATCGAGGGCTACATCGAGAAGGGCGAGCTGCGCGACGAGGGCCCGTTCGGCGATCACACCGGCTACTACACGCCGCGCGAGCCGTTCCCCGTCGTCCACGTGACCTGCGTCACCCACCGCCGCGACCCGATCTATCCCTCGATCATCGTCGGCGTGCCGCCGCAGGAGGACGTCTGGCTCGGGAAGGCCACGGAGCGGCTCTTCCTCCCCGCCGTCCGCATGACGCTGCCGGAGGTCGTCGATTACGACCTGCCCTTTATGGGCGCCTTCCACAACCTGGCGATCGTCTCGATCCGGAAGGCGTTTCCCGGTCACGCGCGCAAGGTCATGCACGCGGTCTGGGGCACCGGCCTGCTCTCGCTGACAAAGGGCGTCGTGGTGGTCGACGATTGGGTCGATGTCCACGACTACGGCCAGGTCATGTGGCAGGTCGGGGCGAACGTGGACCCGGCCCGCGACGTGCTCCTCTCGGAGGGGCCGCTCGACCATCTCGACCATGCGCCGACCCGCCAGTTCATGGGAGGCAAGATCGGGATCGACGCCACCGCCAAGCTCGCCGCGGAGGGGTACGTGCGCGAGTGGCCGGAGGTGATCCGGATGATCGACGAGGTGCGCGCGATGGTCGATCGGCGCTGGGAGGAGTATGGGATACGCGGCGTTTGAAACGTTCTCGACGGGCGCCGCGGCGGAGACTATGCTCCCGGCCGACGCGGCGATGACCGCCGCCGGGACGTGCGAGCGAAGGGACCTGCGTGGCTGACGACGGGACGACCAGGGGCCAATTCCTCAGCCTCTCGACCGTCGGCATGGGAGCGATGATCGGCGCTGTGATCGGCGTGCCCGCCACGGCCTACATGCTCGGCCCGGTCTTCGACGAGGCCACGTTCCAACCGGTGTTTCTCGGGAAGATCGACCAGTTCACGTCGGAACAGGGCTTTGACCCAACTGCGGCGACCTACGTGGAGGATCCCGAGAACCCCGCGACGAGCCCGGGTCTGGCCTGGGTGCATAGCACCGGAAAGTCCAACTCCGACTGGCTTGCGTCCGATGCGATGTTCGTCGTCTTCTCGAACCGGTGCATGCACCTCGGCTGCCCGGTTCAGGCAACCTCGCAGGGATTCCAGTGCCCGTGTCACGGCGGGGCCTACAACACGGTGGGGCAGCGCATCGCCGGGCCGCCGATCCGGCCGCTCGACCGCTTCCAGTGGGAGATCCGAAACTCCGACGAGCTCTGGATCACCCAGCGCTGGTCGGTCGACTTCAACGGGAACGGCAAGGTCCTCTACTTCCCGGTCAAGATGCCCGGCCAGCCCGTGGCTCCTCCGGGACCGAGCGTCGTCGCCGACGTCCTGTATCCGAACGTGACCTACGACCACGGTCCCGTGCCGCAGGCCAAGTAGCCCATGCCGGTCCCCGTCCCCGACGCCAAGCAACTCGTCCTCCAGACCGAGGACTGGGTCGAGTACCGCAGCGGCTTCCCGACGCTCGTCCGCAAGTTCCTGTTCCGCAAGGTGCCGCCCACCGGGTGGTTCCACACGCTCGGCAGCTCGCTCCTCACCGTCTTCATCATCCAGGCCGTCACGGGCTCGCTCCTGGCGATGACCTACAACCCGTCGCCGAACGGCGCCTACGAGTCGATCCGCTACATCACCGACCAGGAGACGTTCGGCTGGCTGCTCCGCGGGATGCACAAGTGGGGCGCGTCGATGATGGTCATCCTGCTCTTCCTCCACATGGGCCGGGTGTTCTTCTACGGCGCCTACAAGTACCCGCGGGAGCTCACGTGGCTCACCGGCTCGCTGATCTTCCTCGCCACGATGGCGATGGGCCTCACCGGCTACCTCCTGGTCTGGGACCAGCGCGCCTACTGGGCGTCGGTCGTGGCCGTCAACATCAACGGCACGGCGCCGGTGCTCGGGCCGTTCATCTCGAAATTCCTTCTCGGAGGGCCGGTGTTCGGGGCGCAGACGATCTCGCGCTTCTACGCCCTGCACATGCTGCTGATACCCGGGCTGATAGGTGGGCTCATCTTCGTGCACCTGTGGCTCGTGGTGAAGCTGGGCGTCACGCCGTGGCCGGGCCGGCCGGTCGGCCAAGACGAGGCGACGGGCGACTAGATGGCCGTCGCCACTCCCCGCAAGGTGATCAACCGGCGCGTCCGCTACGAGACGGAGCTCGCCGCGCAGAAGAAGGAAGGGCACCCGTTCTTCCCGTACGCGATGTTCCACGACACCGTCGTGAACCTGATCATCGTGCTGATGATCGTGGCGATGGCGGTCATCTGGCATGCCACGGCAGGGCCAATCGACGCACACCACCCGGACGGGCAGAACGGCTGGCTTGGCGCGCTCTACGAGGGCAAGGCAAACCCCGCCATCCAGGTTACCGAGCCGCGGCCGGAGTGGTACTTCCTCTTCCTCTTCGAGCTCCTGCGCATCTTCAAACAGCCGTGGGAGCTGATCCTCGCCACGATCATCATTCCCACGATCATGATGATCCTGCTCGTCGTGTGGCCGTTCCTCGACCGTGGCCGCGACCGCCGGATCTCGCGCCGGCCCGTCGGCATGGCGGTCGGCCTCACCGTGCCGGCTGTGCTGATCGCGCTCACCATCGCCGGTGGCACCGCGCCTGGCGTGCTGGCGGGCTCCAATATCTCCGGCAACCCGCAGATTGACGCGTTGCCGGGCGCGGCGCTCATCGCTGCCAACGGATGTTCCGGTTGCCATCAGTTCCCCTCAGGGGGAGCCGCGGGACCGGGATCCAACCTCAGTAACGGCTCCGTGAAGTTCGGGACTGACCAGAAGGCGATTGTGGCATGGGTCGGCGGCGGTGGCGTGAGCGCGGGCATGCCGAGCTTCAAGACCCTCGGGCCTGACAAGCTCGCCCAGATCGCCCAGGTGATCGCGTCGCTTAAGACCGGGACGGTGCAGCCTCTCGGCGGCAGCTAGGCTCACGCCGTGCAGGTGATGCTCGGACTGACCGGCGCGTCCGGCGCGCCGTACGCCGCACGCGTGCTGCGGGCGCTCGTCTCCTCCGGAGCCGACGTGGGCGTCGTCGTCTCGCGGCCCGGTGCGCAGGTGATCGCGCTCGAGCTCTACGGCGACCGTGACATGAACCCTGACGGGGCCGTCGAGCGCTTCGTCACCGACCACGGCGACCCGGACGTCCGCATCTGGGGCGAGTCCGACTACTCGGCGCCGTATGCATCCGGATCGAGCCGCACCGACGCCGTCATCATCTGCCCGTGCTCCATGGCGACCGTCGGCACGATCGCCGGCGGCGCCGAGGCGAACCTGATTCACCGCGCGGCGGCCGTGCAGCTGAAGGAGGGCCGGAAGCTCGTGCTCGTCCCCCGCGAGACGCCGCTCTCCGACATCCACCTGGAGAACCTGCTCCGTATCAAACGGGCGGGCGCCTCCGTCGTCCCCGCCATGCCCGGCTTCTATCACCTCCCTCAGTCCATCGACGACCTCGTCGCCTTCGTCGCCGGCCGCGTCCTTGACTCGGCGGGCGTCGAGGCGACCCTGTACGAGCGCTGGGGGTCGTGACCCGGCGATGACCCTCCAGCCCGACCAGGTGCGCGAGATGTTCGACCGGATCACGCCGGCCTACGACCGCATGAACCGGCTGATGAGCGCCGGCATGGACGGCCTGTGGCGCGCCCGGGCCGTGCGGTGCGCCGGCCTTGCCCCGGGCGGGAGCGCGATCGACGTCTGCTGCGGCACCGGCGACCTGGCGATCGAACTCCTCGACGCCGTGTCGACGCGTGGCCGCGTGGTTGGGCTCGACTTCTCGGAGCGGATGATCGAGGCGGCCCGGGCGAAGAGCGCCCAGGTCGAGTGGGTCCGCGGCGACGCCCTCGACCTGCCGTTCGCAAACGGCGAGTTCCACGCCGCCACGGTCGGGTTCGGCGTGCGCAACCTGCCCGACATCGAGCGCGGCTTTCGCGAGATGGCGCGCGTGGTGCGCGGCGGCGGCCGGGTGGTGTGTCTCGAGCTGACCGAGCCGCCCCGGCTCGTGGCGCCGTTTGCACGCATCTGGACCGACCGCGCTGTGCCGTTGCTGGGACGCCTGATCGCCCGCGAGGCCGACGCGTATCGCTACCTGCCCGCCTCGGTCCACCGGTTCCCGCCGGCCGCGGAGCTCGCCGCAATCATGCGAGCCGCGGGCCTGGAGCGCGTGCAGTACCGGCGCCTCTCCGGCGGCGCCGTCGCTCTCCACGTCGGGACGGTGCCGGCATGAGCACCGTCGCGAGCGTGCTTGAGGTTCCCGGCGTCTCGACGTACCTGGACGCGGTCGAGGAGCGGCTGCGCGAGACGGTCGGCCGCGACGGGGGCGAGGTCGCAGCGGCGGGCGCCGAGACGCTCGCCTCCGGAGGCAAGCGCCTGCGACCGATGCTCGTCTACCTGTGCGCCCCGCCGTCAGGGCGGGAACGTCCGGGCCTGGTCTCGGCAGGCTGCGCCGTCGAGCTCGTCCACATGGCCACGCTCGTGCACGACGACCAGATCGACGCCGCGCCGCTCCGCCGCGGCCGGCCGACCGTGTGGCGCGCCCGCGGGCCGCGCGTCTCGACCGCGTCCGGCGATCACCTCTTCGCCCGGGCCTTCTCGGAGCTCGTCACGACCGGCGACATGCAGGCCGTGACGGCCCTGTCGGACGCGTGCCTGGCGCTCGCCCTCGGCGAGATCCTCCAGCGTGAGCAGGCCGGGAACGCCGACACCACGCGGGAGCAGTACCTCGAGCGGTGCCTGCTCAAGACCGGGCGCCTCTTCGCCGCTGCCGCCACCCTCGGCGCCCGGCTCGGCGGCCTCCCCGTCGACGAGGCCGAGCGGATGGCCGAGTTCGGGATCGCCCTCGGGCTCGCGTTCCAGATCGCCGACGACGTGCTCGACTGCGACGGCGACCCCGACACGACCGGGAAGGCGCTCGGCACCGATCTGCTCGACGGCACCGTGACGCTGCCGGTCCTGCTCGCCGCGCAGCGCGATCCCGAGGTGCACGACGTCGTGCGGCGCGGCCCCGGCCCCTCCGACGTCCTGCCGACGCTGGCGAGGATCGCGCGCTCGGGGGCGGTGACCGACGCGCGCTCCGAGGCCGAGCGGCATGCGGCGGCCGCGTTGGCCGCGCTGGATGGGCTCGACGGCCGGGTGGACTCGGAAGCGCTTCGCGCAGTCGTGCGCACCGCGGTCGAGCGGCGGGCCTAGACCCCGGGGTCAGACTGGGGTATGGCCCCGGGCGTGGCCAGGCCCAGGTGGGTGACGCGTTCAGTCCTCGTCGCGCCCTTCTGAGACGATCTCCTCGCTCGTCGCGGTTCCCGGAAGGGGCTCGTCCGGGAACACGGGATCGTCACGCGGCGTCCCTCGGACAATCTCCCCGCGGGCGTACATCTCATCGAGTGGATCGGCGGCGATCGGGGCCTCAGCCTCGGCCGGAATAGTCCTCAGCCAGCGCTCGACCTCGGCCGGCGATCGCAGCCGGACCACGCGCAGGTGCCCCAGCTCCGGCCGCGCCAGGAGCTCGGTGAACCGGCGCCGGTGGCCCACGTGCTTTCGGATCGCGTACACGAAGAGCGACTCCCAGCCCCAGAACGCGCTCCGCCAGCTCTCGCGGTTGTCGTTCCAGAGCGGCTGCTGGTGCCTGATCCGCGGGATCGTCCGCCCCCACAGCCGCCGCAGGCACACGTGCAGCGGAAAGTCGAGCCAGACGACGGTGTCGGCGCGCTCCAGGACGAGCGTCCCCAGCTTGCGCCGGTAGTCGGAGTCGATCACCCAGCCGTCCGCCCGCATGAACTCCTCGATGGCAGCGCGCAGGTCGGCGTCGGGCGTCTCGGTCCAGTCCGGCCCGTGGACGAGCGCGTCGGTCTCGAGGTGCGCGACGCCCAGGCGGGCCGCGAGCGCGGCTCCCAGGGTCGTCTTGCCCGACCCGCTGATCCCCTGGATCGACACGGTTCTCACGAACTCCAAGCGTATCCCCGGGGGTAGACTCCACCCGCTCATGGCCGTCGCCGCCCATCTGGACACGCTCGCCCCGATCCGCGACAAGGTGCTCGCGGGCGAGCGGCTCGATCTTGACGACGGGATCGCGCTCCTCGAGTGCGACGACGTCCTGGCGCTCGGCGAGCTGGCCGACACCGCCAGGCGGCTGCGCGGCGGCACCGACGAGGTCTTCTTCGTCAACAACCTCTACCTGAACCACACGAACGTGTGCCGGGTGAAGTGCAAGTTCTGCGCGTTCGCGCGCACAGGCCGCCAGGACGGCGCCTACACGTGGGACATCGCGGAGCTCGTCGCCCACGCCGTCGAGGTGCACGAGCGCGAGAGCTACACGGAGATCCACATGGTCGGCGGCGAGCACCCGCACATCGGCTACGACTACTACCCCGACGTGACCCGGGCGCTGCACGAGGCGCTGCCCGACGTCCACCTGAAGCTCTTCACCGCCTCCGAGATCCACCACATGACGAAGCTCTCGGGGCACACCCGCGAGCGGGTGCTGGCCGACCTCAAGGACGCCGGGCTCGGCTCGCTCCCAGGCGGCGGCGCCGAGGTGTTCGCCGACCGGGTGCGCAAGCTGATCGCGCCGGGCAAGGAGCACCCCGAGCACTGGCTCGCCACCCACCGCGCCGCGCACGCGATCGGGATCCCGACGCACTGCACGATGCTCTACGGCCACGTCGAGACCTACGAGGAGCGGATCGACCATCTGCTTCGCCTCCGCGACCTTCAGGACGAGACGGGCGGCTTCCTGGCCTTCATCCCGCTGCCGTTCCACCCCGAGAACACCGTCTTCGAGCGGCGCGGCTGGCGCTTCTCGACCGGCTACGACGATCTGCGCATGATCGCCGTCTCGCGGCTCATGCTCGACAACATCGCCAACGTGAAGGCCTACTGGATCATGATCTCGACGCCGCTCGCCCAGGTGGCCCTCCACTTCGGGGCGAACGACATCCAGGGTACGGTGATGGAGGAGCAGATCGCCCACGCCGCGGGCGCGGTGACGCCGCAGGAGGAGAAGATCAAGAGCCTCGTGTCGCTCATCCGCGAGGCCGGCCGGGTGCCGGTGCAGCGCGACACGCTCTACAACGCCCTGAGGACGTTCGCGTGACGCTGCGGCTCGGCCGGATCTCCTACGCGAACATGGCGCCGGTCTTCTACGACCTGGCCGGCGTCGACGTCGAGCAGGTCTCCGGAGTTCCGACCGACCTCAACCGCCGCCTGATGGCCGGCGAGATCGACGTCGCCCCGATCTCGTCGATCGAGTACGCCCGAAACGCCGACAGGCTGCGCCTCCTCCCGGAGCTGTGCGTGTCGACCGAGGGGGCCGTCGACTCGATCCAGCTCATTACGCGCCGTCCGCTCGAACAGGTGCGGACGGTCGCGGTCACGCCCGAGAGCGCGACCTCGGTCGTCCTCACGAAGGTGCTGCTGGGCGACGTCGAGCTCGTGCCGCTCGACCATCCCGCCGACGCCCGCATGCTGATCGGCGATGCGGCGCTCCGAAGCGCGTTCGAGGATCCCACGCCGCACTACGACTTGGGCCGGCTGTGGCAGGAGCGCACCGGCCTTCCC
Organism: Gaiellales bacterium; assembly: GCA_035456145.1. GTDB lineage: Bacteria > Actinomycetota > Thermoleophilia > Gaiellales > JAICJC01 > JAICJC01. Next base: position 588 of record DATIDU010000185.1, on the reverse strand, counting down.
ATGGTCTACGCCGTCTGGGCGTGCCGCGAGGAGGTGACCGAGGGGCTGCAGGAGCTCGAGCGCGCCCACCTGCGCTCGCTCGCGGTCGCCCGCGCCGAGCCCGAGGCGCTGGCCCGCCAGGCCGCCGTCGAATATGGGTGGCCGGCCGGGTTCCTCGCCCGCTACTTCGAGAAGCTCCGCTACCACTTCGGCCCGCGCGAGCGGATGGGCGTCGTCAGGTTCTTCGAGCTCGCCCACCTGGCCGGGGAACTGGACGCGGTGCCCGAGCTGCGGTTCGCCGAGCCGGCGCAGGTGGCCGGATGAGCGTCGCCGATGTCCTCGACCGCGCCCTCGAGGGCGAGCGGATCTCGGACGCCGACGCCGCCGAGCTCTTGCGCTCACGCGACCTGGTGGCCGTCGGCCGGGCGGCCAACGAGCTGCGAAACCGCCGCTCCGAGCCGGGTGTGGTCACGTTCATCGTCGACCGCAACCTGAACTACTCGAACATCTGCTACACCGACTGCTCCTTCTGCGCCTTCTACCGCCGGCCGGGCGACGCGCGCGAGGGCTACGTCCTGCCGCGCCCCGTCATCTTCAAGAAGATCGAGG